>JACRBD010000344.1 GCA_016234625.1 Caulobacterales bacterium | reverse complement strand
GGTGACCGGCCGGGTCAGATGGCAGCCGCCGGCGATGGCCTTCCACATCGGCTCCAGCCGCTCCTGCCATTTGGCCACCCCGGCGTCGGGCGCCAGGCCGTGCTCGCAGTACAGGAAATGCCCGCCGGGCTTGAGCACCCGCTTCGCCTCGGCCAGGGCTTCCCGCGGCGACCGCACCGAGCAGAGGGTGAAGGTACAGACCACGCAGTCGAAGCTGCCGGAGTCGAACGGCAGAGCTTCGGCGGTCCCTTTCTGGATCTCGACCTTCAAACCCTCGGGCCGCTCGGCGGTCATGGCCGCTGCGCGCAGCTCGGCGGAAGGATCGACGCCCGAGACGCTCTCGACCTTTGCGGGGTCGTAGAATTGCAGGTTCAGGCCGCCGCCAATGCCGAGCTCCAGCACCTTGCCGGAGGCCTTGGGCACGACCTTCACCCGCTGTTTCATGATCGGCTTGCTGGCGCAGGCGCAGCCGATCAGGCGAGGCATGATGTGGCGGTCATAGAAGGAGGTCATTTCGGGTCCCGCATCCATTTGGCCACGGCCCAGGCGTGGCCGTCGTGCCGCAGCCGGCGGATCGCTTCCGCCGGATCGAGCCACACCAGGGCGTGGTCGGCCTCGATCTTGAGCGCTCCGTTCTCCCCTGTCACCTCGACAGCGTAGACCCCGGCGATGTTGTTCACCGGTTCGTCGCCGGTGAGGACGAAATACTGACGGATGCCGGTGATCCGCCGGCCGGCGATCACCACCAGGCCGGTCTCCTCGCCGAACTCGCGGACCAGGGCCTGGACCTCGTCCTCGCCGGGGTCGATGGCGCCGCCGGGCAGATCGAGATAGGCCGCGCCATCGTCCGGACTGACCCGCGCCAGGGCGATAAGGCCTTCGCGCGCCGCGATGCCGAAGGCGGCCGGCCGGTCGCGGTGGACCCTTCCCGGCAGCGGCTCGCCGAATTGCGGCATCAGTCCTTGCCGAGCATGGCCACCCAGGGATCGGCCTTGCCGGACTCAACGTCGGTGACGCTGACCTCCGGCCAGCCGACCTTGCTCGAAGCGCTGGCCCGCCAGGCCTCGACAATCAGGTCCCGCAGCTCCGAAGCCCCGGCCCCGACGCGGGCGGCGGCGAAGGCGGCGCCCTCGGTGTCGCCGGGCTTGAAGCGGCCATCCTTCCACATCCGGTAGAAGGGAATGACGAAGCCGTTGGTCACGGTGAGATAGGCCACCGCCCGCTTCTCGACCGGGCAGCCGCACGACTTGAAGGGCGTCATTGCCGCGCGGGCCATCTCCGGCGTCACGGCGCCCATCACATAGGGCCCCTCCCACGGCACATGCAGCCGCTCGGTCGAGTATCCCTCCGGGTTGGGATAGTCGCCCCAGCCGTTGTGGTGGACCGAGGTGTGCAGCGGCTGGCTGCCGTCGCCGACGTAGTGGGCGAGGTTGCCGAGATTGGCCCACAGCAGTTCCTCCCGGCGGGCCCGGTCGCGCTTGTACCAGGCCTTCCGGGCGCCCTTGGCGCGCTTGATCATGGCGGTATCGACCCGCCAGTAGGCGAAGTCCTTCACCAGCTGCTGGTAAGCGTCGGCGATCGAATACTGCAGGTAGCCGGCCTTCCAGCTGTCGGTCCTGGCCGCCTGCAGGGAGGCCTCGTACTCGGCCCGGGTCGGCGCCATGTCGGCGAACAACGGCCCACCCATCACCTTCCCGGCGTCATCGATGTCGATGTAGTGGGCCGGGTCGCGGTTGCTGTCATGAATCCGGCCCGAGCCCTTGGACCTGTCTGGTTCGCGGGCCAGCTCGCCCATGTCGGCCATGGCCTGCTTGCCGCGCAGGAAGGCGGGCACCTCCTCGGGCAGAGCCTCGATGGCCAGGCCGCCGATGATCCGGTGGCCGGTATTGCCCCAGGAGGCGGCGACCACCGGGGTCAGGGCGAGCGCCGCGGCGGCGGCGAAGATGGCGAGACGGGCGACAGGGCGCATGGACGGTCCTCGAAACAGCGAGGTCCAGCTCTAGGCGATCCCGAGCGCGGCCTCAACGCGCGCCACCCAGGCCTGGACCCGCGGAAAGTCCGCCAGGTCGAACCCGCCTTCGTGCGCCACCCGGGTATAGGCGACCAATGCGACATCGGCGAGGCTGACCGCGTCGCCGACGAGGAATTGCGTGTCCTCCAGCCCATCCTCCAGCCGCCGCAGCGCCGCGTTGCCGCGCTCGACGAGCTTGCCGTCCAGCTCGTGCTTCGGCTTGCCCAGATAGGCCATCTGGAAGCGGGCCACGGCGACATAGGGCTCGTGGCTGTACTGCTCCCAGAACAGCCACTCGAACATCTTGGCCCGGTCGTAGGGATCGGCGGGAATCAGCGCCGAGCCCTCGGCCAGATGGACGATGATGGCGTTGGATTGAGCCAGCGCCCGGCCGTCCGGCAGGATAACCAGCGGCACCTGGCCGGCCGGATTCAGGGCCAGGAAATCGGCGGTGCGGGTCTCCGCCTTGAGCACGTCCAGCTCGCGCCAACGGTATGGAATCGCGAGCTTTTCCGCCGTCCATTTGACCTTCAGACAGTTGCCCGAGATGCTGTCGCCGTAGACCGTGAGCATTGTCCAGTTCTCCTATGGGTTGATCGCGTTGGGTTGTTTCGCGCGGCGATGGCGGATAGACAGCGGCTCCGAGAAACAAACAGGGGGGCGCGTTTGAAACGCATCCTGCCATGCCTCGCCGCGCTGGGTCTGGTGATGTTCACCCCGCCCGCGTTCGCGCAGTCGGCGGTCGATCCGATCGCTGACCTGATTCAGGACGCCCTTGAGGACTCCGCCCGGGCCGCGCCCGACGTCGTTCCCGACTGGGTGCTCAAGGCCACCCTCTATCATGGCGGAGCGCCTGGCGTCGGCGGTCGCGACTCGCTCGGCTGCCCCACGGTGGCCATGCGCACGGCCGCCACGGACCGCACCCTGGTCCCCCGCCGCTCCATCCTGTTCATCAAGGAAACCGTCGGCATGCCGATGCCCGACGGCGGCCTGCATGACGGCTACTGGTACGCCTCCGACGTCGGCGGCGCGATCAAGGGCAATCGCATCGACCTGTTCACCGGCTCGGGCCGCGGTTCGATGGCCCCGATGATGAAGCTGAACCTGCGCACCGTTTCCGTGGTCAAGGCAGGCACCTTCGAAGGCTGTCCCCGGGCCGATCGCCAGATCGCGGCCCGCTGAGGTGGTCATCGTCACCGGCGAAATCCTCGCCCGGCCCGAGACCCTCGAAGAGCTGATCGCCATCGGCCAGGCCCATTCGCGCCGCTCCCGCACCGAACCCGGCTGCCTCGGCCACGACCTGTACATCGACAGCGAGAACGGCCTGCGGCTGTTCTTCTTCGAGCGCTGGGCCGACCGCGCCGCGCTAAAGGCCCATTTCGCCGTGCCGGAGTCGAATGACTTCATGCTGGCGGTGCGGAGCCTGTCGGCCGGTGGATCGAAGGGTCCGGCCATCTACGACGTTCCCGATCAGACCTGACTAGATATCCCCGCCGACGTTCGGCGGCGACGGGGCGCGGGCGACGTGGATGCCGCACTCGGTCTTGTCCTGGCCGGCCCAGCGGCCGGCGCGGATGTCCTCGCCCGCCTCCACCGGCTTGGTGCACGGCCAGCAGCCGATCGAGGGGAAGCCCTGGGCGACCAGCGGATGGGCCGGCAGGTCATATTCGGCGATGTAGCTGTCCAGGTCGTCCTTGCCCCAGTTGGCCAGGGGGTTGAACTTGAGTTGATGCTCCGCCTCCTCGACCACCGACAGGCGCAGGCGGTCGCCGCCGTGGAAGCGCTTGCGGCCGGTCAGCCAGGCGTCGAAGCCGCCCAGGGCCTTGTCCAGCGGGATGACCTTGCGAATCTCGCAGCAGGCGTCGGTGTCGGTCTTCCACAAGTCGGCATTGGGGTCGGTCACGGCGATGTCGGCGAACCGCGGGCGCAGGTCCCGCACGTCGGTCAGCCCGAGTTGGGCGGCCAGCTGCTTGCGGTAGTCGAGCGTCTGGCCGAACAGCATGCCGGTGTCGAGGAACAGCACCGGGATGTCCTTGCTGACCTGGCTGGCCAGGTGCAGCAGCACCGCCGACTCCGCCCCGAAGGACGAGACCAGGGCCAGCTTCGGCCCGAATTCAGCGTAGGCGGCCTCGATGACCGTGCGCGGATGGGCCGCGCGCAGTTCGGCGTCCAGGCGGGCCGCCAGCGAGGGGGACCGCTCGAGTTGATCGAAGGCCATCAGCCTCGCTCCTCGAAGACCGGCGGGCGGGCGTCGACCGCGCGCTGGTAGACATGACGGAATCGGCCGGCGGCGGCGGCCCAATCTTCCGCCGTCGACCCATCGGAAGGCGCGAACGCGTCCATACCGCAGCGGACCATGAAGCCCGCCTGTTCGCGCAGCACATCGCCCACGGCCCTCACCTCTCCGGCATAGCCGAAGCGCTGCCGCAGCAGGGCGGCGGAGCTGTAGCCACGACCGTCCGCGTATTTGGGGAAGACCACCGCCACCAGCGCCAGCCTGGGCAGGTCGTACGCCAGGTCCTCGACCGCCTCGTCCGCCTGCACCCGCACCCCGACGGCGCGACCGGCGCTGACCAGCGCGTCGCCCTCGGCCTGGAAACGGGTCAGGGACAGGATCACCGGCCCGGCGGGAATGGCGTCCTCGTCGGCGACGTCGGTGAAGCGGTCCTCGACCGCAGCGTACCGGCCGCCCTCGAGCTTAATGAGCGTCGGCATAAACGGCCTCCTTGAAGGGGGTCATGCCCACGCGGCGGACGGTGTCGAGGAAGCGCTCCTCACCGTCGCGGATGGAGAGGTAGGTATCGACCAGGGCCTCGATGGCGTCCGGCACCTTGTCGGCCGACATGCCGGGGCCGAGGATCTGCGCCAGGGAGGCGTCCTCCTGGCCCGAGCCGCCAAGGCTGAGCTGGTAGAATTCCTCGCCCTTCTTGTCGACGCCGAGGATGCCGATGTTGCCCACATGGTGGTGGCCGCAGGCGTTGATGCAGCCGCTGATCTTGATCTTCAGCTCGCCGATCAGCTCGGCCCGGTCGGCGTCCTCGAACCGCTGGGCGATCGACTGGGCGATCGGGATGGCCCGGGCGTTGGCCAGGGCGCAGTAGTCCAGGCCCGGGCAGGCGATGATGTCGCTGATCAGGCCGATGTTCGGCGTGGCCAGGCCCGCCGCCTCGAGCGCCGCGTGCACCGTCGGCAGGTCGTCCAGCTTTACATGCGGCAGGACCAGGTTCTGCTCGTGGGTCACCCGCACGTCGTCGAGGCTGTAGCGCTCGGCCAGGTCGGCCACCAGGTCCATCTGGTCACAGGAAGCGTCGCCCGGTGTGGCGTGGTGCGCCTTCAGCGAGATCTCGACGATGGCGTAGCCGCTCTTCTTGTGCGGCTTGACGTTGTTGCGCGCGAACCGGGCCAGGGCCGGGCTGGCGGCCCTGGAGGCCTCGAACGCTTCCGAGCGGGCCGGCAGGGTCTC
>JACRBD010000033.1 GCA_016234625.1 Caulobacterales bacterium | reverse complement strand
GGAGGCCGCCCGCGACGCGGCCCTGGCCGGTGGGGCGTCCGGCGTGGTCATGCTCCACTGCGTGTCCAGCTATCCGGCGACCTTCGAGGACGCCAATGTGCGGACCATCCCTGACATGGTCGCGCGGCTGGGCGTGGCGGTCGGGCTGTCGGACCACACGCCGGGCACGGCGACGGCGGTGGCGGCCGTGGCGCTGGGCGCCTGCGTGATCGAGAAACACTTCACCCTGGCGAGGTCCGACGGCGGGCCGGACGCGGCCTTCAGCCTCGAGCCGGCCGAGTTCACCGCCCTAGTCCGTGACTGCCATGACGCCTGGGCGGCGCTGGGCAAGGCGCACTACGACGTGCTGGGTTCGGAAAAGGCCAACCGCCAGTTCCGGCGGTCCCTGTATGTCACCGCGCCAGTGAAGGCCGGCGAGGTGCTGACCAGAACTAACGTCCGCTCGGTGCGACCCGGCAACGGCCTGCCGCCGGCGGAGCTGGACAAGGTGCTTGGCCGAACCGCCAGCCGCGACCTGGCCTTCGGCGAGCCTCTGGATTGGTCGATGGTGGAGTAGGTTGGAATTGGTTACTCCGGCAACAGCCCAAGCCGCTTGCCGACGATCTGGTCCAGGCCGCGCTTGGACAGTACATTCTCCGACATGAAGGTCTGGAACGGGTCCGGCGAGATGGTGTAGCGGACCTTGGGTTTGGCCGTGGTCAGGGCGGTGTGGATGGCGTCGCCGATGCGCTCGGGCGGCAGTCCGGACTTGCCGAGGCCCTGCATGTAGGCGAACAGCCGGGCCAGCGGGCCGGCAAAGGCGGTGTTGGCGTAGGCGGTGATGTCCAGCTCGTCGGCCTTGCCCCAGATCGGCGTCGCCACGGCGCCGGGGGCGATGATGATCACGTCGACGCCGTAGGGCAGCAACTCGCGACGCAGGGATTCCGACAGCCCTTCCACCGCGAATTTCGAGGCGCAGTAGGGGGCCATGAAGGGGGTGGCGGTCTTGCCGCCGACCGAGGAGATGTTGACGATCCGGCCGGGGTCCTGGCGCGCCGGGCTCTCGGCGCCGAGCAGCGGGGCGAAGGCCTGGGTCACCGTGACCATGGCGGTGACGTTGACCTCCATCTGGCGGCGGAAGGCCTCGATGGGCAGATGCAGCAGCGGCCCTGCGACGGCGATGCCGGCGTTGTTGACCAGGCCCGCGAGCGTCCTGCCGCCGAGGGCCGCCTCCACCTGCCGGGCGCCGGCGCGGACGGCGGCCTCGTCGGTGACGTCGAACAGCAGCGGCGTGAAGGCGTCGCCGAACTCGGCCTTGAGCCGCTCGCCGTCGGCCGGCTTGCGCACGCTGCCGAAGACGTGGAAGCCATTGGCGACGAGGACCTTGGTCGCGCCCCAGCCGATGCCGGTGGAGACGCCGGTGACGACGACGGATTTCTTCTCGACGGCCATGGACGCCCCCAGTGCGCGCAAGTGCGTTCGCTTTGAGGACCATATGGGACGGAGGACCGGCGTTCGCCAGTGGAGGCGGCGGATTGGCCCGACTCAGGCCAAACGTGAGCCATGACGTCACCGCGCATCCTGTTCGTCTGCGACGCCGGCCCCGGCGTGGGCGGCGGCCATGTGATGCGCTGCCTGACGCTGGCGGGGGCGCTGACGGCGCGGGGCGCGGCCTGCGCCTTCGTCCGCACGCCCGACGCCGCCGACATTCTCGGCCGCTATGCGCCGGACATGCCGCTGGCCGACGAGGCCGCGGCGGCCGATCTGGTGGTGCTGGACTCCTATCGGATGGCCCCGGCCATGGAGGCGACCTGGCGCGAGCGAGCCACGCGGCTGGCGGTGATCGACGACCTGGCCCGGCCGCATGACACCGACCTTGTGCTGGACCCCTCGTTCGGTCGATCGGAAGCGGACTATGGCGCGCCGGTGGTGCTGGCGGGGCCGGCCTACGCCCTTGTGCGGCCGGAATTCGCGGCGGCGCGGGCGGTGGCTTTGGCGCGGCGCGGCGAACCGGCGCGACGCTGCCTGGTGTCGCTGGGCCTGACCGACGTGGGCGGGATCACCAGCCGGGTGGCGGCGGCGCTGGCGGACAGCGGTCTGGCCCTGGACGTGGTGGTCGGCGCTGGGGCGCCCAGCCTGCCCGGGTTGACGGTATTGGCGGACGCGGGCCGCGTCATGCTGCACATCGACAGCGACGACATGGCCGGCCTGATCACACGGGCGGATGTCTGCGTCGGCGCCGGCGGGTCGAGCGTCTGGGAACGGGCCTGCCTGGGTTTGCCGACCGCGACCCTGATCCTTGCCGACAACCAGCGCGACATGGCGATGAAGCTGGATGAGGCCGGGGCGACGCTCGCGCTGGACGCGCGCTGGCCGGGGTTGGAGGAGCGGCTGGCCGAGGCGGTGAGGCGGCTGGTCGCCGACGATGCGCTGAGGGCTGGGCTGTCGGCCCGGTCGGCGGAGATTTGCGACGGGCTCGGCGCGGACCGGGTTGCGGAGGCGCTGCTGGGCTTGCTCCAGCCGTAGCTCCAAAACGCCGTCATGGCCCGACTTGTTCGGGCCATGACGGTGCTAAATGGGGAGAGAAAACCCCTTCTCCGCCAGCCTGGCCGCCATCTCACCGCGCCGCTCCGCCCAGTCCTCGGCCAGCAGGCCGAGGCCCAGCACATCCACCCCCACCCCGTCCTTGACGATGTGCCGGCGGAACCGCGCTTCCTGCACGAAGCCGTGGCGCTCGTGCAGCTTCCAGACCGCCTCGTTGCTGGCCAGCACCTCGCACCACAGCTTGGTCAGGCCCTGCTCGCCGAACACCTGCTCGATCATCCAGAACTCGACATAGCTGCCCAGCCCCAGGCCGCGGGTCGACGGGTCGGCCAGGTAGTAGGCCCAGGCGCAGCGGCCGTGGCGGCGGTCGATGTCGTAGAGGTTGGCCAGGCCCACCGGCTTGCCGTCCATCTCGATGATCCAGTAGCGCCGCCGGGGATCGCCCGGGATGCCGGCGAACCAGCGGGCGTGCTCTTCCGGGCTGATCAGGTGGTCGGTGTACATGAAAGAGCGCACCGCCTCGCTGTTGCGCCAGGCCAGGATGCGGTCGCTGTCGTCACTGGTCAGGTCGCGCAGGGTAACGGCCGGGGTAGTCATATGCGGCGGTCTCCGCCGTAGTGGGCGAGGTCGGAGCGTGACCGCACGAACTTGCGCACGGCGTCGGAGGTGAAGGCCCGGTCCGTCTTGTAGAGCGCGTCGTAGACCGCCGCCATGAAGGCGTAGTCGTCGGGCCGATCGACGGTCCAGCGGACCTCGCCCTCGTCGGCCGGCTGGGAATGGAAGGCCAGGCGATAACGGTCCGGGTTGTTCCAGATGCCCCAGGTGACGTGCTCGTGCTCCTGCGGCGTCGTCGCCTCGGCGGCGGCGCGGCGCAGGGTAGCGGCGGTCATCACCTCCACATCCAGGCCTTTGGGAAAGGTGCGGTGCGGCGGGGTGTTGCTGCTGTAGTCGGCGCCGGTTTCCAGATGCGTCTCGATGGTCTCGTCGATGACGAACGGATCGGCCAGGGGGCAGTCGGCGGTCAGGCGCACGACGTGGTCGGCGGGGCCGTGCTCGTCCAGCGCCCCGATGAACCGCGCCAGCACATCGTGCAGCGAGCCGCGATGGACGGCGATGCCCTCCTTGCGGACGGTCTTCTCGATGGCGTCGTCGCCTGGATTGAGACTGGTGGCCACCACCAGCTTGTCGATCCGCCGGGCGCGGGCCACCCGCTCGATCTGTCGCACGATCATCGGCGCGCCCGCCAGCGGCGCCAGCACCTTGCCCGGCAGGCGGGTGGAGCTCATGCGGGCCTGGAGGATGGCGAGGATCATGGCCGCCGACGCTAGGTCGCGTCGCGCTTCGCGTCCATGCGCTTGAGGATTTCCGTCGCCGCCCGGTCGGTCTCGGCCAGGGGCTCGTAGGTCCAGCCGTGGAAAGCCCCGCCGAAGGGGCGGGCGGCGCCGTGGCGTTCGAGCTCCTCGTGGAACAGGCGGAACTTCAGGCTCTGGCCGTCCATCTTGAGGATGAACACCGGCTTGCCGGTGCCGGCCGCCTCGGTGGCCATGTTGGCCGAGTCCTCGGTGACCAGGACGTAGTCCGCGCCGGCGTGGAAGGCTACGTAGGGGTGGTCGCCCTCGCCCGCCCTGATGATCCCGGGCAGGTGCTTAAGCCGGGCGGTCAGCAGGGCGCGGGCCTGGGGCGGGGTGCGGCGGGAGAAGGTCATCAGCAGCGAGCCGCCCTCCTGCTCAAGCGCCAGCTGGATTTCCTGGGCCATGGCGGAGGCCCGCTCGGGCGTCAGGTCGAAGGCCCGCGATCGACCGCCGATCAGCACCGCCGCGCGGGGATGGGGCAGGGGATCGATGGCGGCGGCGAAGCGCCGGTATTCGTCGGCCAGCTTCTTCGCCGTCACCCGGTGCGGGGCGCCGATGATCGAGAGGATGTTGTCGCCCTTGAGCCGGTCGTGGTTGGGCGGCACGACCAGGTCGAACAGCTGGGCCGGCGCGCGGGGGTCCTGGATCTGGACCACATAGGTCTTGCCGCCGGTCCAGCGGCGCAGGCGGATCGACAGGGGCAGGGTGGCGCGGCCGGCGGCGACCACCAGGTCTGGCCAGGGGGCGGCAAATTCGCTTTCGGGAGTCAGCCAGCGGCGAGGGAACAGGTTCAGCCACCAGGGCAGACGGCCGACGCGGCCGGTCCAGCCGATCCGCTTGACGACCACCTTGGCCTTGCGCTGGCGCGCCACCGCTTCGGCCAGGCCGACGGCCTGGGCCTCGATGCCCGCGCGCCCGTCGGACACGGCCCAGATGGTCAGGGGAGGGGGAGCAGGTTTCTTGGCCACGACCACTCAATATCCGTCATCGTCGGGCTTGTCCTGACGCCCCATGAACACCGTCGACATGAGTGTGCCTGGGTCCCCCGGGGTCGGATGAAAACCGACCCAAGGGCAGACCCCGTGACAAGCGCGAGGAAGACGGCGGGAGAATGGCGGAGTGGGCCCTAGACCCACTCGACCTTGAGGATTTCGTAGGCCTTCACGCCGCCCGGGGTGTTCACCTCGACGACCTCGCCCACTTCCTTGCCGATCATCGCCCGCGACAGCGGCGAGGAGAGCGAGATACGACCCTGCTTCACGTCGGCCTCGTGCTCGCCGACGATCTGGTAGCGCCCCTCGTCCTCGGTGTCCTCGTCGACCACCGTGACGGTGGCGCCGAACTTGACGTGCGAACCGGACAGGCGGGAGACGTCGATGATCTGCGCGCGCGCGATCTTGTCCTCGATCTCGGCGATGCGGCCTTCGATCCAGCCCTGACGTTCCTTGGCGGCGTGGTATTCGGCGTTCTCGCTGAGGTCGCCATGAGCCCGCGCTTCGCTGATCGCCGCGATCACACTCGGACGTTCCAGCGTCTTCAAACGCTTGAGTTCTTCGTCGAGGGCGGTGTAGCCCCCGGCGGTCATCGGCACTTTTTCCATTCGGAGATTAGCTCGGGTTCGCCCTGGGGAGGTGTTGATAGCCGGCCGCGGGCGCAGACGTCCGGGGGCGTGAAGACTAGTCCGGCAAGTCCGGAAAGACAAGCCCGATGCTGCGATGCAGCGGAGTCGCTGGACCCTGATGGCAAGAGTTCGGCGCTGGAGTCTCAGTAAAGGCGGGGCTTCGTCGTCTCGGGGATACCTTCGGCCCGAGTCGCCAATCGCTCCGGCTGGCGTCACCTGACGGGCGATCTAGCCCTGAAAGCTGAACGGATCGCGCTCGGACTGGACGGTGTTGTTCCACATGGCGGTTTCGCCATCGTCCAGCTGGGGGAAGCGCTCGGGCGCCAGCCTGTCGCTGTCGACCGGCCCGACCAGGAGCTGCATCATCACCTGCACCAGCACCGCCATGACCAGCCAGCCGACGCCGGCGATAATCAGCGGCAGACCCTGGGCGTCGATGGTCAGGGGGCCGATGCCGATGGCCAGCACCACGTCGCGCAGCACGCCCAGCGCCACAAAGCCGATGAAAAAGGCGATCTCGCCGGCCGCGCCCCAGTTGCGGATCATCCGCCACCCGACCAGGCCCAGGCCCGCGCCAAACCAGAACACCACGGGCACATAGGTGATAATCGGGGCGTACGGGGTGTCGCCGAAGGTCCACCAGTCGAAGCGGTAGGCGACCATGTCCAGGCCGAAACGGACCGCGGCGGCGCAGAGGCCGCCCATCAAGGCGGCGGCCGTCCGCCAGTAGCTGGCCCGGGTCAGCCAGACGCAGAACCCCAGCAGCAGGACCGAAAACACCGATGCGACGGAAATGATCAACGAGACCATGACGCGACTCCCCGACCCCGACGCTAGGGCGGGGCCAGGTCTGTCGCACGCGGCTTCACCCGCCGGATGAGCATCGTGGTTAACCGTTCAGGCGGCGGTTGCGCGCCGCCGGGGAAGCCTGTCACGACTGGGTCATGACCGTCGCCCAGACCGCCGCGCTGATGATGATCGCCTCGGGGATGACGCACGCGGTTGTCAACGCCATCCTCAAGTCCGGCAAGGACAAGATGTCCAGCCGGGCGCTGATCGACGGCTTTTCGGCCCTGCTGATGCTGCCGGCGGCCTTCTTCCTGCCGCTGCCGCACGGGGCCTGGGGCTGGCTGGCGGGCAGCTGGGCGACGCATCTGGTCTATCTGGTCTGCCTGATCAAGGCGTTCGAGCGTGCCGACATGTCGGTGGCCTATCCGATCTCGCGCGGGGTCGCCCCCGCCCTCGCGGCCGTGGTGGCGGTCGGTCTGTTCGCCGAGCCGATCACGGCCCTGGTGGCCGGCGGCATCGGACTGGTGTACTGCGGCGTGATGGCCGTCGGGCTGGGCCGTCAGGTGGACCGCCGGGCGCTGGGCTGGGCGGCGGCGACCGGGGTGACCATCGCCCTCTACACCGTCATCGACGCCCAGGGCGTGCGCGCCGCGCCCAATGCCTTAAGCTACATCGCATGGGTCTATCTGACGCTGGGCGGCGGCATCGGCCTGCTGTTCGCCCTCTGGCGGGGCCCCCGGTTCATCCTGGCGGCGCGCGAGGAGTGGAAGCCCGGCCTGATCGCCGGGGCCCTGAGCATCGTTACCTACGGCCTGGCGCTGTGGGCCTATCGCCTCGGCGACACGCCCCGGCTGGCGGCCCTGCGCGAGACCTCGATCCTGTTCGGGGTGGCGATCGCGGTGTTTTTCCTCAAGGAGCGGCTGACGCCGGGACGGATCATGGGGACCCTGGCCATCGCGGGGGGTGCGGCCCTGCTGCTGGCCGGATAGAACCCCCGCATGAGCGAGATCACCATCCGACCCTGCACCCCCGCCGACGCCGAGCGTCTGTCCATCGTGGCGGCGGCGACCTTCATCGAGACCTACGCGGGCATCGTCGATGGCGACGATCTGGTGGCCCATTGCGGCACGACCCACGCGCCGGCCGCCTACGCCGCCCTGCTGGCCGACCCGTCGCGCCGGCTGTTCCTGGCGACCCTCGACCCGGGCGAGGCGCCGGTGGGCTTCATGCTGATGGGTCCGCCCGATCTGCCGGTGGAGACCGGTCCGGGCGACATGGAGCTGACCCGGATCTACGCCCTGCACCGGTTTCACGGCCAGGGCCTCGGCCCCAGGCTGATGCGGACGGCTATTGACGCGGCCCGGGCGGCCGGCGTCAAACGGCTGTTGCTGGCCGTCTACAGCAAGAACGCGCGGGCCAACGCCTTCTACGGCAAGAGCGGGTTCCGCCAGGTCGGGACCCGGCTGTTCCACGTCGGGGTCAACGACTACCTGGACTGGGTGCTGGCGCTGGACCTCTAGGGAACAGGCCGCGCTCGCGCATCCGCCCGGCGACGAGGCGCGATCCCTCCGGCGTCAGGTGGCCGTAGTCCCACTGCAGCGGCGTCTCGGGATCGACCAGCATGGCGCAGTCCCGGGCGTCGCAGAGCAGATCGTACAGCGAGACGTAGGGCACGCCCTTCGCCGCCGCGAGCTTGCGCAGGTCGCCATCGACGGTCTCGGGCCAGTCGAGCCTCCGCCGCGCCGGCAGGCCCGGGTCATTGAACCGCCAGGACAGGATCAGCAGCCGGGTCAGGTCGTCGCTGTATTGCGGGATCGGACCCACCAGGACCACCGGGATGTCGTGGGCCTTGAACCAGTCGAGCGTCTCGGCGACGCGCGGCAGATCCTTTGGCCACCAGCGGCCGGCCAGCAGGACGCCGTCGGGTCGACGCTGGATCAGCAGGTCGCCGTAGACCAGCTTCGCCATCCGGTCGCAGACGTCCCGTTCCGCCGGGCCCCGCGTCAGGGTGATCTGGCAGCCGGACGAGGTCACCTGCATGACGTTGACGTCGGGATTGGCCGCCGCCAGGCCCGACCACAGGTGCGCGGCGTGGCTGTCGCCGACCAGCAGCCAGTCGGCCTTCTTCGGATCCGCCGTGTCGCAGAGATCCTTGCGGTAGTCCCTGGCGTCGAAGCGGTAGGAGATGAAGCAGGTCCCGTCGCGATAGCTGCCGCGCGACCGTTCCAGCCGCGAGTCGGCCATGGCCAGCGACCGGGCGTCGAACCGCTGCGGGAAGCCCCTGGCCAAATGGATCACGCCGGCGACAGCGCCCAGGATCAGGATCGCCCCGGCGCTGGCCGCGAACACCTGGCGACGGGTGAGGAAGGCGCTGCCCCGGAACGGCCGCTCGACAAAGCGCAGGGACAGGGCGGACAGGCCGATCGCCGCCAGCACGGTGATCGTCGTCGGCCAGGCGCCGGGCATGAGGAACCGCTGGAAGGTCAACAGCGGCCAGTGCCAGAGGTACAGCGAATAGGAGAGCAGGCCGATCCAGACCATCGGCCGCGTGGCCAGCAGACGCCCGGCGATCCCGCCCTCGCCGGCGATGACCAGCACCGCGCCGAGCACGGGGACCAGCGCGGCGACGCCCGGCCAGGGCGTGTTCTTGGTGAAGACCAGACAGGCGATGGCGATCAGGGCCAGACCAACCACGCCCGCGCCGTGTCGCACCGCGGGCCAGGGGATCACCGGCTTCCACAGGGCCAGAAGCACCCCGGCCAGCAACTCCCACGCCCGGGAGAAGGGCAGGTAGAAGGCCGCCTCGGCGTGTTTGCCGGTCTGCCAGACGCCGAAAGCCAGAGATGCCACCGCCAGCAGGCCCAGCACCGTCCGCGCCCGCCCGGCCGCGAACCGGGCGGTCAGCAGCATCAGCAGCGGGAAGACCAGATAGAACTGCTCCTCCACCGCCAGCGACCAGGTGTGCAGCAGCGGCCGGATCTGGTCGTCGCCGCCGAAATAGCCCGAATGGTCCCAGAACCAGACGTTGGACAGGGAGACCAGGGCCGCGCCCATCGATTGGGCGTACTGGCTGAAATCGCGCGGCAGCAACAGCCAGGCGGCGAGGGCCGTGGTCGCTGTCAGCACCGCCATCAGGGCCGGAAAGATGCGCCGGACCCGCCGCTCCCAGAACCAGCCCAGGGAGAAGTCACCCCTGACCTGCCGCTCCGCGACCACGCCGGCGATCAGGAAGCCGGAAATGACGAAGAACACATCGACGCCCGCGAAGCCGCCGGTCAGCCAGGGAACCCGCGCGTGGAAACCGACCACCGCCAGCACCGCGACCGCGCGCAGCCCGTCGATGTCCGCCCTGTACTTCATATGCCCCTGGCCCGCCTCTGCCAGGCGATGCCTGGCAGGCTTGATCTCTTTCGTGAGCGCGATCTGATCGCCGACCCGGCTTCCACTTCGGCGGATCGCGCTTGCGAGGGCGGGGCTTTAGCGCGTGATCATGCCCCCGTCGATCACCAGCTCGATCCCGGTGACATAGCGGGACTCCTCTGACGCCAGATAGAGCACCCCGGCGGCAATGTCGGCCGGCAGACCCTTGAAGCCGAGCGGGGCGGCGAGGGCGGCGATGTCGTCGACGGTGGTCGGCCGGGCCGGGCCGTCATTGGCCCCGGCGCCGCCGATGGTGCTGGTGATGCCGTCCCAGATCGGCGTGTCGATGATGCCCGGGTGCACGGAGTTGACCCGCACCCCATCGCCAGCGGCCGCGCATTCCATGGCGATGGACTTGGTGAACAGCCGCACCGCGCCCTTGGTGGCGCAGTAGGCGCTCATGTTGGCCGAGCCCTTCATGCCGGCCACGGAGGACATGTTGATGATGCTGCCGCCGCCGCCTTTGCGCATCAGCGACAGGCTGTGTTTCACGCCCAGGAAGACGCCGTCGACATTGACCGCCTGCTGCTTGCGCCAGTCGGCCAGGCTGTAGTCGGTGACCGGGCCGCCGATGGCGATGCCGGCGTTGTTGACCAGGATGTCGATCCGGCCGAGGCGCTTGTTGATCTCGGCGATGATGCTGGCCCAGGCGTCCTCGTCGGTGACGTCGTGGTGCAGATAGAGGCCGCCGATGGCCGCGGCGACCGCCTGGCCCTTGTCATCCTGCAGGTCGGTGACGACCACCGTCGCGCCTTCGCTGGCCAGCAGCTCGGCGCAGCCGCGCCCGATACCGCTCGATCCGCCCGTCACCAACGCGACCTTGCCCGCGACCCGACCCGCCATTGTTGCCTCCCACGGCTGGTTGTTATCGGCGATAAGGTGACGGGGAGGTTGGGAGTCGTCCAGTCATTGCGTGGTTGCGTGCTTCGACACGCGCTCTTCGAGCGCTGCTCAGCATGACGAAGGTGGGGAGTAGGGGATAGGGAGTAGGGAGTAGTCCGACCTGCGCACGCCGCCGCCGCCGCGCCTATCCTTTACTACTCCCTACTCCCTACTCCCTCTGCACGTCATCCTGAGCAGGCCCAAAGGGCCGTGTCGAAGGACGCACCAAGTCTACGCGTAGGCGTACGGTCCGCCCTTCTCCAGCGCAGCCCTGTACGCCGGGCGGGCGTGGATCTTCTCAAGGAACGCCTTCAGCCGGGGCCGGCCGGTCAGGGCTCCAGCCCGGTCGGCGGCGGCCTCGACCGGGAAGCTCATCATGATGTCGGCGGCGCTGAACTCAGGCCCGGCGAACCATTCCGACTTGCCGAGCTCCGCCTCCCAGTAGTCGAAGTGCGCCGTCAGCTGCGGATCGACGAAGCTCTTCAGGGCCTGGTTGGAGATGCCCTTGACGATACCCTTCACCAGCCCCGGCGCCCGGGCAGGCAGGGCGGTGAACACCAGCTTCAGCAGCAGCGGCGGCATGGCCGAGCCCTCGGCGTAGTGCAGCCAGTAGAGCCAGCGCAGCCGCGCCTCCGTCCCCGCCGGCGGTTTCAGCCGCCCGCCGCCGTAGGCGTCGCAGAGGGTCTCCACGATGGCCCCGGTCTCGGCCAGGGTCGCCGGACCGTCGGTGATCACCGGCGACTTGCCCAGCGGATGGATCGCCTTCAGCTCGGGCGGCGCCAGCATGGTCCTGGCGTCCCGCTGGTAGTGTTTGATCTCGTACGGCAGCCCCAGCTCTTCCAGCAGCCACAGCACGCGCTGCGAGCGGGAGTTGTTCAGGTGATGGACGGTGAGCATGGCGCGGGTTCCGGACTGACCGGCCAAGGCTAGTGTCCGGAGCGCCGCTGTCCAGTCGCCAGCGGCGTCAACACTTGCGGAAGCCGGATCGGCTGGCGGCGCGTCGAATGATCTCGATGAGCTCGACCATCTGCCGCGAGGTCTCCGTGACCGCCTCGGAGTCCCCGAACGGAACGGCCTTTTCGTACTTGCCGGCTGCCGATTTGAGATCGCCGCACGGGTTCTTCACGGACGTGACGCCGTTGAAGCCGTCCATCGCCCGGCAGAAGTCGCGCTGGGCGCCGGTGGCCCAATGCGGCGTGATGCCGCCGATGCGCAGGTGCTCGCCGATCAGGCCCCGGCAGGCCGCCCTCTGCGCCGCCAGGATGGTCGCGCCGTTGCTGGCGAGGTCCTGGGAAACGGCGATGAAAGCGCGGTTTCGCGCCACCCAGGTCGCGGCGGCCTCAGGCTTGTCCAGGGCAAGGGCGGGGGCCGGAACGAGCGCTGCGGCGGTGATGGCGAGGGTCGCGGAAAGCGTGGCGAAACGTGACGCGGACACGGGAAACTCCCTGTTGATGGTGGAGTCTCAAGGCCCGATCCGGCGGACCTTTGCAAGCCCCGCTCGGCACGAGGCCCCCCTTTTGAGGTCCGGGCTGGCGGGCGTCAGCGCATCTGCCCGGGGTCGTAGTAGAACCGCTCCTCGACGATCCGGTCGCCCTCCCACCGCTGCCAGGCGATCTCGTCGAGGACACGGGTGGTGCGGGTGTCGTCGGTCATCTCGAACACCCAGCGGATGGCCACATGGTCGCCGTCGACCAGTACGGTCGAGCCCTTGCGGGCGACGATGTCGTTGCGGCGCAGGGCGGCCTTCTCGTTCTCGACAAGGGCCGCCCGGCCGGTGACCGTCCGACCGAGGTTCTCCTGCATCGAGGCGTCCTCGGCGTAGAAGGCTTCGATAGCCTCGACATACTGGCCGGCCTCGACCATGGCGACAAAGGCGGCGACGCGGGCAGGCGTGGGCATGACGGTTATGTTCCTCTGTGTCCCGCTCACCCTATCGGCCCGCGGCGCGCTGATATAGGAGCGCGGCTCCAACCAGAGGAGGCTGCCATGCGCAAGTCACGCGACCTCACCGACCTCGACTGCTTTCGAGGTCACCTCCAAGCGGCGTAAGGGCTATCCGTCCGAGACGCGGGTCAAGCGCGGCCTGAGGGTCGTGCACGGCGAAAAGGAGCTCATCGAGAAGCTCGGCCGCAACGACCTATGCCCCTGCGGCTCCCGGAGGCTGTTTCAAGCACTGCTGCCTGAAGAGCGGCCGTCGCGACGGCTCCAACCGGGATGACTACTTTCAGGGACTAGGGGTGGCCTCGGCCACCCCGCACCACGACTCAGTAGCTCTGCAGCGCCCGGACCTCAAGGGCCTCCAGCGGGGCGCTGGTGATCGCCTGGGCGGCGGCGAGGGCGCCGGCCGAGGTGGTGTAGTAGGGGATCTTCATCATCAGGGCCGTCCGCCGCAGCTCGAAGCTGTCGGACAGGGACTGTTTGCCCTCGGTGGTGTTGAACACCAGCTGGACCTCGCCGTTCTTCATCGCGTCGACGATGTGCGGCCGGCCTTCCAGCACCTTGCGGACGTGGACGGTCTCGACCCCCTGGCCCTTGAGCCATTCGCCGGTGCCGGCGGTGGTCAGCACCTTGAAGCCGGCGGCCTGCAGCAGCCGCACCGGTTCGATGATCCAGACCTTGTCGCTGTCCTTGACCGAGACGAACGCCGTGCCGGTGGTCGGCAGATTGACCCCGCCGCCCAGCTGGCTCTTGGCGAAGGCGCGGGCGAAGGCGGGGGCCATGGTGGTCTCGCCGGGGCGCTTCCAGTCCAGGCCCATGACCTCGCCGGTGGAGCGCATTTCCGGGCCCAGCACCGTGTCGACCCCGGCGAAGCGGGCGAATGGAAAGACCGCCTCCTTCACCGCGATGTGGTCATAGGGTTTGTCGACCAGGCCGAAGCTGGCCAGCGACTCGCCGGCCATGATCCTGGCCGCGATGGCCGCCACCGGCTGGCCGATGGTCTTGGCCACGAACGGCACCGTGCGGCTGGCGCGCGGGTTCACTTCCAGCACGAAGATGCGCGGGGCGTCGGAGTGCGGCTCCTCGATGGCGAACTGCACGTTCATCAGTCCACGGACGTTCAGGGCCAGGGCCATCTCGACGGTCTGGCGCTTCAGCTCGGCGATGGTCTCGGCGCGCAGGGAGAAGGGCGGCATCGAACAGGCGCTGTCGCCCGAGTGCACCCCGGCCTCCTCGATGTGCTCCATCACCCCGGCGACGAACACGTCCCTGCCGTCGCACAGGGCGTCCACGTCCACCTCGGTGGCGCGGCTGAGGTACTGGTCGATCAGGATCGGCGACGCGCCGCTGACCTCGACGGCGGTGCGCACGTAGCGCTCCAGCTGCTCGTCGTCGCGGACGATCTCCATGCCCCGGCCGCCGAGCACATAGGAGGGACGGATAACGATCGGGTAGCCGACCTGGTGTGCGGCGGTGAAGCATTCCTCGGCGCTGCGGGCCAGGGCGTTGACCGGCTGGGCGATGTTGAGGCGATGCAGCAGCTGCTGGAACCGCTCGCGGTCCTCGGCCAGGTCGATGGCGTCGGGGCTGGTGCCCAGAATCGGCACCCCGGCCTGCTCCAGCGGATGGGCCAGCTTCAGCGGCGTCTGGCCGCCGAACTGGACGATCACCCCGGCCAGGGTCCCGTTCTTCTGCTCGACGTGGATCAGCTCCAGCACGTCCTCGGCCGTCAGGGGCTCGAAGTACAGGCGGTCGGAGGTGTCGTAGTCGGTCGAGACGGTCTCGGGGTTGCAGTTGACCATGATCGACTCGATGCCGATGGCGTCCAGCGCGAAGGCCGCGTGGCAGCAGCAGTAGTCGAACTCGATGCCCTGGCCGATGCGGTTGGGACCGCCGCCGAGGATGATCGCCTTCTTGCGGTCGCTGGGTTCGGACTCGCAGTCAGGCTGCTGGCCCAGCGCGCCGGTCTCGTAGGTCGAGTACATGTAGGGCGTGGTCGCCGCGAACTCGCCGGCGCAGGTGTCGATGCGCTTGAACACCGGGCGGATGTTCATGGCGTGGCGGCGGGCGCGGACCTCCATCTCGGTCAGGCCGATCAGCTTCGCCAGACGGGCGTCAGAGAATCCCATGGCCTTCAGCTTGCGCAGGCCTTCGGCGGCCGGCAGGCCGGAGGCGCGGACCTTTCCCTCCTGGCGGACGATCTCGGCGATCTGGCGCAGGAACCAGGGCTCGTAGGCACAGGCGCCGTTGATCTCCTCGACCGTCAGGCCATGGCGGAAGGCCTGGGCGATGACCAGCAGCCGGTCGGGCGTGGGCATGGCCAGGGCGCGCAGCACGGCCGCATGGGCGTTGTCCGGATCCCCGGCGCCGGGGATGGCGATCTCGTCCAGCCCGGCGAGGCCGGTCTCTAGCCCGCGCAGAGCCTTCTGCAGGCTCTCGGCGAAGGTCCGGCCGATGGCCATCACCTCGCCGACCGACTTCATCGAGGTGGTCAGGTGCGGCTCGGCGCCCGGGTACTTCTCGAAGGCGAACCGGGGGATCTTGGTGACGACATAGTCGATGCTCGGCTCGAATGAGGCCGGCATGGCGCCGCCCGTAATGTCGTTGGCCAGCTCGTCCAGGGTGTAGCCGACAGCCAGGCGGGCGGCGACCTTGGCGATCGGGAAGCCGGTGGCCTTGGACGCCAGAGCGGAGGAGCGCGACACCCGCGGGTTCATCTCGATGACCACCATCCGGCCGTCCGCCGGGTTGATCGCCCACTGGACGTTGGAGCCGCCGGTTTCGACGCCGATCTCGCGCAGCACGTCGATGCTGCCCTTGCGCATGCGCTGATACTCTTTGTCGGTCAGCGTCAGGGCCGGGGCGACAGTGATGCTGTCGCCGGTGTGCACGCCCATCGGGTCGATGTTCTCGATCGAGCAGACGATGATGCAGTTGTCCGCCTTGTCGCGGACCACCTCCATCTCGAACTCCTTCCAGCCCAGGACGCTCTCCTCGATGAGCACCTCGGTGGTCGGCGAGAGGTCGAGGCCGCGCAGCACGATCTCCTCGAATTCCTCGAGGTTGTAGGCGATGCCGCCGCCGGTGCCGGCCAGGGTGAAGCTGGGCCGGATGATCGCCGGCAGGCCGACGAAGGCCAGGCCCTCGCGCGCCTCTTCCAGGCTGTGGGCGGCCTTGGACTTCGGGCTTTCGAGGCCCAGCCTGTCCATGGCGTCGCGGAATTTCTGGCGGTCCTCGGCCTTGTCGATGACATCGGCCTTCGCGCCGATCATCTCGACACCCCATTTGGCCAGGGTGCCGTCAGCGTCGAGGGACAGGGCGGTGTTCAGCGCCGTCTGGCCGCCCATGGTCGGCAGCAGGGCGTCGGGCCGTTCCTTTTCGATGATCTTGGCGACCATCTCCGGGGTAATCGGCTCGATGTAGGTCGCGTCCGCCACGTCCGGGTCGGTCATGATCGTGGCCGGGTTCGAATTGACCAGGATGATGCGGTAGCCCTCGGCCCGTAGCGCCTTGCAGGCCTGGACGCCGGAATAGTCGAACTCACAGGCCTGACCGATGACGATCGGCCCCGCGCCGATGATCAGGATCGAGGAGATATCGGTGCGTTTAGGCATGCTCGTCTCGCGCACAAGGGCGGTCGCGCAGATCTGCGCGCCCGGCCCCGGTCAAACTGCTGGTTAAGGGGCCCGTTTAGAGAGGGACACGGGGCCGCGCAACCCTTGATCCGGGCATGGGGTTGGCGATGTCCCGCAACCGCATCGCCGCCCGGTTCGCGACCCTCGGGCGACAAAATTCACGTTCGGTCTGGTTGACTCAATGTTATGTATCTATAACAATAAGTCAAAGTTTACGAACACGAAGGGGGTGGTCATGCCGCATCGAGAGAAAATCGCCTGGCTGCTGCTGGTCGCCATGCTGGCCTGCTACGTCCCGTATTTCACGGTGGCGCACTTCAATCCGCCGCCGGCGGACCTGTTGCCGAACCTGACCCAGATTCGACTGCTCGCGCTGGTGGCGATCGCCCACGCGCTGATCCAGGGCCTGGGCCGCCTGTGGTTCCGGATCCGCTCTCCCGAGGACGCCCGGGCGCCGGCCGATGAGCGGGACCGCGCCATCGAGCGCCGTTCGACCACGGTGGCCTACTACGTCCTGATGACGGGCATGATCCTGGTCGGCGTTATGATGCCGTTCACGGAAAACGGCTGGACGATCGTCAACGCCGGGCTGTTCATGATCGTGCTGGCGGAGACCTTCCACTACGGGATCGCCGTCTGGAGCTATCGCCGGAGCGCGGCGTGATGGCGGGAACCCTGACCAACCAGATCCGCACGCTGCGTTTTCTCAACGGCGAGATGTCCCAGGCCGAGCTCGGCCAGAAGATCGGCGTCACGCGGCAGACCATCGCCGCCATCGAGGCCGGCAAGTACTCACCGACCCTGGAAGCGGCCTTCCGCATCGCCGAGGTGTTTGGCAAGCCGCTGGACGAGGTCTTTCAGTGGACATCCGGCGTCGCCTGACAGCCGGCCGAAGATCGTGGCTCGCCGCGATTGACCGCACCTTCCTCCGCCCGCTACCACTCGCTCAAGGGACGAAAAAACAAGGGAGGTCTTCATGCGTATTCTTCTGGGCGCCGTCGCGGCGCTCGCCCTGTCGGCCACGGCCGCCTTCGCCGGCGACGAGGTCATGGCCTCGCGGTTCGGCAACACCACCATCACCAGCGACGGCAGCGGCATGACGTCGAAGATCTACTACGAAGCCGATCACAGCTTCACCGGCGTGCAGGGTGAGCAGCAGCTGGCCGGGACCTGGGAAGTGAAGGGCAGCCAGGTCTGTCTGACCTTCTCCAGCGAGGCGCCTCCGGGATATCCCAACCCGATCTGCACCCCGGTCTCGAACCACGCCGTGGGCGAGACCTGGCAGGCCGGGCCGTTCACGGTCCAGCTGGTGGCGGGGCATCAGTAGGAAGGGGGACTGCTTCGGGCGATAGCCCGTAGCAGTCCCTGACGAAGCGTCTCTGTCGGGGACAGCTACCGTCAATCGACGGAAGCGGTCTCCGACTTCGCCCTGTCCATCAGGCCGGCGAAACGCTCGAACAGGTAGAGGCTGTCGGTCGGGCCGGGCGAGGCTTCCGGGTGGTGCTGGACGCTGAACACGGGCCGGTCGGCCAGAGCCAGGCCGGCGTTGGTGCCGTCGAACAGGCTGACGTGGGTCTCGGTGACCGGGGCGGGCAGGCTGTCCCGGTCGACGGTGAAGCCGTGGTTCATCGAGACGATCTCGACCTTGCCGGTGGTCAGGTCCTTGACCGGGTGGTTCGCCCCGTGGTGGCCCTGGTCCATCTTCACGGTCTTCGCGCCCAGCGCCAGCGCCAGCATCTGGTGGCCGAGGCAGATGCCGAACACCGGCGTGCCGCTGTTGACCAGCTTGCGGATC
>JACRBD010000342.1 GCA_016234625.1 Caulobacterales bacterium | reverse complement strand
GGCGAATGCAAGATCGGCATCATGCCGGCCAATATCTTCACGCCCGGCAATGTCGGCATCGTCTCGCGCTCGGGCACGCTGACCTATGAAGCGGTGTTCCAGACCAGCCAGGAAGGCCTCGGCCAGACCACCGCGGTCGGCATCGGCGGCGACCCGGTCAAGGGCACCGAATTCATCGACATGCTGGAGATGTTCCTGGCCGACCCCAAGACCACCTCGATCGTGATGATCGGCGAAATCGGCGGTTCGGCCGAGGAAGACGCCGCCCAGTTCATCAAGGACGAGGCCAAGCGCGGCCGCAAGAAGCCGATGGTCGGCTTCATCGCCGGCCGCACCGCCCCTCCCGGCCGTCACATGGGCCACGCCGGCGCCATCGTGTCGGGCGGCAAGGGCGGCGCCGAGGACAAGATCGCGGCCATGGAGGCGGCGGGCATCCGCGTCTCCCCCTCGCCCGCGCGCCTGGGCGAGACCCTGCTGGAAGTGCTGAAGGGCTAGGCTCTGTTCCCTTCCCCCTGGAGGGGGGAAGGGAGATCAGCCCAATTTCCGCACTGCACCGAAAAAACACCCGCCACGCGAATTTCGCGGGGTCCACGCGGGGTTAACAGAGACTATATACCCCGGAGTTACACAGCCCTGACCCCCAAGGGCTGAAGGCGCGAGACCGATGGCGGACGACGCAGGCATCATCAATCAGGTTCTGACCGAAACCTCCTTCCTGTACGGCGGCAACGCCGCCTTCGTGGAAGACCTCCACGCCCGCTGGGCGGAAAATCCGGCTTCGGTCGACGCCTCCTGGCAGGCCTTCTTCGCTTCGCTGACCGACCGCGCCGAGGGCATCAAGGCCGCCGCCGCCAAACCCTCCTGGACCAGTAACCAGGCCCCCGCCGCGCGGCCCGACTGGCTGTCGGCGCTGGACGGGTTGTGGCCGGCGGTGGAGGCCAAGCTCGGCAAGACCATCGAGGCCCGCACACCCGCCGCCCCGGCCGCCGACGTACGATCCGCGACGCTGGATTCCCTGCGCGCCATCATGATGATCCGGAACTACCGGATGCGCGGCCACCTGCGGGCCAATCTCGACCCGCTGGGCATCGCCATGCCGCCGGGCGACGCCACCGAGCTGGACCCGACGACCTACGGCTTCACCGAGGCCGACTACGACCGCCCGATCTTCCTCGACTATGTGCTGGGTCTGGAAACCTCGACCCTGCGCGAGATCCTCGCCATCGTCCGTCGCACCTACTGCGGCGCGGTCGGCGTGCAGTACATGCACATCTCCAATCCGCAGGAGAAGGGCTGGCTGCAGGAGCGCATCGAGGGCCGCGACAAGGAGATCACCTTCACCCCCCAGGGCAAGGTGGCGATCCTCAAGAAGCTGATCGAGGCCGAGGGCTTCGAGAAGTTCCTCCACCGCCGGTTCCCGGGCACCAAGCGCTTCGGCCTGGACGGCGGCGAGGCGGCCATTCCCGCCCTCGAGCAGATCATCAAGCGCGGCGGCGCCCTCGGCGTGAAGGACATCGTCCTGGGCATGCCGCACCGCGGCCGCCTGAACGTCCTGGCCGCCGTGATGGGCAAGCCCTACCACGTCATCTTCCACGAGTTTCAGGGCGGCACGTCCCTGCCTTCGGACATCGAGGGCTCGGGCGACGTGAAGTACCACATGGGCGCCTCGTCGGACCGCTCGTTCGACGACAACAACGTCCACCTGTCGCTGACCGCCAACCCGTCGCACCTCGAGATCGTCAACCCGGTGGTGCTGGGCAAGGCGCGGGCGAAACAGGCCTTCACCCTGCGCGAGACGCCGGACGCCGGCCGCACCCACGTCCTGCCGCTGCTGATGCACGGCGACGCGGCCTTCGCGGGCCAGGGGGTGGTGGCCGAGTGCTTCACCCTGTCGGGCCTGCGCGGCTTCCGCACGGGCGGCACGATCCACTTCATCGTCAACAACCAGATCGGCTTCACCACCGACCCGCGCTATTCGCGCACCAGCCCCTATCCGTCGGACGTGGCGCTGATGGTCGAGGCGCCGATCTTCCATGCCAATGGCGACGATCCCGAGGCCGTGGTCTACGCCGCCAAGGTGGCCACCGAATACCGCCAGAAGTTCGGCAAGGACGTGGTCGTCGACATGTTCTGCTACCGCCGGTTCGGTCACAACGAGGGTGACGACCCGACGATGACCCAGCCCTTGATGTACGCAAAGATCAAGGACCACCCCTCGACCCGCGAGCTCTATTCCCGCCGGCTGATCGCCGAGGGCGTGGCCACCGAAGCGGATGTCGCCGGCTGGATCGCCGAGTTCGACGCCTTCCTCGACGCCGAGTTCGACGCGGGCAAGGTCTACAAGGCCGACAAGGCCGACTGGCTGGACGGCGCCTGGGCGGGCCTGACCCTGCCGGGCGACGAGGATCGCCGCGGCCAGACCGGCGTACCGCTGCAGAAGCTGGTCGACCTGGGCCGGGCGATCACGACGATCCCCGAGCGCATCGACGCCCACAAGACGGTCCGACGGGTCATCGAGGGCCGCCGCGCGGCCATCGACGCCGGCGAGGGCCTCGACTGGGGCACGGCAGAGCACCTGGCCTTCGCCACCCTGCTCGACGAGGGTATCGCGGTGCGGCTCAGCGGCCAGGACAGCGTCCGCGGCACCTTCACCCAGCGCCACTGCGACCTGATCGACCAGACCACCGAGGAGCACTACACCTTCCTCAACAACATGCGTCCGGGCCAGGCCAACTTCGAGGTCATCGACTCGGCCCTGTCGGAAGAGGCTGTGCTGGGCTTCGAGTACGGCTTCAGCCTGGCCGACCCCAACACCCTGACCCTGTGGGAAGCCCAGTTCGGCGACTTCGTGAACGGCGCCCAGGTGGTCATCGACCAGTTCATCGCCTCGGGCGAACGCAAGTGGCTGCGGATGAGCGGCCTCGTCATGCTGCTGCCGCACGGCTACGAGGGCCAGGGCCCGGAGCACAGCTCCGCCCGGCTCGAGCGCTTCCTGCAGTCCTGCGCCGAGGACAACATGCAGGTGCTCAACTGCTCGACCCCGGCCAACTACTTCCACGCCCTGCGCAGGCAGATTCACCGCGAGTTCCGCAAGCCGCTGGTGGTCATGACCCCCAAGAGCCTGCTGCGGCACAAGAAGGCGGTCAGCAACCTGGCCGACCTCGCTGAGGGCTCGTCCTTCCACCGGGTGATGGTCGACGGGGCCGAGGCCGGCTGCGACGTCGGCGGGATCACCCTCAAGCCCGATGAGAAGATCACCCGCGTCATCGCCTGCTCGGGCAAGGTCTACTTCGATCTGGTCGACGCCCGGGCCAAGGCCGGCCGCGACGACGTCTACATCCTGCGTCTGGAGCAGTTCTATCCCTGGCCGATGAAGTCGGTGATGCAGGTGATGGCCCGCTTCACCAACGCCGAGCTGGTCTGGTGCCAGGAAGAGCCCAAGAACATGGGCGGCTGGACCTTCGTCGATCCGTGGCTGGAGCTGACCCTTGAGCGCATGTCGATCAAGGCCAAGCGCGCCCGCTATGTCGGTCGCCCGGCTTCCGCCTCCACCGCCGCCGGCCAGATGAGCCGGCACCTGAAAGAACTCGAGACCTTCCTGGCCGAAGCCTTCGCCTGACGCCGCGAACACGCCTGCACGAACGAAAGAAGACACCACGATGGCCGACATCATGACCCCCGCCCTGGGCGAATCCGTCACCGAAGCGACGGTGGCCCGCTGGACGAAGAAGCCGGGTGACGCGGTCAGGAAGGACGAGATCCTCGTCGAGCTGGAGACCGACAAGGTCAGCCTGGAAGTGGCCTCGCCGTCCGACGGCGTGCTGGAGTCGATCGCCGCCGCCGACGGTGAGACGGTGACGCCCGGCGCCCTGCTGGGCGTGGTCGCCGCCGGCGCCGCGGCCGCCAGGGCGGCGCCCGCTCCCGCTCCCGCCGCCGCCGCCCCGGCTCCCGCGCCGGTAGCGGCTCCGGCCTCCGCGC
>JACRBD010000343.1 GCA_016234625.1 Caulobacterales bacterium | reverse complement strand
GGAGCGTTCACAGCTGCACCCCCAGTTCCGCGGCCTTCCTAGCTCGAGCGAGGGGGTGGAGCGACTCCAGGAATTCGAGGCAGGCTGTCACTTCCCGCACGCCCGCGGGATCATCGATAACGGAATCGGTGAATTCGCGAAGGGCGGCCGGCGTGAGCCCAAGCGAGCCCATGTGCACAACGGCGCCGCCTAGAACGCTAGACCAAAGGAACATTTCGCGGATTTGCGTCCCTGCAGCCGCTCGCCCCACAAAGATCAGCGGCCCAAAGACCGCGCCCCGGAAGTTGGCCCCCTCCATGTCGACCATGCCCGCGTTCCCTCTGGCAGCGCCCATTAG
The DNA here is from genome assembly GCA_016234625.1 of Caulobacterales bacterium. GTDB lineage: Bacteria > Pseudomonadota > Alphaproteobacteria > Caulobacterales > Caulobacteraceae > Caulobacter. The sequence continues at coordinate 14,147 of JACRBD010000343.1, read as the reverse complement.
GTCTGCCCAGGGAACGAACGGCTTGTGGAAATGTCCGAACCGCGCATGGTCCAAACACGCACCGTGAAAATTCACCCGACGCATGTCCGCAAATTCAAGTGCCGCCGCGTCAAAATGGCAGTTGGCGAAGTTCGCGCCGCGAGCGCGTGCTCCAAAGAGATGGGAGCAGCTAAAGTTAGAATAATTGAAATTAGATTCGGACAAATTCGCCCGCTTTAGATCTGCCATAATAAATAGGGAGTATTCAAATCTTCCTTGGTTTAGTAGGGCGTTTTCAAAACAAGTATGGTTGAAATTACCGTAGTTGAAATTACCGTGGGTGAACCCCCTTAGGATCATGGAGCGGTGAGATAGATCTAGGCCCATGTAGGAAAGATGACGAAAGTCGACATAAGCAAACGGGCACTGAATCTCCCAAAACGCAATTCGGGCGACCTCCGACTCGTATTCGACCAGGGCGCGCGCCAACTCGGATTTTACTTCGTCGCCCCCTCTGTGATATTCTGGGATATGAGGGTTCGCGCCTTCCTGAAAAGACTGACCGCCGTCCCGGCTCGACCCCGGCGCGGCGGTTTCTTTTTGCTTCGTGGGCGGGGTAGGGTGGTTAGCCAACCCCGGAAATTCCCCTTTGAAATCAATTTGCCCCTCTTGAGGGGTTAGCCGCCGCAAAGGCTTGATTTCGTTGACTTGGGGCATTTCCACCCCGTCCGCCATCCTGCTTCGCCCCGTGGGCTTCGCGGGACAAGTCCCGCTTTTCCAGTCGAAGCAGGATGCCCTTCAAAGCCTCGGCGAAGGAGGGCTGCCGGCCGCCTGAACGAAAGTTAACTTGCGGCCTTCGTCCGGGAGCCTTCCCGTCGTCCCGCACACTGGCGGGAGCGGTGGAGCGACACGCCTCGCCAGGCGCGTCCCTTCGGGAGGGGTGGACCATGGACAAGTTTGCACTGTCGCGGCGAGCCTTCGCCGCCCAGGCCGCGGCGCTCGGCGCGGCGCTGGCGTTTGGACGCAACCCCGCGCAGGCGAAGGCCGTCGTGCGCGGCGAACGTCGCGACCTCTTTCCGCAGGGTGTAGCCTCGGGCGATCCCCAGGCGGACAGCGTGATCCTGTGGACGCGGCGGGCCCCGGACAGCGGCGTCGCTTCCCACCGGCTGACGGTCGAGGTCGCGAGCGATCCCCAGTTTCGAAAGCTGGTCGCCCGCGGCGACGTTTCGGTCACCGCGGCGACGGACTGGACCTGTCGCTTTCTCGCCGCGGGCCTGAAGCCGGCCCGAGAGTACTGGTATCGTTTCGTCGATGAAGCCGGCAACGCCAGCCGGGTCGGCCGCACCCTGACGGCGCCGGCGGACGACGATGATCGCCCGGTGAAGTTCGCCTTCGTCAGCTGTCAGGACGTCACCCAAGGGGCCATGAACGCCTACCGGCGCATGCTCCACGAAGACGCCCGCCGACCGCGCGCCGAACAGCTGGGCTTCGTCCTGCACCTGGGGGACTTCATCTACGAACTGGTCTGGTATCCCGAGGAACGGCCGAACGGCATGGAGCGGGGCCGGCGACTGCGCGACATCGTGCGGTATCCGCACGGCGAGAAGGTCACCACCTTCCACATCCCGACGGATCTGGACGATTACCGCACGGCCTATCGCGGCTATCTGAGCGACCCGGATCTGCAGGACGCCCGGGCCCAATGGCCGTTCGTTCCCGTGTGGGACAATCATGAATTCAACTGGCGGTCCTATCAGAGCCAGCAGATCATCGACGGCAAAGTCCGGCCGGCGCAGAGGCTCAAGGTCGCGGCGAGTCAGGCCTGGTACGAGTACCAGCCCGCCCGGGTCCGCAAGCCGGGGACCGGCGACGTCTTCGAGGCGCCGGTGGTCGAGAACAAGCCCGTCGAGGCCTTCGACGCGCGCGGCGTCGGGCAGGAGCCCAACAACCTGGCCGCGATCAAGGCGTTGGAGATCCAGCGGGCGTTCCGATACGGCAAGAACGTCGACATGATCCTGACGGACAACCGGTCCTTCATCTCACCGGGCGGCGACTACAGCGGGCTTCCGGACATCAAGTTCCCCGCCATGCCCGAGGCGATGCTCGACATTCTCGACCAGGGCAAAGCCTACGACGGCGGCCATCCGCCGGCCACCATCCGCGTCGGCGAGCTGGAGTTCACCAATTCGAACGCGGACGCGCCGCCGGAGGCCTATCTCGGTCTGGAGCAGATGGCCTGGTTCAAGGACCGTCTGCGCGCGGCCCGGGCGCCGTGGAAGATCTGGGGCCATTCGTTCGGCACGCTCACCGGACGCACCGATCCCCAGAACCTGCCGGCGGCGTTCGCGGACCGGTGGCCGGCGGGCGCCGGATATGGCGTGACCACCGGCGCCTATCGTCTCGAGCACGGCGAGATCTTCGACATGGTCCGGGCGGAGGGGATCACCGGATTCACCATCGTGGCGGGCGACCGGCATGCCTTCTGGGCCGGCTATCCCAGCAAGACCCTGCCGCCCCGGGCGTTCGATCCGGTCGGCGTCGAATTCGTCACCGGCTCGATTTCGGCCCAGACCCTGGGCGAGGTGCAGCAGCTCACCATGCCTAAAGACCGGCCCCTGCGCGCCCTCAATATTCATGACAAGCCCGACGGCGCTATGGAGACCAGCTGGAACATGACCCTGCTGCACGGCGTGAAGTCCTCCTTCGTCCTGAAGGAGACCGGGGACCCCGCCCGGGCGCGCGCGGCGCGGAATCCCGAGCTATCTCCGCACCTCAAGTTCCTCGACTACGCCGGTCACGGCTACACGACGGTGCGGGCGTCGCCGGATGAGCTCGAAACCGAATTCGTCTGCATTCCCGTACCGCTGGAGCGCAGCGAAACGGACGACGGCGGCCCGCTGCGCTATCGCGTGACCCACCGTGTTTCGCTGTGGAAGGCGGGAGAGCCGCCTCTGCTCCGGCAGGACATTCTGGAAGGCGATCCGGGCCTCGCCATCTGAACGGCGGCGCCCGGTCATCAAGGAATCAGGCCGCCACCGACAGCGTCATGCCGGCGGTCGGTGCGTCGCGGTGGATCTGCCGCTCCATCTGGCTCGTGACGTCGGAGAGGTCCCTGAGCGCCCGGTCGGCGTCCTCGAAGGCCGCCTCGCTGTCCTTGTCGCGACGACGAACGGCGGCCTGGCCGCGCGCGGTCTCGAGCAGCTTTTTGATGTCATCGACCATGCCGCGAACCTCCTTGAGGAACGCCAGACCGTCCTCGCCGACCTGCTTGCGCACCTCGCTGGTCACCGCGTCGTAGAGCGACAGGCCTTCTGGGAGCCGCGTGGTCGCGATCGCCGGCCCGGTCACAGCCTCGGCCGCCAGGGGCGTTTCGGTCGGCTCGCCGGACTTCGTGGCTGACTCGTCGCCGGTCTTCGGGTCGTCAGCCTTTTCCGGTGGCCCGGCGGTCAGAATCGCGCCAACCGCATCACCCGCCGCGCCCATCTCTTCGCCGCCGGCGTCCTTGTAGGCCGCGACCGCGCCCTTGAGGTCCTTGAACACCTGCGCCAAGGCCTTGGACATGGCGACGGGGTTCTGGGCGTAGAGTTTCCTGACGATCTTCAGCCACTCGCGAACCTGCTGCAGCTTCGCCCTGGCCTGCGACTTGCGCGACTCCGCCGCCGCGAAGCGCGGACCGGAGCGGACCCTGGCCGTGTCCTCCGAAACCTCGCGCTTGCGGGCCTCGGTCACCTGTTTGAGAGCGGCGCGGGCGCGCATCTCCCGCGCGTAGTCGGCGGTCGCCGTCGAGACGGCGGCGGGCTGGATCGTCATGCGTCGGAAGCCTTCTGCCTTGCGATGCTGGCCCCATCCTGGGGCAGGACCGCTTAACAGCCGGTGTCGCCCCTACCTGGGCGGCATCCTGATCGCCCCGTCCAGCCGCACGGTCTCGCCGTTGAAGTAGCCGTTGCGCAGCATGGTCACCGCCAGGTCGGCGTATTCCTGCGGATGGCCCAGGCGGCGGGGGAAGGGCACCGAGGCCGACAGGCTGTCGAAGATCGCCGGGGCCCGGGCCCTGACCCCCAGCATCGGCGGCGTGGCCATGATGCCCGGCAGGATGGTGTTGATGCGGATGCCCTCGTTGGCCAGGTCCCGGGCGATCACCAGGGTCATGCCCTTGATCGCCGCCTTGGATGCCGCATAGGCCACCTGGCCGACCTGACCGTCCTCGGCGGCCACAGACCCGGTGTTGACGATCGCTCCGCGCTCGCCGTCCTCGTTAGGCTCAAGGGTCGCCATGCCCGCCGCGCTTTTGACGATGCAGCGGAAGGTGCCGACGGTGTTGAGGCCCAGCACCCACTCGAAGTCGGCGGCGTTGAACTGCCTGATCTCGCCGGTCTGTTTGTCGCGGGCGATGGTCTTGCCGCCCCGGCCGCCGCCGGCGCAGTTGACCAGGATGCGCTCCTGGCCGTTCGCCGCCCGGGCGCGGGCGAAGCCAGCATCAACCGACGCCTCGTCCATTACATTGACCTCGCAGTAGAGCGCGCCGAGCTCCTGCGCCTTCCTGGCGCCGGTCTCGGGATTGAGGTCGAAGATGGCCACCTTCACGCCCAGGTCGCGCAGCGCCTTGACCGTGGCCGCGCCCAGCCCCGACGCGCCGCCGGTGACCACGGCGGAGACCGTACTGTCGAGTATCATGGCGTTCCTCCTCACGGGCCTCTGCCGGCCTTGAGGGAGTTGAACGCCGGCGCCGCTGGGTCAGGCAAGCCGTGATCGGCCGCCCGCCCAACAGCGCCGCGGCGCCTACTGCGAGACGGCCGTGATGGTCGCCTTGCCCTTGTCGCCGGCGGTATTCTCGTAGGTGGTGGTGAAGCCGACCTCCGCGCCCATCTCGCCGAAGGTCACGCAGAGCTCCTGGCCGTTGACGGCGCCGCAGATCTTCTTGGCCGCCTGGTCGATGGTGTAGGGGCCGGGCTCGGCGCCGTTGACGCTGGCCGTGCCGTTGGCGTCGAACACAACGATCGTGGTCGTGCCGCTGTCGCTGGCGAACTCGACGGTGGTGGAGGCGGCGAGCGCGGGCGTGGCGAACAGCGCCAGCGCGGCGGCGGCGATGAGCAGTCTGGTCTTCATGGGTAATCCCCCCTTGGTATCGACCCGCCCCGACGGCGCGCCGCATTTTGAATGGAAACGATATCCAGCGGTCCGCCGGTCGGCAACCGTCGTCAGCCGCGTCCGGCGGACGCCAGCGCGAAACCTTCGTAGCCTTTGGCCGCGACCTCGTCGCACTTCTCGCGATAGGGCCCGACCCCGCCGACATAGGGCATGAACACCCGCGGTTTGCCCGGCACATTGGCGCCCAGGTACCAGGAGCTGGCCATGGGATAGAGGGTGCTGTCGGCCACCTCGTTGACATGGGCGACCCAGCCGTCCTCGGCCTCGGCGGTGGCCTCGATGGAGCTCAGCTGCCGGCCATTGAGATGGTCGATGCAGTCGGTGATCCAGTCGACATGCTGTTCGATCGACACGACCATGTTGGACAGCACCGAGGGGCTGCCCGGTCCGGTGACCATGAACAGGTTGGGAAATCCCGCCGACATCAGGCCCAGGTAGGTGCGCGGGCCATGTGCCCACTTGTCCTTCAGGGCCAGGCCGCCGCGGCCGCGGATGTCAATCTTGCCCAGGGCTCCGGTCATGGCGTCGAAGCCGATGGCGAAGACGATGCTGTCGACCGCGTAGTCGCCGTTCGCCGTGCGGATGCCCGCCCCGGTGATCGCCTCGATCGGCGCCGTCGACACGTCCACCAGGGTGACGTTGTCGCGGTTGAACATCTCGTAGTAGCCGGTGTCGACGCACAGGCGTTTGGTGCCGAAGGGGTAGTCCTTCGGCGTCAACAGCGCGGCGACCTTGGGATCCTTGACGATCCCGGCGATTTTGCCGGCGACGAAGGCGGCGGCGGTGGTGTTGGCCTCGAGGTTCACCCCGGTGTCGGCGAAGGCCCCGCCGATGGCGAAGCCGCCCTGGGCCCACTTCTCCTCGTAGATCTTCTGGCGCTCGTCGGGCGGGGTCTCCAGCGCCAGCCGCTCGGTCGGCGCGATGGCCAGGATGCCGATGGCCGACATCCGCTCCTGCTGACGGTATTCGGCGCGGTTGGCCTTCCAGTCGGCGACCATCGCCGGGTCGATCGGGCCGTTGTGCGCCGGCACGCTGTAGTTGGGCGTGCGCTGGAAGGCATAGAGGTGCGCCGCCTGGGCCGCGATCTGCGGCATCGACTGGATCGCCGAGGAGCCGGTGCCGATCACCGCCACCCGCTGGCCGGTGAAGTCGACGCCTTCGTGGGGCCATTTGCCGGTGTGGTAGGTCGGGCCCTTGAACGTCTCCAGCCCGGCGAAGTCCGGCTCGTTGGGCGAGGACAGGCAGCCGGTGGCCATGACGCAGAAGCGGGCGGTGACCGCCTCGCCGCGATCGGTGGTCACTCGCCAGGTGGCCGACGGCTCGTCGTAGACCGCCGCGGTAACCCGGGTTTCGAACTGGATGTCCGGCCGCAGGTCGAAGCGGTCCGCCACGTGGTTGAGATAGGCCAGCAGCTCCGGCTGGGCGGCGTAGCGCTCGGTCCATTGCCACTCGTCCTGCAGGTCGTCGGAGAAGGAGTAGGAATACTCCTGGCTCTCGATATCGACCCGGGCGCCGGGATAGCGGTTCCAGTACCAGGTGCCGCCGACGCCATCGCCGGCCTCGAACACCCGCGCCGTAAGACCCAGGCCGCGCAGGCGGTGGAGCAGGTAGAGACCGGAAAAGCCGGCCCCGACAACGACCACGTCAACGGTCGCGCCGGCATTGGTTGAAGCATGATCGGACATGGCGTCTCGTCCCTGGTCGCGGTGTTTTCTTTCAGGCTACGTGAGGATCGTGGCCCGGGTCACGCGCCAATTGTCATGCCGTAGGGGCATCCAGACGGCGCTTGACGGGCCCGCCCCGGGACCGCTCAAGTCGGGAAAACGACCGGGACGGAAAGACGCCATGAAACTCTACAATTCCATCGGACCCAACCCGCACATGGTGCGGATGTTCGCCGCCGAAAAAGGCCTGTCGCTGGAGATGGTGCAGGTCGACCTGCTGGCCGGCGAGAACCGCCAGCCGGCCTATCAGGGCGGGGTCAACGTCGCCGGCCAGACGCCGGCCCTGGCGCTCGACGACGGTCAGGTGGTGGCCGAGATCACGGTCATCTGCGAATACCTTGAAGAGGTTCACCCGACCCCCGCCCTGATCGGATCAACGCCGGAGGAGCGGGCCGAAACCCGCATGTGGACCCGGCGCATCGACCTGAACATCTGCGAGCCCATGACCAACGGCTTCCGCGCCGCCGAGGGCCGGGGCCTGTTCGCCAGCCGGATGAAGCTGGTCGGCGCCGAGGGCGCGGCCGAGCTGAAGGCCATCGCCCGCGACCGGCTGCTGTGGCTGGACAGCCAGATGGCCGGACGGACCTTCGTCTGCGGCGACCGTTTCAGCCTGGCCGACATCCTGCTGTTCACCTTCCTCGCCTTCGGGGCCGAGGTCGGCCAGCCGATCCCGGACGAAGCGACCTGGGTCAAGGCCTGGTTCGAGCGGGTCAAGGCCCGGCCGAGCGCGGCGGCCTAGGCGTCATGAGCCGCTTCACCGGCCCAGTCCGCCAGAACGGCTATGTCGTGCGCGACGTGCGCGCGACCATGCGGCACTGGATCGAGGTGCTGGGGGTGGGGCCGTTCTTCCTCATCGAGAAGGTCCCCATCGACTGGTTCCGCCATCGCGGCGTGGCCCAGGAGCTGGACATGACCATCGCGCTGGCCAACAGCGGCGATCTGCAGATCGAGCTGATCCAGCAGAACAACGACGCCCCCTCGATGTACCGGGAGTTCGCGGCGAAGCACGGCGAGGGGCTGCAGCACATGTCCTGGTGGTCGATGGACTACCAGGCCGACTATGACGCCGCCCTGGCCCGGGGACTGACCATCGGCCACGAGGGCCAGATCGGCGGCCCCCAGGGCCGGTTCGCCTATTTCGACACCGACCAGGACCACGCCGGCACGGTGATCGAGCTCTCCGACGTCAGCGGAACCAAGATGCGCTTCTTCGACCACATCCGCAGGGCGGCGGAGGGCTGGGACGGGAGCGAGGCGATCAGGGTGGTGAAATAGGCCTGCTTCACCAACCGCGATGACAATCGCGCCGTCATCCTCGCCCTTGTGGCGAGGACCCCTTGCTCAGCCGCAGGTGCTGCGTTCCAGCTTGACGGGTTTGGAACACGTCGAGAGGGGTCCTGGGCACAGGGCCCAGGATGACGGGGATTTTTGCCGTGATCAGAACGGATCGCCGCCCTAATCGATCACGGCCCAGGCGCCGTCGGGCTGGCGGCAGGCGCGGCCCCGGGCGATCTGCGGACGGCCCTGGATGTAGATCGTCTGGGTGAAGTTGGCGCAGCGGAAGCCGGACCGGTCGTTGTAGTAGCCATCGACCACCATGTCGCCGCGGTGGTTGTTGCCGGGGTTGCGCCAGCTGTAGCGGCTGCCCGGACGACCGGAATTGAAGCCATTGTAGTAGCTCCGGTAGGCGTAGCTGCGGTCGTCGCAGTCCATGTCCCGGGTCATCGCCGCCCCGACGGCGCCGCCGATGATCACCCCGGCCACGGTGGCCCCCGAGCGGTTGTCGCCATCGCCCGCGGCATTGCCCAGCAGGCCGCCGATCAGGGCGCCGATGATCACCCCGGCGGGGTCGGAGGTGTTGCGGCACTCGCGATAGTAGACGTCGTCGCGATAGGGGTAGGTGCGGCTGTAGCGCTGGTTCCACCGCTGGTCGCGATCGTCGCGGTAGACGGTTTCCAGGATCAGCCCGGTGGCGACGGCCGCGAGGAAATAGTTGTGATTCCCGTAGCGGTACCAGCGATAGCCGCGCGGCGGCTTGCGCAGGCCGCGCTGGCGCCAGTCGCCGACGCCGTACTGGTTCTGGCGATACTGCGGCGGCAGGCGGTCGCCCCGCGACCAGCGCGGGCCGCCGGGGCGGTAGTCCGGGCGATGGTCCGGCGTCCCGCGCCAGTCCTGGGGACCGGAGCGATCCCGGTCGGGGTGGGTCGGCTGGGCGAAGGCGGCCTCACCCCCCAGAAGCGACAGGGCCAAGGCGGCGGTGAGCAGGGGTTTCATGGTCGCTCCTCACGTCAACGGACGTTGGCGGTAACCATGCTCCCATCCCCCGGCGGGCGGATTGAGCCACATCAAGAGGGTTGCGATTGTCCCGAACCACGCGCCAAACGGTTAGCGGCCGTATCCGATATTGGTCCCGGCCCCGCTCTGACCGCCCGCCGCCCGGGTCGCCCAGTCGAGATCCGCGAGATAGCGATCGACCACCGTCAGATGTACCGGCGACAGCATCAGGTGCAGGCCGCGCGGCTCTGTGATCGCGCTGGTCACCCAGCCGCGCTCGTACAGCTTGCCGAGGATGGCCATGCAGTCAACGTCCTCGCGGGTGAAGGCCAGGATGCCCAGCTGCGGGCGGCCAACGACGGTGAAGCCGCGCGCCAGGACGCCGGCCTCGATCTGCTCCCGCGCCTGGGTCACCTGACCGTGCTTGGCGCGGTAGCCGTCGACGCCGAGGGTCTGCATCACCGCCCAGGCCGCCGCGATGGCGCCGCCCGGACGGGTGCCAGCCAGGGTCGGGGTGGTCATCCGACCGGCCGGCCAGTCGCCGACCTCGAAGATCATGTGCTTCTTCAGGTCCTCTGACCGGAAGAACACCGTCGAGGCCCCCTTGGAGCAGTAGCCGTACTTGTGCAGGTCCGCCGACATCGACCGCACGCCGGGAACCTCGAAATCGAAGGGAGGCACGTCGCCGCCGTTCATCCGCACGAACGGCGCGATATAGCCGCCGACGCAGGCGTCGACGTGCAGCCACAGGTCCCGCCGCTGCGCCAGCTCGCCCAGGGCGCCGATCGGATCGATCAGGCCGTAGGGGAAGCAGGGGGCCGATCCAACGATCATGATGGTCGCGTCATCGATCGCCGCCTCCATGGCGACCGGATCGGCGAGATAGTCCTTGAGCGGCGTGCGCCGCACCTCGATCTCCATCACCAGGCAGGCCTTGTCGAAGGCTGGATGGGCTGAACGTGGCAGGACGATGTTCAGGGGCCCCTGAACGCCACGCACTTTGCGGGCGAAGTCGCGGGCGGCCGTCACCGCCCTGAGGATGGAGTCGGTCCCGCCGCTGGTCATGGCCCCGGCCGCGCCCTCCGGACCATGCAGCAGGCCAAGGCCATTGGCCACGACCTCCCGTTCCATCCGCGCCAGACTCGGAAAGGCGGCCGGACCCAGTCCGTTCTCCGAGGCGAACATGGCGTAGGCCTCCTTCTGGACCCGCTCCACATCCTCGCCGGCGTTGAACACATAGACGGCGGCCTTGCCGTCGCGCCATTTCACGTCGCCGGCGGCCATGGCGATCATCCGGTCGCGGGTGGCGTCCCAGGGCTCGCCCTGCTCGGGAAGGGAATGCGGCATGGGAGTCTCCGGCCTGTCCTGGCCGCCAGCCTAGCCCTCAACGCGGCGGCGTCGAGCCACGCGGAGACCAAAACGCGGTTTTCGCGCCCTTAACCACGCCGAAAACCTTCCGCGGCAGGATCACCCGGTCGAACCTGGGGGAGGGGCCATGACCGCCTCGCGCCGAAATCCGCCGCTGAACGCGGCCGCGATCCTGCTGGCCTGCGCGGCCCTGGCCGCCTGCGCCACGCCGCGCTACGCGGCGCGCGGCGACGATCGTCCGCGCGCGACGCGCCCCGCGACCGCGCCCGGCGGCAGGGTTCCGGCGACCATGCGGCCCTACCAGGTGGCGGGGAAGTGGTACACGCCGCGCGCCGATCCCGACTATGACGAGAAGGGCATCGCCAGCTGGTATGGCGAGCAGTTCCACAACCGCAACACCGCCAACGGCGAGGTGTTCGACATGGATCTGGTCACCGCGGCCCACAAGACCCTGCCGCTGCCCTCGATCGTCGAGGTTACCGACCTGGACACCGGCAAGAAGATCCGCGTGCGGGTCAACGATCGCGGCCCGTTCGTCGATGGCCGGATCATCGACCTGTCCAAGGGGGCAGCGAAGAAACTCGGCACCTACCAGAGGGGCGTCGCCCGGGTCCGCGTGCGCTACATCGGACCGGGTTGACCATCCACAGCTAAGGCTTCTCGCCATTCTGGACATCGGACCCGTTACGTCCGATGGAGGGAGCCGTGGCGCGCGGAAAATTCATCACCTTTGAAGGCGGCGAGGGGACCGGGAAATCGACTCAGTCGGTGATCCTGACCGAACGGCTGCAGGCGTCCGGCCGACCGGCCTTTCGCACTCGCGAGCCCGGCGGCTCGGTCGGCGCCGACGAGCTGCGCAAGCTGCTGCTGGACGGGGGCGTGGACCGCTGGTCGCCGCTCAGCGAGACGCTGATGATGAACGCCGCCCGGCGCGATCATCTGGAGCGGACCATCGTGCCGGGGCTCGAGGCCGGAACCTGGGTGGTCTGCGACCGCTTCGCCGACTCCACCCGGGCCTATCAGGGCGCGGGCGGCGGAGTGCCGCCCGAGTTCATCGCCCAGGTTGAGCGGGCGGTGGTCGGCGACAACCGCCCGGACCTGACCCTGGTGTTCGACCTTCCGCCCGAACAGGGCCTGGAGCGGGCCTTCGGCCGCGACATGTTCTCGGAGGTCCGCTTCGAGTCCAAGGGCCTGGACTTTCACCACCGCCTTCGCGCCGCCTATCTGGCCATCGCCAAGGCCGAGCCGGAGCGCTGCGTGCTGATCGACGCGTCCGGTGATCGCGAAGCGGTGTCAAAGCTGGTCTGGGCCGCCGTGATGGATCGACTGGGGTCATGACCGAGGCGCCGGTCCATCCGCGTGACGCGTTCATGCTGGAGGGCGCGGAGGCGCAGGAACAGGCCTTTCTCGACGCCCTGTCGCGCGGCCGGTTGCACCACGCCTGGCTGCTGACCGGTCCCGAGGGGGTGGGCAAGGCGACCTTCGCCTTCCGCGCCGCCCGACGGCTGCTGGGGGCCCGGCCCGATCCCGCCCACGGCCTGCTGGGCTCGGCCGGCGAGGACCCGGTGACGCGGCAGGTGTCGGCCCGGTCGCACCCGGACCTGATGACGCTGGAGCGGCTCGGCGAGGACGGCAAGGTGCGCAAGGTCATCCCGGTGGATGAGGCGCGGAAGATGTCGGAGTTCTTCTCCCAGACCCCGGCGACCGCGCCCTATCGCGTGGCCATCGTCGACGCCGCCGACGACCTGAACGTCAACTCCGCCAACGCCATCCTCAAGACTCTCGAAGAGCCGCCGCCGCGCGGGGTGATCTTCCTGGTCAGCCATGCGCCGGGGCGGTTGTTGCCGACGATCCGCTCCCGCTGCCGCAAGCTGGCCTTTACCGCGCCGGGCGAGACGCTGACCACCGACTTCCTTACCGCCCGGTCGGACCTGACCCACGACCAGGCCCAGCGGCTGGCCCAAATGGCTGGCGGCGCGCCGGGGCTGGCCCTGCGGCTGGCGGCGGCCGACGCCCTGACCGCCGACGACGCGGCGCACGAGATCCTGCGCAACCTGCCGCGGCTGGACGAGGCGGCCTTGCTGCACCTGGCCGACGGCTTTCGCGGGCCGGAGGGGCAGGCGCGGTTCGACCTGCTGTTCGACCGGCTGGCGGCCCAGGTGCGCACCATGGCCGTCGGTCAGGCGATGGCCGGGAACGGGGAGGGGCTCGATCGCTGGGTGCTGGCCTGGGAGAAGTTGCGGCTGCTGCCAGACCAGGCCGAGGCGGTGAACCTCGACCGAGCGGACGCCTTCTGGACCGCCCTGCGCGAGCTGCGCGCCGCGGCAGCGGCCTGAGGCCCCATGCTGATCGACAGTCACGTCAACCTGCATGCGCCGCAGTTCGCCGGGGACATGGACGAAGTCATCGTCCGCGCCCGTGACGCCGGCGTCGCCCTGATGGTCAACATCAGCGACAAGGTCTCGACCTTCGACACCACCTATGCCGTCGCGCAAGCGCATCCGGACATCTGGGCCACGGTCTGCACGCATCCGCACGAAGCCAGGGAAAATCCGCAACTTAAGGCCACTGACCTGATCCGGTTGGCGGACCGGCCGAAGGTCGTCGGCATCGGTGAATGCGGCCTCGACTTCCACTATGACCTCAGCCCCCGCGACGTGCAGGCGGCGGTGTTCCGCCAGCACGCCATCGCCGCCCGCGAGACCGGGCTGCCGCTGGTGGTCCACACACGTGAAGCCGACCAGGTGATGGGCGACATCCTCGAGGAAGAATACGCCGCCGGCCCGTTTCGCCTGCTGATGCACTGCTACACCAGCGGTCCGGAGCTGGCGCGGCGGTGCGCGGCCCTAGGCGCCTGGTTCTCGGTCAGCGGCATCGCCACCTTCAAGGCGGCCCAGGAGGTGCGCGACATCATCGCCGCCATGCCGGCGGACCGGATCATCGTCGAGACCGACTGCCCCTATCTGGCCCCCGTACCCATGCGCGGCCGCCGCAACGAACCGGCCTTTCTGCCGCATGTGCTTGCAAAGCTTGCGGAAATCCGGGGTTGGACGCTCGGCGAGGCGGAACAGCGCACCGAGGACGCCTTCTTCGCCCTGTTCGACCGGATCCCCAGATCATGAGCGGGGTGCTGGAGGTCACGGTGCTGGGCTGCGGCTCCTCGGGCGGTGTGCCGCGGGCCGACGGCGACTGGGGCGACTGCGACCCGACCGAGCCGAAGAACCGCCGCCGCCGCTGTTCCCTGCTCGTCCGTCGCAAGGGGGAGGGGGCGCAGACCACCGTGCTGGTCGATACCTCTCCGGATCTGCGCGAACAGGCCATCGCGGCCCTGATCCGTCGGATCGATGCGGTGCTGTTCACCCATGAGCACGCCGACCAGGTGCACGGAATCGACGACCTGCGGGCCTTCTTCCAGCGTCAGCGGGCGCGGATTCCAGCCTGGATGGACGCCGCGACCCGCGCCGCCCTGCATGATAGATTCCGCTATATCTTCGAAAATACCGGAGGTTATCCGGCAATCCTGACGACAATGATATTCCCGGAATACGGCGTTCCGTTCGAGATCGACGGGCCGTCCGGAGTTATTCCGGTGACCACCTTCGATCAGGAGCACGGCCATATCCGCTGTGTCGGCTACCGCTTTGGGCCCTTGGC
>JACRBD010000348.1 GCA_016234625.1 Caulobacterales bacterium | reverse complement strand
GCCCATGATGGCGAACAGGTCGAAGGCGTCGTTCAGCACCCGGTCGGGATCGGCGTGCGGCCGGTCGACCTTGTTGAGGCAGACGATGGGTTTGAGGCCCATCTTCAGCGCCTTGCCGAGCACGAACTTGGTCTGCGGCATGACGCCTTCCTCGGCATCAACCAGCAGGACGCAGCCGTCCACCATGCCGAGGATCCGCTCCACCTCGCCGCCGAAGTCGGCGTGGCCGGGGGTGTCGATGATGTTGATCCGGGTGTCGCCCGCCTCGCCATGCCACAGCACGCTGGTGCATTTGGCCAGGATGGTGATGCCGCGCTCGCGCTCCTGGTCGTTGGAGTCCATGGCGCGCTCGGTCTGCGCCTCGTTGGCGCGGAACACGCCGGACTGGGCCAGCAGTTGGTCGACCAGGGTGGTCTTGCCATGGTCGACGTGGGCGATGATGGCGATATTTCGCAGGGACATGAGACGACTTTTTTACGGAACGGACGGGCGGGAGGCGAAGGCGCGCGCTTGTACGCGAGCGCGCCGGGTTTAGCCACCCCGGGGGAGTGACGCGGAACCGGGCGCCGGCAAACGGCTGTTTTTATTCACCAAACAGTGAATAGAGGCGCCTGGAGCCTGGATATTGTGCATCGCACAATGGCGGGGGTTTGGCAAGAATACCCCTGCGGAACAAGGATTTCTGAATGGCGGCCACAGAGATTCTCGGCTCCGGCGCACGTTTTGTCCTTGTCTTTTGTGCGGCGCACACTAACTTGGAGGTGTGAGGCGGCTTTGGCCCCTCTGCCCTTCCTGGGCGTTTCCTCCCTAATTGAACTGCGGCGGCTTCGGCCGCCGCTTTTTTTTGGCCGGGGCTCAGCGTTCGGACCCCGAGCCTTCGATCAGGCGCAGGTCGATGATCTCTTCGATCAGAACGTCGGTCTCGCGGTCGTTGAGGAATCGCTTGGCGCGCCGGTCCATGGCCTTGCGTCCGATGATGGTGACCGCGAACAGACCCCATCGTTGCGAGGAGCCGTTGAGCCGACTGACTTGCTCGTCCAGATCACGGCACACAGGCGCCGCGCATTGCACCCATGCCCCATCAAGCTTCGTCCAATCGCGGCAGGCCGTCTCGTCTCGGCATTCGACGAATACGCTGTTCTCGAAGTTGGTGAAGTAGACGCCGGTCAATCGCTGCGAGGGACCGAAAACCGGCGGCGTTCGGGACAGGCTCGGCGTGGACAATGCCACCATCGCGGCGACCGTGAAGGCGATCAGCTTTGTCCGGTGCATGGGGCTCTCTCCAGTCGGATGGTCCGGCGCTGCTTCAGGCGGGCTTCAGCTTCGGCCAGCTCTCGGCCAGGACCGCGGTCAGCTTGCCGATGTCGGCGGTCAGCCTGGCCAGGCCCTCGGTCGGCGCCAGGGTCTCTTCATCCAGATACAGCGCCCGGCTGATCTCGATCTGCAGGGCGTGGGTGCGGCTGGCCGGCCGGCCGTAGTGTTCGGTGGTGTAGCCGCCGGCGTAGGGGGCGTTGCGGGCCACGCGGTAGCCCATCCCCTCGAGCTCCTTCTCCACCAGGTCGGTCAGCTTGCGGGTGCAGGCGGCGCCGAAGCGGTCACCGAGCACGATGTCGCAGCCCTTGCCGTGGCGGGGCGTGACGGCGGTCTTCGCCGCCGCCTCGGGCATCGAATGCCAGTCGATCAGCACCGCCATCCCATGGGCCGCACGCGCCCGGGCCAGCAGTCGGTCCAGGGCGTCGTGGTAGGGCGCATGGGCCCTGGCCACCCGCGCCTGCGCCTCGGCGAAGGTCAGCTTGCGGGCGTAGATCTCGCGCCCCTCGCCGGCGGTGCGGGCGATGGCCCCGAGGCCCGCGGCGACCCGCGCCGTGCGGCCCTGGGCGAAGACCGGCAGCTCGTCGCTGAACATGGTCGGGTCCAGCTCCCAGGGATCGCGGTTGAGGTCCATGAAGGCCCGGCCGTAGCGGGCCTGGATCAGGGCCGCGCCGGCCTCGGCGGCCGGGGCGATCATCTGGTCGACGAAGGCGTCCTCCGACCGGCGCAGGGCCTCGGGCGCCACGGCGGCGGCCTCCAGCATCTCGGCGGGATAGTGCCGGCCGGAATGGGGCGAGGCGAACACCAGCGGCGTCGGCGGCGGTTCCTGGGCCAGCAGCCGGAAGGCGGCCCGGTCCTCTGGAGCCCCATCCACCGTCGAAAATACCGCCCGCGCATCCATCGGCGGATGATCGGGCGGGGCCCGCGCCGGGTCAAAGGCTTTCGGGTCGCGGAGGCCGGCCCCGATCCAGTCTCATGGCGAACGGACGCGCGGTTCCCTCGCCACGGGAGGTTCATCGCCCCTTTACGCCTGCCGGGCTAGGGTGAATGCCTGTTTCAAGGTTCCG
>JACRBD010000030.1 GCA_016234625.1 Caulobacterales bacterium | reverse complement strand
CGAGGAAGATCAGCAGGTCAGGGGCGGTCGCCGCCACTTCCTGCTCCAGCCGGGTCAGGGTCTCGCGGGTGTCATAGGGCGGCAGCAGCTGGCCGCGCATGGCGTAGGCCGAGCCCTTCTCGAAATGCAGGTCGGCGACGATCAGCGCCCGGTGCGCCGGCAGCCAGATGGCGCCGGACGCCCGCAGCACGGTCGGCTCGCCGTTGATGGCGATGGCCAGACCGCCGCAGGGGGCTTGGGAGAAGCCGTGGCCGCGTGCGTCCTTCGACACGGGCGCTTCCGCGCCCTGCTCAGGATGACGAAGACTCGCGCGCACAACCATATTCGTCATGCTGAGCAGCCTATCGAAGATAGGCGTGTCGAAGCACGCACAATCACGACATGGCCTGCGCGATCAGGTCTTCCGCCGCCTCGGCCAGCATCATGTCGCCGGCGCCGCCGGGGGCGCGCTCGCGGCCCAGTTCCATGAACATCGGCACGGCGAAGGGCGAGACATGGGTCAGCGAAACATGGCGGATGTGGCCCTTGATCCGGCCGAGCATCTGACCGACCCGCTCGATCTCCACCAGATTGGTCGCCGCGTCGGACCGGGCGCAGCGCAGCAGCAGGTGGTCGGGCTGGTGGCGGCGCAGCACGTCGTAGATCAGGTCGGTGGAGAAACTCACCTGCCGGCCGGACTTCTCCGCCCCCGGCATGCGCCGCTCGATCAGGCCCGAGATCAGGGCGCAGCCCTTGAAAGCGCGCTTCATCAGGAAGCTCTCGTCCAGCCAGGCCTCGAGGTCGTCGCCCAGCATGTCCTCCTCGAACAGGGCGTCGAGATCGAGCCCGTCCATGGGCCGCAGCGACCAGATGGCCATCGAATAGTCATTGCAGACGAACCCCAGCGGCCCGATGCCGAGCCGGTCCAGCCGGCGGGTCAGCAGCATGGCCAGTGTCGTGTGCGCATGGCGCCCGTCGAACGGGTAGCAGGTCAGAAAATGGCGCTTTCCCTGTGGAAAGGTCTCCACCAACATCTCGTCGGGCCGGGGCAGGGCCGAGTGCAGCCGCTGGGCCTCCAGCCATTCACGGACCTCGTCGGGAAACACATGCCAGCCCGTGTCGTCGCTCATCATCCGCCGCACTTTGCCGGCCAGGAAGGTGGAGATGGCGAACTTGCTGCTGCCCCAGCTGGGCATCTTGGGGTCCACGTGCGGGGCGGGGGTGACCAGCACATCGACGCCGGTCACCGCGTGCAGCCGCCAGACCTGGCCGCCGAAGATAAAGGTGTCGCCGGGCGACAGCATCTCCAGGAAGCCCTCCTCCATCTCGCCCAACTTGCGACCCGGCTTGCCGCCCCGGCCGGTCAGCCGGACGCTGAGCATGGCCGGGGCGACGATGGCCCCGACGTTCATGCGATGGCGGCGGATGGTCTCCTCGTTGCGGGCGGTCCACAGGCCGTCGAGAGTCTTCACGATGCGGCGGAAGCGATCATAGGTCTTCAGGGCGTAGCCGCCGGTGGAGACGAACTCGATGACGGCCTCGAAGTCCTCCCAGGTCAGGTTGCGGTAGGGCCCGGCCCCGCGCACCTCGTCGTACAGCGCCAGCAGATCGAAGGGCTCGGAACAGGCGCAGCCCATGATGTGCTGGGCCAGCACGTCCAGCGCCCCGACGCGCGGGGGATCGCCGTCCAGCGCGTTTTCGGCGATGGCCTCGATGGCCGCCTGGCACTCCAGCACCTCGAAGCGGTTGGCCGGGACGAAGATGGCCTTGGACGGCTCGTCCAGCCGGTGGTTGGCCCGGCCGATGCGCTGGACCATCCGAGCGGCGCCCTTCGGCGCGGCCAGCTGGATGACCAGGTCCACATCGCCCCAGTCGATGCCCAGGTCCAGCGTCGAGGTGCAGACCACTGCCTTCAGCGCGCCGCGGGCCATGGCCGCCTCGACCTTGCGCCGTTGCTCGGCGGCCAGACTGCCGTGATGCAGGGCGATGGGCAGGCTGTCGTCGTTGAGCTTCCACAGCTCCTGGAAGGCGTACTCGGCCTGGAAGCGGGTGTTGACGAAGATCAGCGTGGTCCGGTGCCGCTTGATGATCTCGTAGACCTGACCCATGGCGTGCTGGGCCGTATGGCCGGCCCAGGGCACGCCGCCCTCGGCGATCAGGACGTCCACGACCGGGGAGGGGCCTGGCGGGCCGCGCACCAGATCGACCGAGCCCCGGTCCTTGCCCAGCCAGTCGCGGATCAGGTCCGGATCGTCCACCGTCGCCGACAGTCCGACCCGGCGCATGTTCGGGGCCAGGGTCTGCAGCCGCGACAGGCCCAGCGACAGCAGGT
>JACRBD010000346.1 GCA_016234625.1 Caulobacterales bacterium | reverse complement strand
TCAGGATGTCGAGATCTGGAACGCCTGGGCCGATGCCTATCAGCTGATCCATCAGAATCTGCGGGCGGCCCTGGAGGCGGTTGGCCTCACCGAGGACGGCAAGGCGACCAACGGTCAGGCGGCTTCAGCGGTGCTCTCGGCCTTCGAGGGCGCGAAGCTGCGGTTTTTCGGGCACCTGCTGGCGGGCCTCAAGGCCCCGACCCTGATTGCGGCGATCAGGACCGATCTGGCGCAGGGCCGCTCTTCCGTGGTGCAGATCGTCTCGACCAACGAGGCGGTGATGGAGCGCCGGCTGGCCGAGATTCCGCCGGAGGAGTGGAACAACCTGACCATCGACATGACGCCGAAGGACCAGGTTCTCGACTATCTGATGGGAGCCTTCCCGGTCACCGCCATGCAGGCGATCGAGGACGAGGAAGGCAATGTCACCATGATCCCGGTCATGGTCGATGGCGTGCCGGTCGCCAGCCAGGAGGCGCTGCGGCTGCGCGAAGAACTCGTCACCCACCTCGCGTGCCTTCCGGCCGTTTGCGGCGTGCTGGACGCGGTCCTCGACACGCTGGGAACCGACGCTGTGGCCGAGATCTCCGGCCGGGCTCGCCGGGTCGTGCTGCGCGGCGGCCGGCGTGTCGTCGAGCGTCGCGGCGCCTCGGCTGCCAAGGCCGAGACCGACGCCTTCATGTCCGGCAAGAAGCGGGTGCTGGTGTTCTCCGACGCCGGCGGCACCGGGCGCAGCTACCACGCCGACCTGGGCGCGGCGAACCAGCAGCGGCGGGCCCACTACCTGGTCGAGCCCGGCTGGCGCGCCGACGGCGCCATCCAGGGCCTTGGTCGCTCGCACCGGACCAATCAGGCTCATGCGCCGCTGTTCCGGCCGGTGACGACCGACATCCACGGCGAGAAGCGGTTCCTCAGCACCATCGCGCGGCGGCTCGACAGTCTGGGCGCCCTGACCCGCGGTGAGCGTCGCTCGGCGGGCAACGGGCTGTTTCGGCCAGAGGACAACCTGGAAAGCCCGTGGGCGCATCGCGCTCTGCAGGCCTTCTTCGTGGCCCTGCACTTCGGGTCGGTCGAAGCCATGAGCCGCGAGACGTTCGAGACCAGGACCGGGCTGAAGCTGCTGGATACCGACGGCAATCTCAAGAAGTCCGACGACATGCCGGCGATGAACACCTTCCTCAATCGCCTACTGGCCCTGCGGATCGAGGACCAGAATGGTCTCTTCACCGCCTTCGACGAGATCCTGGCCAGCATCCTCGAACGGGCTTCGGCCTCCGGCGCCCTCGACCGGGGGATGGAGGACATCGTCGCCGACGACCTTGCGATCAAGTCGGAGGAGGTCATCCGCACAGACACCCTGACCGGCGCGCAGACCAAGATCATGACCTTCGAGGTCCGCACGCGGCGGGTGCTGACCGGTGCCGGCGAGGCGCTGCACGGGTTGAACCCCGAGACTTTGGAGTATGTGGTCAACGCCCGCTCGGGGCGGGCCGGCCTGGTGGTGAAGGGCCTGACCACGACGGACGACGACGACCGCCTGGTGCCGGCGGTGCGGATCATCCGGCCGGAGAAGCGCGGCGTCTCGCCCCTCAAGGTCTATGAGGAATCGGCTTGGGAGATTGTGCCCGAACCGATCTGGCAGGCCGCCTGGGACGCCGAGATCGCCGCGGCCGATCCCTGGATCACGCGCGAACTGGTGCTGGTGACCGGCCTCCTCCTGCCGGTTTGGGAGAACCTGCCGGCCAAGCAGGCCTCGGTGCGGCGCCTCAAGGCGCCGGACGGTCGCCGCTGGCTGGGCCGGGTGCTCGACGCCGGCCAGGTCCCGGGCCTGAAGATCGCGCTGGGCCTGAGCGATGTGGCCAGCGTGGTCGGCGAAGGCCCGAACGCCGCCCATCTGGTCCTGACTGAAAACACCTCGATCATGCTGACCGGCGGGTTTTGGCTGAGACGCGCCAAGGTGATGGATCGTCATCGGATCGAGGTGGTGGGGGCCGCCGCTGACCGCTCGGCCTTCACGCTGCTCGGCTGTTTCGTCGAGATCATCAACTACACGCCCCGCGTCTTCGTGCCGGTTGAGAAGCCGCAGGTGTTGTCGGCGCTGCTGGCGAAGTGGCCGCCGCAGACGCTGCTCCCGGCCGCCGCCTGAGTGACTTGGGGGCCGTGGGCTTTGGCGCTCACGGCCTTCCAGCGTCGGCCTCCGGCGCCTTGGCCAACCGGCTGCGCCGGGAAAGGACAAAGGCAGGGACCGAGGGGGGTGAGCGATCCGGGAAGATGTCCGGCGCCGACGACCCAAGGCTCCCATGTCCAAGCTCTCCCCCCATCTTCAGGCGCCCGATCTCTTCGGCGACCTTCCAGGCGTGGGCGAGGTGGCCGCGCGCTACGCCGGCCCCTCGCGCGCCGTCACCTCGACCGCATCGCTTCGGGCAAGGGCCGAAGCCGGCGGTCTTGCTGCTCTCAACGACGCAGAGGCGCTCGAACTCCTGCTCTCGCGGTCCATGCCTTGTGGCGCTCCGGCCAACGCCGCGGCGCTGCTGGGTCGTTTCGGCTGTCTGCGAAGGGTTCTGGCGGCTGACTTCGCCGCTCTGTGCATGATCGTCGACGCCGGCGTCGCCCTCGACCTTCAGCTGATCTACGACGCCGCGCGCCGCCTCGCCGCTTCCGAACTGCCAGGACGCTCGGTCATGTCCTCATGGTCAGCCCTTATCGGCTACCTGAAGCTGACGATGGCCCACTGCGAGCGGGAGGCGTTCCGGGTGCTCTTCCTCGACAAGAAGAACCAGTTGATCGCCGACGAGATCATGAACCACGGCACCGTCGATCATGCCCCGGTCTATCCCCGGGAGGTTATGCGCCGGGCGTTGGAACTGTCGGCCTCGGCCGTGATCTTGGTGCACAATCATCCATCCGGCGATCAGACACCGTCGGCCGCCGACATCGAGATGACGCGGAAGGTCGTCGATGGCGGGAGGACCCTGGGTGTCGCGGTGCATGACCATGTGGTTGTCGGGCGAGCCGACGTCGCCAGCTTCAAGGCGTTGGGGCTGATGTAGCTATCCTGCCGGAGCGTGGCTCGCCGGTTCAGCGGTGTCGGGATAGGACAAGGGCGGGGCTGAATATTTGCAGCAGGGTCACCAAGACGCCACGGAACGTCGCCGGGGATTGGTCGATCGACGTTAGCGAGGCAAGGTGGCGCATGGCCAAATACGATCCCCTTTGCCGCTACCTGCGCCGCCAACGGGCTGCGGAATTCGAGCTGAGTTTTGCCGACGTGGAGCGGGTCATCGGCGTGATGCTGCCCGGGAGCGCCGCGCGACCCCAATGGTGGGCCAACGTCGCCGATCCCGACACGACACACGTTCAACGCAAAGCCTGGGGCGATGCCGGCTACGAAGCCTTCCTGATCGCCGGAAAGGATCGCGTGCGCTTCAAGCGGGCGCAGCAGCCATGAGTGAGGTTCGATGGACCGCCGCCGAGCGCCGGCACATGGAGTTGCTCGCCAAGTCGCTGGTGGAGACCTGCGTGCGTAATTCGCAGCTGGAAGACCTGCATGCTGGGACGTTTCCAGATTCCGAGGTCGGCGACTTTAGCGATGTGAAGGTGATCTCGCCCTATGGCGAGATCCCGTGGAGGCAGCTGTCGCGAATCTCGAATGAGGAGATGAAGGCGCTGATGATCGAGGTGGTGGACCGGGTGTTCACCTACTTGCTCTATCCCGAGGAACTGAGCGGACTGCGATCCGCAGCCCGTTGGAACCGACCCCAGCTCGATCGAAATCTCATGAAGGCGGTGCGGCGCCGGCAAGCCGCGAAACGGCTCCACCGTACTTGAGGCATTGAACTCGTTGGCGTTGGCCAATGCCCTGGGTCCAATCAGTCCGGATCTATGTCGGCCGCGATTAGGAGAGTTCGGAGGTTTTTTGTGACTTGGCGGGCCGTGGCATCTCGATTCGAACGCCGGAGGTCGGCAAGGAGATCGATTGCGGTAGCGACGTCTGCGGGCCGTGCCGGGCGGTCGCCGGTGCGGGTGAAGGGCCCATCCGTCTCGGTCAGAACCCGGTCAATCGGCAGGCCCGCGATCATGCTCTTTGCCCGCTCGTTGCGCAGCATCTCAGCATTGACAGAAAAATAGCAGCCGAGGTCGGTCGCGCGGCGTGCCTCCGACGTCGAGCCGGTGAACCAGTGCAACACGACGCGACCTCGTGACGCCGGGAGGTGGGCTTCGACCGCATCGAGCACCGCTTTGGCGGCCCGGATACTGTGGACCGTGAGGATCTTGCCGCCGCGCCGTGAGCAGGTCTTCAGGACGTGATCAAAGACTAGCTTTTGCTGATCGAGCGAACGGAAGAAGCGGGGCCCCGCATCTAAGCCAACCTCCCCCACATACCTGGTCTCATCGAGGTGCAATTCCCATATGGACACCTCCGCGGCGCGGTCGGCGACGAGCTGCGGATGGAGGCCTAGGGCAGCCCTCACGTACCGGGTCTGCGACGCGAGTGCATGATTTCGCGGCCAGGCCTTAGGGGTCGTGGTGACCGTCAGCGTGCGTAGGCCCAACCGCTCGCATTCATCCACGAGGGCGGGATGGTCTGGATAGAGGTCCAGATGGCAATGGAAGTCGATGAGGCCCTGGGACATGCGAGCATCAACTCGGCTTGGTCTGGACCCCGGTCAAGAGCGCGTCGACTTCGCTTAGGCCCCGACTGTAGACGCCCGCCAGATCATCCAGCTTCGACGGGTCGTCATCGAGCGGTCCCGGCTTGTGGATGAGGAGCTTCGCAAGGCGGGGTCGCTTCTTGAGCCGGGCGGCGGCGAACTGGAAGGAGCGAATCTGCTGGCCCTCGGCTTGGCGTGTGTCCAGCACGCGGGCGGTGAGGTCGCTCAAAGTGTATGGCGTTACGTCCGCCCCCGGCCCCCATGCTGTTAGAAGCGACGCCCGTCGGATCAAGCAGGGGAGGCAGTAGCCACAATGTTCGGTAGGCCGGCCATTCCAGCGGCCCTTGCTGGGCGATGAGCAGGACAGCGATTTGGGCGCAGCGACCTTCAACAGCCCCGGGTCGGCGCAGGCCAGCGCCATCTCGCCCTTGGTCTTATCCCAGTAGGGATTCACAATTCGACCGTCGAGGCCCAGCGCGCGCAACAAGTCGTTCCAGCGGGCGATGTAGTACGGATGGGTCGTCCGCGTGCTCAGCGCCCCGAGCCGCAGCGGGTCCAACGGCACGTTGAGGGCGATCAATCCGTTCTCCGGAACGTTCAGCGCAAACGGCGCCTCCAGGCCGGTCGCCGCGAACACGCCAAGGGCGAAGAACAAGAACGAGCGGCCCCGTGTGGTGTTCTCCGACGCGACGCCATCGATCAGGCCATCCTGGAAGTTCATCCAGACCCGGAGGCGATCGAACGGTCGGCCGGGGTACTTCTGCCTGAGCAATGCGAAACAGTCGTCTTGGGATTTGCTGACTGCCCCTTCACCGGCATGGCTGACCAACAGTGGCGCGCGACCGGCGTGGAGGGCGTCGATGGCGCCGATCAAGCTGTCCATCCCGCCGGAGAACAAGGCGACGCCATCGAACGGGGGGTCGATCAGGCGCGCCGGAACCGGCGTCGCCAAGCTAACAGATGCCGACGGTCGGGCCCGGAAGGCAATCGTCCACCGGTCACCCGTCAAGAAGTTGAGGAGCCCGTTCAGGATGGAGGTGGCGGACGTCCAGAGTGGGGCGTCGCTCACCGGGATCGCCAGCCGGATTTCCCGAGTCCAAGAATCCTGGGACTCCGAGGCTCTCGATATCCGCGTGTCGGCCGCATGCACCATCGCGGCCACGAAGGCGAGGTCTAGGCCGAGCTCGGTTGGGTAGACGTTTAGGCGGTTGAGATCGACCAGGGCCTGCCCGACGCCATGGCCCAAGCGGCGCGTCGGTGTCAGCAGCCGGACTTCGGTCGCCATCTCGTCACGCCCGCAGGCGATGACGGCCTGGTCGTCTGCGCCGAGCCGCCCGATGAGGATGTGCCTATTCATCGCCGCGCCGCCTCCCCTTCGCCCATGGTCTGCAGGATTTCGAAAGCTGACTGATAGACGTTGTCGACCAAGGCCTGAGTCCGATCCGGCGAAAGGTCGCGGAGCGCCTCGCCGACCCCCGCCAGCGCGTCGGCGACGCCCCGCTGGATGAAGTCGTGCAGTTGGTCCTGCACAGACTGCGCCTCGGCGGCGTTGGCTGGCATGGTGATCGCCTTGGTCCCGACGTCATTGCACAGGCGCGCTTCGATGGCGTGGGTCGCGTAGAGTTCGAACACGGTCTGAACCTGATCGGCGGTCAGGCTGTCGAGGTCTGTGACGCCATGTTCGGCCAACTCGGCGATCGTCTCGATGAAGGCGTCGCGGGCGATCCCCTCGTCGACTGAGCCCCCTTGAGGACAGATGTGTTCCATCAATCCGATGAAGACCTCCTCGATCGGCCGACCGGCGAGGGCGTCGAGGTTGAGGGATCGAAGGGCTTCGCGGACACCGCGGTTGGCGGCGTCCGCTAGGAAGTTCACGAGGCCCGCTGTGGCTCCACGGGATGATCCCATCCGCCGGGCAGCTTGCCGAGCGCCGCCGGACGATCCGGAGACGTATCCCGATACCGCACGACCGAGATTGACCCGATCTCGTCCGCCGGACGCCGCGAACTTCGTGAAGCTCGTGCGCGGCGCGGTAAAACGGCCGGCTGGCGCGGCGGCCGGCAGGGCCGGCATGGTTGGGGGTGGTGCTCCATCCGGTGGAGGCGGGGCATCATCCGCGGGTGCGGCTGGTGGCGCCGAAGGTGTATCCGGCTCAAGCCAGCTCGGGATCAAGGGGGTCCCGCCGCCAGGTCCGCCATAGGCGTTGGAGGTTCCCATCAGCGCGGCCCCGCCTTACTGGTTCGCAGGGCCATGGCGGCCGTAGTCTTCAACACGCCCTTGCCGTCGGTGGCCCAGCGTTCGCGGAGCGCCGCGAACCGGCTGATGATGGGTGAGTCCTTGAGGACGCCTTCCCATCCGCTCACGGGCCAGCTGCCCAGGCGATCGACGGGGAGTGCTTCCAGAAAGGCGATCAGGTCGGTCTGCAGGCCAGGTTTCGCCTTCACCAGCACCGTCATCCCCGCGGCGCCGGGAGGCTCCTTGTCGAAGACGCCGGCCGACATGATCCGGGCGCGCAGCAGCTCGAAGACCTGCGCCGCTTCGGGCGGGGCCAGCTTGCGAAGATCGCCGTCCATGGCTTGGACGGCGATCTTTGGGCCGAGGAGTTGCTCCACTACCGAGGAGAGATGGCCGAGGACGGAGGTCGCTCCGAAGTAGTCTTTCCGATCCTTGGCCACGAAGAGGTAGGGCCTGAGATCCTCGTCACCGATCTCCGGCTGCACCGCTGCCCAAGCCATGTACGCCTTCGAGGTCGCCCATTCCGCCGCCAGCCCCTCAGGGGCGGTGGGTGTTTCTGAAGCCTTGGCGCCTTTGCCGGCCCCAGTCTTAGGCGCAGGCTTTGAGCTGGCCGCAGCCTCCAGGGTCGCAAGCCCGGGGCACCGTCCGTCGGCAGCGCCGGCCGCCGCTGCGGCGACCTGGTCGAACAGGATCGGCAAGAAGCGCTCGGCCAACATCAGCTTGGCCAGCACGGGGAGATGGACGTCGTCACCGAACCCGCGCGCAGCGGCCATCCGTTCGCGCAAGACCAAGGTGTTCAGGAAGCGCTTGATCTGGCGCGGGTTGCCCTTGGTGCCGGAAGCGAGGATCGGCCCGATCTGGTCGCTCAAAGCCAAGGCGTTCTGGGCCTTGCCGGCCTTGGCGCCCAGGGCGGTTCGGACCGTCGCCGCATCAAGTGAGCCTTCCGCCCAGGGCTTCTTGAGCTTCTCACGGGCGGCGGCGATCAAGGCCTCGAACTGCGGGTCGTCTTCGCCGAGCTCGGCGCCGACCAAGAGCAGGGTGACGTAGATGCGGGTCTCGGTTTCGCCGAGCGCAGGAATGCGGATCGGCACCTGGATCAGCTTTTCGAGGTAGTTGCGCGCGTACGTCAGCGGGCCGGTGGTGTCGGGGAGATCCGGGAAGTGTTTTCGGACCGAGTACTCGATCATCGCCTCGTCGGCGGCGACCACGAAAGCTGTGCGCGACGTGAATACGAACAGCCGAACGGCTTCGAGCGTCTCAATCGCTGTGTCGGGGAGGCAGCGATCCAGGTCGTCGATCAGTACGACCAACTGATCGACGCCGGCGTCCTTCAGCAGCTTGTCGAAGGCCTTGCGGAACTCGTTGATCTCTTCGGGGACATTCTTGCTCTCCCCTGCTTTTAGCAGACCGCCCAGCCCCTCGATAGCGCCCTCCAAGGTCTCCTTGGTCGCGAGCTTGCCCGGGTCGGCGGCGAACCCGCGCAAGGCGCCGATCGCCGATCGGATCAGGTCTGGGGACGGGATGCCAGTATAGGCGGTGAGCGCCAGGCCGCCGGCTTTCTTGGCGACCTTCAGCCAGTCGATCCGCTTGAAGATCTCCTCGACCGCTGCGCCTGCCTTCACCAATGCTGGGCGTTTCTCGATCAGGCCCGTGACGATCCCTTCGATCAAAGCGATCTTGGCGTCCTCAAAGCCTTGGAAGCGCCAACCGTTGAACTTCAGGCACAGAATTCGAGCGTCGCCATCCAACCCCGCTTCGATCATCTCCAGGATGCTGGATTTGCCCGCGCCCCAATCGCCATGAACTCCGATCGTCACGGGCTGTTCTGGACGGTCCCGTAACAGCTGGATGATGGTGGCTGCCAACGGCTCGTTGTTCAGCAGATCGACGCGGGTTTCATTGTCCGTCAGCAACATTGCAGGTGTTTCCTCAGGCACTTGTGGTCGTCGTCCGTTCCGGCCGATGTCCCGCCCACGGTCACGCTATCATCGATTCTCCACGACCATGAGTGGTGTTTGCCACCCATGCGTTGAGGCTGATATGGCCACCATTGCAGAGCATAGGCCGCCCGCATCGAGCCGGCACCGCGGCAGCTGGAAAGGACAAAGGCAGGGACCGAAAGGGTTGAGCGATCCGGGAAAAGGCCCGGCGCAAAACCTCCGAGGATCCCATGACCAATCCCCTTGAGCCGATGATGGCCGATCTCATTGCGCGCATCGAACGCGGTGTTCCGCCCTGGAGGCAGGCGTGGGTCGCCTGCGCCGATCCCAGCCTGCCGCTGCGCTCCGACGGCCAGCCCTTCACCGGCAGCAATGCCTGGCTGCTGTCGTTTGCGGGGGCCATGGGCGGCTATGCCTCGCCCTACTGGTTCACCTTTCGTCAGGCGCTGGGTATCGGCGCGCCGGTCAAGAAGGGGGCTAAAAGTTCGCCGGCGATCCTTTACAAGACTCGCGTTCTCGACGGCGGTGAGGCCGCAGCGCCTGGGGCCTCCGAGGACGATCCGAGGGTGCTGCACTACCTGAAGGCCTATGCGGTTTTCAACGCCGAGCAGCTGACGGATTGCCCGGAGGCCTACCTTCGGGCTCCGAAGATCGATCCCGCCGTTCGGGCCGCGGCCCGCAGCGCGTTGCTGGACGCCATTCCCGCCAAGATCGAACTCGGCGGCGGTGTGGCCTGTTACAATCGCGCCCGCGACGTCATCTGCCTGCCGGCGCCCGAGGCGTTCGACACAGTCGACGACTACCAGGCGACCTTCGCCCACGAGGCCGTCCATTGGAGTGGAGCGCCGCACCGGCTGAACCGGGAGTTTGGGGCAAGGTTCGGTGACGAGGCCTACGCTTTCGAGGAGCTGGTGGCCGAGATTGGCGCGGCGGTGTTGGGCTTGCGGATCGGCCTACGCCCTCAGCTTTTGGATGGCCATGCGGCCTATCTGGCCCATTGGGCGGCGATCTTGAAGGAGCGGCCGGCGGCGTTGCTAGAGGCTTCAGGCTATGCGCAGCGCGCGGTCGATCACCTGGAGGCCTTCTGCCGCGTGGATGTGGCCGACACATCCCTGGCGGCGTGAGGTCGGTCCGTCGTGGAAACCGTTCCCTAACTCGCGGGTTGCTAACTGTCAGAAGTGACCCTACATTTTCTGACAGCCAGGTGACCCATGCAACGATTGACGGAAGAGATTCTCGAACACAGCCGCACCGTGCCGGAGGGCGCGTTGCTGACCGCCAAGGGGTTGTTGCATCTGGGCCAGCGCGCGGCTGTCGACCAGGCGCTGTCGCGGCTCGCGCGTAGGGGTAAACTGCTGCGCGCCGGCCGTGGTCTCTATGTCCGGCCCGTCGAGAGCCGCTTTGGGGCTCGCGCGCCCACCACGGAAAAGGTCGTGGCGGGCCTGGCCGAGCTGCGCGGCGAAACTGTCGCCTCCCACGGCGCCGCGGCGGCCAATGCCCTCGGCCTGACCTCGCAAGTGCCCGTCCGCAGCGTCTATCTAACCTCGGGTCCGAGCCGGAAGCTGCGGCTGGGCCGCCAATCGGTCGAGATGCGGCACGCGCCGGCTTGGCAACTCGTGCTGGCCGGGCGGCCCGCGGGTGAGATCCTGCGCGCCTTGGCGTGGCTTGGCCCCTCGAAGGCCGAGGCTGCGATGCTTACCCTGCGGCGCACGCTCCCCGCCTCGGATCTTCAGGCGCTGGCCAAGGCCGCGCCTCTGCTTCCGACCTGGCTCGCGCAGCAGGTGAGCCAGTCGTTCGCCCATGTCTGAGGCCTTCCTCGCACTTTCGGCCGACGAGCGGCGTGAAGCCTTGGCGGTCGCCGCGTCCGCGTCTGGGCGGCCGGCGCACCTGCTAGAGAAGGATATCTGGGTCGTCTGGGCGCTCGACGCCTTGTTCTCCTCGCCGCTTGGCGAGCACCTGGTCTTCAAGGGGGGAACATCGCTCTCGAAGGCCTACGGCGTGATCCGGCGGTTCTCCGAAGACGTCGATCTTACCTATGACATCCGCGCGCTCGCGCCGGACTTGGTGGGAGAGACCGGCGACGCCCTGCCCGCGACGCGGGGCGAGGAGCGGCGCTGGACCAAGGCGGTCGGCCAGCGGCTCCCGCAATGGGTGGCGGCTCGCGTCCCGCCAACCCTCCAGGTCAGACTTACGGTTGACGGGGCGCCCGCGCGGCTTCGGCTTGAAGGCGAGAAGGTCTTTGTCGAATACGAACCTCTGGCTACCGGCTCCGGCTATGTGGCGCCGGCGGTCATGCTGGAGTTTGGCGCCCGATCCACGGGTGAACCCAGCGCGTTGCACGACGTCGTCTGCGACGCCGCCGGACTTGTCGAAGGTGTGGTCTTTCCGACCGCGCGGCCGATGGTGAAGCGGGCTGAGCGCACCTTCTGGGAGAAGGCGACGGCCATCCACGTCTTCTGCGCCCAAGGCCGGCTGCGGGGTGACCGTTTCGCTCGGCATTGGCATGATCTGGCGCGGCTCGATGATGCGGGTTTTGCGCAAGCTGCCATCGCCGACCAGGCGCTGGCCCAGGCGGTCGCCGATCACAAGGCCATGTTCTTTGTCGAAAAGGACGCGGGCAAGGCGGTCATCGACTATCAGGCGGCCGTGCATGGCGCGATCCATCTGGCGCCGGACGGCGAAGCCCGTGCCGTCCTCGGGGCAGACTATGAGGCCATGGTCGCTGACGGCCTGCTGTTCGATGACGCCGAACCCTTCGATCAGCTGATGGCCCATTGCCTGGAGCTTGAGGGCCGCATCAATGCGGCCATGCACCCCGCCCCATAGGGGCCGGTGAGGACGGCGCGCCAGCGTCTGGAGGTCCGGAGTCTTTCGACGCGGGCCATTTCTGGCCCTTCGTGGACACCTTGGCTGGCCCGACGTGCGCGAAATCCACACGAGACACTGTTGCGTGGCGGTCTGCAGCCCTTTGGCTCTTGAGACCTCGCCACCGTCCGAGGCCCCCCACAAGGGACGCTGCGCTCAAAGCCCTTGTGGGGGGCCTCGGGCCGTCGGCGCGAGACGGTCGTCGAGCCGACAGGCTCCACACCCCACTCCGAAAGGATGTCTCGCAATGCAGTTTTCTTCACACGCTCCCCTGACCGGCCAGATGACCCACTTCGAGGCCCAGGCCCTGACCCTCGACGACCCCCGCCCCCATCCTCACGAAGAGGCGCTTATCCAACTCGGCCACGCCCTGATGAACGAGGTGCTCGATGTCTTCATCGACACGGCCCTGGAGGATTTCCAGGCAATCGCTTCGGAGAGCCTGATCGGGGCCTTCCATTCGGCGGCGCAACGGATCGAACGGGAAGCCGACCGCGCCAGGGATGACCTCAACCGACTGACCCGGGATTTCGACGGCTCGGAGATCGCCGATACCGAACTCCAGACCGCCACCCGCAAGGCCCGCGCCGCCGATGTCGCCACCATGGCCCTCGAATTCGTCCGAGACGCCGCGGCGGCCAGTTATACGACGGCGACCGGCGAGGTCTGGAGCCCCTGGAAGGGCAACGTCAGAGCTTCGAGGACAACCGCCGCACAGATCGAGGCCCGGGATGTCATCCGCTCAGCCAAGGCACGAAAGCACTCCGCCGCCGACCCTGGGGCGACCATCATCGCATTCCGTGGATCGCCGCTCGCGGACACCGCAGAGGACGCGGGCCGCATCTTCGATGCCCTCAATTGGGCTCGCGAGCAGTGGCCGGAAATGGCTCTGGCCACGACCGGCGCCAAGGGCGCCGAGAAGCTGGCGATTAAGTGGGCGAAGTCCAAGAACGTGACCCTGGTCCTGGCTAAGGCCGATTTTGACCGTCACGGACGGGCCGCCCCGTTCCGGGCGAACGACGAGTTGCTCGAACTTGACCCGGTCTGCGTCCTGACTCTGGCCAATACCCTGAACACCGAGCGTGGTGCGGGTCTGCAACCCTTCGGACCGGCTCTCAATCTTGGACAGAAGGCCGGTGACAAGGGCGTGCGCCATGTCGTCATCCGAGCGCGGGCATAGACCCTCGCCGCTGGCGGTCAGCCGTCTCGACCGCCTTGGGCGAGCACCGCTCTGAACGCGCCCGTCAGCCGCGCCAGGTCGTCGTCGCCGATCATGAACGCCGGCGTCGCATAGACCACCTTGCCCATCGGGCGGATCCAGACGCCCTGGTCCGCGAACGCGGCGCACAGGGCACCCACATCGACCGCCTGTGCAAATTCGACCACGCCGATCGCGCCAAGCACCCGGACATCGACCACGCCGGCCATCTGACGACAGGGCTCCAGGCCATCAGCCAGGCCCGTCGACACCCGCGCGACATCAGCGCTCCAGTCTCCGCGCTCGAACAGGTCCAGCGAGGCGTTTGCGGCGGCGCATGCCAGCGGATTGGCCATGTAGGTGGGGCCGTGCATCAGGGCGGCTCCCGGATCGTCTGACCAGAAGGCCTCGAACACCCGCCGGCTGGCGATGGCGGCCGACAGCGGCAAGGTGCCGCCGGTCAGCGCCTTGGACAGGGTGACGATGTCCGGCTCGATCCCGGCGGCCTCCATGGCGAACAGGGTCCCGGTGCGGCCAAAGCCGGTGAATATCTCGTCGAAGATGAGCAGGATGTCGTGTCGGTCGGCCAGGGCGCGCAGCTGGCGAAGTACCTCCGACTCGTGGAACAGCATGCCGCCCGCGCCCTGCACCAGCGGTTCGACCAGGATGGCGGCGATCTGGCCGGCATGAGTGGCGAGGACCGCGTCGAGCGCCGCTTCGCTTCGCGGATCGACCGGGAGACCGGCGATGACCTGATCGGGCAGCACGCCGGCGAAGAGGCTGTGCATGCCCTCCTCCGGATCACAGACAGTCATCGTCGCCAGGGTGTCGCCATGGTAGCCGCCGCTGAAGGCGAGGAACCGGGTGCGGCCGGCAACGCCGCGATTGATCCAGAACTGCAGCGCCATCTTCATGGCGATTTCCACCGAGACCGATCCGGACTCGGCGAAGAAGACGTGATCGAGGTCTCCCGGCAGCAGGGCCGCCAGCCGCGCCGCCAGCCGGTAGGCAGGTTCATGGGCCAGGCCGCCGAACATCACATGCGGCGCCAGATCCAGCTGGTGGCGAACCGCGTCGGCGATGTGTGGATGGTTGTAACCGTGGCAGGCGATCCACCAGGACGCCAGGCCGTCGACCAGCTCGCGCCCGTCCTCCAGCACGATCCGCGACCCATATGTGCGCGCTACCGGCAGCGGCGGGCGGGCGGTCTTCATCTGACAATAGGGCCGCCAGACGTGGCCAGCGCCGGCCTGGAACCAGGCGGGTTGGGACGAAGACATGAGTGAACTCCGATCAGGAAGACGCTTGGCCCAGAACGGGGTTTCGGGCCGCTGCGGGCCTTGCTAAACGGTCCGCGCGCCTGCCGCCAGCCGAGGAATTCATGAACAGTTTGCAGAGTTTCGCCGAGGGCAAACTCGCGGCCCTCGAGACCCGCTCCCTGCGGCGTACGCTGGCGCCGACCCACCGCGTGGACGGGCTGTGGGTCGAGCGGGACGGCCAGCGGTTGCTGTCGTTCTCGTGCAACGACTACCTCGGCCTGTCCCATCATCCGGCGGTCAAGGCCGCCGCGGCGCAGGCGATTGAGACCTACGGGGTAGGTTCCGGCGCCTCACGGCTGGTCACCGGAGACCACCCTCTGATGAGCGCGCTGGAGGGTCGTCTGGCCGATCTCAAGGGAACCGAAGCCGCCTGTGTGTTCGGGTCGGGCTACCTGACCAATGCCGGCGTCATTCCGACCCTGGTCGGGCCCGGCGACCTGCTGATCGCCGACGAGCTGGCGCATGCCTGCATCTGGGCGGGAGGCAGGCTTTCGGGCGCCGAGACCCTGCGGCTGCGGCACAACGATGTCGGCCATCTGGAGGAAATCCTCACCACGCGACGGGGCGAGGTGCGGCGCGTCCTGGTGGCGACCGACGGGGTCTTTTCCATGGACGGCGACCTTGCGCCCCTGGACCGGCTCTCGGCGGTCTGCCGGGCGCACGACGCCTGGCTGCTCAGTGATGACGCCCACGGCATCGGCGTGCTCGCGGACGGCCGGGGCTCGGCGCACGTCTTTCCGGGCGCGGACATTCCCTTGCAGATGGGCACCCTGTCCAAAGCCGTCGGCGGCTATGGCGGCTATCTCTGCGCCTCGCGAGCGGTGATTGACCTGATCAAAACCCGGGCGCGGACCTTCGTCTATTCGACGGGCCTTCCGCCGGCGAGCGCGGCTGCGGCCATCGCCGCCCTGGACATCATCGCCCGCGACCCGGCGCTCTGCGCCTTGCCTCTGACCAAGGCCCAGGCCTTCACGTCTGCACTTGGTCTACCGGCGGCGCAAAGCGCCATAGTTCCGGTGGTGATCGGCGAGGCGGACGCCGCCCTGGCCGCGTCGCGCCGCCTGCGGGAACAAGGCTTCCTGGTCGTGCCGATCCGGCCGCCGACGGTGCCAGAGGGCACGGCCAGGCTCCGCATCGCCTTCAGCGCCGCCCATCCGGACGACCAGGTCGCGCGGCTGGCCGCGGCAGTGCGGCCATTGCTGGCGGCCTGACCGATGGCGGCGGTGTTCATCACCGGGACCGGCACGGATGTCGGCAAGACCTATGTCACGGCCGGGCTGATCCGTGCTCTGCGCGCCGATGGCCGAGCGGTGGAGGCGTTGAAGCCGGTGGTCAGCGGATTTGATCCGCACGCGCCCGATGGCAGTGACCCCGCTGTTTTGCTCAAGGCCTCGGGGATCGCCTGGTCACCCGAAGCGCTGGAGCACATCTCGCCCTGGCGGTTCGCCGCACCCCTGTCCCCTCCCCTTGCCGCACAGCGCGAAGGCCGGACGCTGGACAGCGCCGAGGTCATCGCCCTGTGTCGCGACCGGATCGCGCTGGCGCGGGACCGGCTGTTGCTGATCGAGGGCGCGGGGGGCGTCATGTCGCCACTGGACGATAACCACACCATGCTCGATTGGGCGGGATCGCTGAAAATTCCGACTTTGCTGGTCGCCGGATCGTACCTCGGAACGGTCAGCCACATGCTGACCGCAAATCTCGCCCTGCGGTCATGCGGCGTCGAGGTGCTGGCGGTCGTGATCAGCGAAGGCGCAGACGGGCCTCCGCTGGACGAAACTGTGCAGATCCTGAGGCGGTTTCTCGACGACGTCCCCGTGACCGCGATCCGAAGGGGAGAAGGACCACCCGTGGAGGTGCTGGGCTCGATCGCTCCGCTGCTAGATTGAACGATCGTCGGCTCAGAGCGGTCAGGCTAGCCGGCCGGGGCCGAGACAATCCCAACACTGCTGAATTCTAGGCGCACGTCGCCTGTGACCACGCCTCAACCGCTTCGGCGCGGAGAACCTGGCACGCGCGCAGAACCCCTCCAAGGCGATGAAGGCGCCCAGCCAAAACAGCCGCATCTCGCTCATCGGTGGAGGTTCGTTCTGTCTTTTCAGGTCAGTGGTCGGCCGCCTCATTCCCGCATGCCAGCGAGATCGATCTCCACATAGATCCTGTCGAAAAGCTGCGACGCATAGATTCCGCGAGCGGGCGTCCAAGACGCTTAGGTTGTCGGGGTCTGGTGGTGTTGATCCGCATGTCGGCGCCAGCACCAAGCCGTCAGTCGTCTCCCGGGTTGGGTGCCGCAGGGCCGAACTCGTCCGCGATCAATCTCACGAACCTAGGACGGGACGGTCGGGGTCAAAGGCGACCTCGCCTAAGCGAGGCGAACCCCATGGACCCTCCGACCTTCGCTGCGCTGCAGGCCGGCTTCCACGGGGATTCGTCCTTTGGCCCCTCCCTTTCACCCGCCCTGGGCGGTCGCGAGATCGCGGGAACGAGCCCGCAGATCCAGCAGCGCAAGAGAGAGACGAAAGATGGTCAGCATGGGGATGGCTCAAGCGGTTTATCAACACGCCCACGACTTCTATGACACCGGCAGCTGGTATGTGGTCGCCGAATGCTGGGATCTTCTGGCCATCGCCGAAGAACTGGACCGTCAGGAGGAGATCACCGCGATCCCTTTCGAGCTCGACACGGCCGCCATCGCCCACTTCCACCAGATGATCCACTCGCGGACGGGCAGCACGCGGCACTAGCCCAACTCGGTGCCCGCTTCGGCGGGCGCCTCCCCTCCCCTTCCGCCGTGAGGCGGCGGGGTGTCGATCCTTGCTCAGACACGCCCGGCGGAACAGGCGCCGAACGAAGTCCAAGCCCTAGTGCCAGGCGGGCCGCCGGCCACTCAGGCTTGGGGCTGGTGATTCGTTCCGTAGAGCGCGCCGATCGGTGCTCAGCGAGGGCAGTTTTCATAGAAAACCAATACCGAGCCCGCGGCGCCCAGCGACACGACGGGCGCAGCCAGGCTGGTGGGTGGGGGCTGTTGGTCGATCACCGCACGATCGATGTTGGCCATCGTCGGCGAGCGTATCCAGCCGTTGTTCGGTGCGATGGTGTCGCTGCAGGTCCGCTTCAGCGTCGGCGGATCCTGCGGTTGGCTGCCGTCTTGTCGCCAGATCCGATTTGGTACTCTGGTCGGTCCTCGCCCTGGTCCCCCGGCGGCTACGCCCCCTCCCCTTCCAGCTTCCGGTGGACCGTGTGACGCGCGGTCCTGCTCTTGCCTTTGCCGAGGGCGGGTTTGGGCCGGCATCCTTGATTGTGGTGGGTTCAGCTCGGTCACCAGCGCCTTGGAGGAGCCCGGGCCGGCTGCGGTCCGCGCGATCAATCTCGCCAACCTAGGGCGGGGCGATCCAGGTCAAAGCCGACCCCGCTGGCGCGAGGCGGGCGGGTGCGGACCCTCCGGCCTTCCTTCGCTGGCGCTTCGTGCAGACCGGTTTCCAACCCGCCCGAGCTTTGTCCTGGACCGTCTCCCCGCCCTTGCAGGTCGCGTGATCGCGGCAGGGACCGCGAGCCGCCGGGGCTTTTCTTGGCGGCAGATGGAGAAAGACGATGCTGAACAAGGTCCAACTCATCGGTTTTACCGGCGCCGAAGCGGAAATCCGCACCACGGCGGGCGGCAAGAAAGTCGCAACGCTGCGGGTCGCCACCAGCCGCTACACGAAGAAGGAAGGCACGCGGAAGGACTACACGACGTGGCACCAGGTCGAGATCTGGAACCAGGGCACGGTCGGTTGGCTCGAAAGCCGTGGCCTGCCGAAGGGCTCCAAGGTCTTCGTTGAAGGTGAGACGCGGCACGACCGCTACACCGACAAGGATGGCCAGGAACGCTTCTTCTCCAAGGTGGTGGTCGCTACGCCGCAGCACGAACTGCGGTCGCTGGACCGGCCTGAAGCCGCTCCGGCGTCCGAGGAGGAGTAGGTCGCGAGCCCGCCCGGTTCGCCGGGCGGGCGCCTTCGGACAAGGCGGCGTTCCGCCGCCTGCCTTCGACTTCGCGTTCTGGGTGGTGTCCCGGTTCGGGGGCAAGGGTGAACTTGGGGCTTTGCCCCCACGCATTCCGCATCCCAGACTCTAAGGGCCGGTCACCGCTACC
>JACRBD010000345.1 GCA_016234625.1 Caulobacterales bacterium | reverse complement strand
TTTGATCAACTCGGTGTCGATCTTCTCGTCGTCGAACCGCTGTTCCTTGATCTGGAACTTTGACTGGGCCACCCAGTAGATCACCCCCGCATTAAGCGCGACGGCGATGGCCAGGCCGACCAGAAATCCACCACGGTTCTTCGGCGTCGGAGCGTCGAAGGGGTTGTGAACGCGGTGCGGAGCGTTGTTTTCTTGCTCTGCCATGCGTCACCCACCCTTCCGGGTCGCAGAGCCGGGCGGGCTGTTGTCTTCACCGATGAGCGCGACGCTGTAGAAGCCATTGTCCTGCAACACGTTCATCAACTGCATGAAGTCGCCGTACCGCACGCCCTTGTCACCCCGGATAAAAATCCGCGCCGTCGACTGACTCCGGACCGGAATCTGCTTTCGAAGGTCTTCACCAATGGAGGCCAGGTCGGTCGGGTTATCTCCAATGAAGAAGTTCCCGCCGGGCTGGATCGAAATGTAAACCGGCGTCGGCGGGTTCTTTCGAGGCTTGGCCACCGCGGTGGGCAGCTTCACCTCGATCGAGACTGATGCCAGCGGTGCAGCAACCATGAAGATGATCAGGAGGACCAGCATGACGTCCACAAAGGGCGTCACATTGATTTCGCTGTTCTGCTCTACCTGGTACTTGCCACCGCCGCCGGAGCCCGAAAGTTTGGCGGCCATCTGTGCTTAAGCCCCTTTGTCGAGCAGCCGCGAGATGTTGTTCATCAACTCGGCGTTGAAACCATCCGACCGCGTCCCGTACGCGGAAACCCGCGTCTGGAAGTAGTTGTAGATGACCACGGCGGGGATAGCGGCGAACAGACCGATGGCGGTGGCGAGCAGGGCCTCGGAGATACCCGGGGCGACGGCGGCCAGGTTGGTCGTGTTCGATTCGGCGATGCCGATGAACGAGTTCATGATCCCGTACACGGTGCCGAGCAGGCCGATGAACGGACCCGACGAACCCACCGAGGCGAGGAACTGCATTCCGCTCGACAGACGCTTGGCCAGCGACGACTGAACGGCCGAGACGGCCGCCTGGGCGCGCATGATCGTGGTGTCGCGGTGAGCGCCGTTGACGGCGAGCCCGGCCTGACGGGACAGTTCCACTTCGGAAGCCGCCGCGGCGGCCATGTCGGCCAGCGGGTTGCCTTCGAATTCGTCCGACAGGGCCAGGCGGCCGATGTCTGCGATGGTCTTGGTGCCGCGGTAGGCTTCCACGAAGCGATCCGACTTGCGGTTCAGCGAGCCGAACTCAAGCAGCTTCGTGACCAGCAGGGTCCAGGAGAAGACCGAAGCCAGCAGCAGGCCGGCCATCACGAATTGCACGAAGGCCTTCGCCTCGAGGAACATCGTGATGGGCGTGATACGGCCCTTCTTGGGCGTGGCGGCGGCCGGTTCGGCCGGCGTTTCGGCCGGCGCAGCGGCAGGAGCAGCCGCGGCGGCGTCAGCGGCCGGGGCAGTGGTGGCGGCCGCGGCAGCGTCGGTCGCCGGGGCGGCCGCATCCTGCGCAAAGGCCGGAGCGCTCATCATCAACGCCGCGGCGCCGAGGATAGCGATGAGGGGGGTCATTCGTTTGTTGTCGAGCATCTTTCGCCAGTTCCTGGTTGGTCTAGCTAGTTTGGACCGAGGGTCGTCGCGCGAAGCGTCTCCACCCTAACTCTGAAAACTCCCCGGCATCGGAGCTTTTGACTCCACTGCCGGAAAACCGCTGTCGCTGCACCGACCCGCAACGCATACCTAGAACTAAGGTTCAAGGATGGCGTTCCGAAGGCGCAAGACGGCCCGACGAACCGAGGTCCGTCAGGTCGATCGGCCAAGTTAGACTTGGCGCACCCGCCCTTTGGCAACCCCTATTCGCATCGTCAAGAGCGTTTGCCGGGTGATTTCATTCCCCGATTTCAAGGGGTGCATTGGATTTATTGCACTGCACAATCTGATTATCGGTAAAGTTCGGGAGTTTTTCTCCTGGTTGGAGAAAACGCATGTTGCGTCGCAACATCGCTGGTCGAACATGGGTCTTTTTTGGGAACTGCTCGCAACAGGCGAACTCGCTCGCCTGTCACGGACGGGGATGGTGCCTGGGGGCGGATTCGAACCACCGACACGCGGATTTTCAATCCGCTGCTCTACCAACTGAGCTACCCAGGCAAGTGACCCTAGGGCGACCCCCCGTCACGGGAGCCGCGTCTATAAAAGAGCCCCCGCGGCAAGTCCAGCGCGCTTTCGGCGCCTGTTGAATCTAGCCTTCGCCGCCGCCTTCACCGTCGGATTCGTCATCGGTCTCGACCCCGGGGATGGCGTAGGCCCCGGTCAGCCATTTCTGCAGGTCGATGTCGGCGCAGCGTTTGGAGCAGAACGGCCGGTAGGCCGGGTCCATGGGCTTGTCGCAGCGCGCGCACTTGCGGACGGCCGGATCGCTCATGCGCCGGCCACTTCAATGTGGTCATTGCCCCAGCCAGGACGCGCCTCGACCACAAATCGGGCGCCCAGCTTGTCGGTAACGCCAGCGCGCAGGGATTCGAAGGCGTCGAGCACGGCGGGGCTGCAGGCGGCGGCGAGCCGGCCGCCGGGGTCAGCCCGCCCTTCCCGCTCCAGCCGCCGGGCCAGTCGCAGGGCCCCGGTCAGCGGTGTCAGGGCGCCAGCCCCGTCCGTCAGCAGATCGAGAATCGGCCGCCGACGGCGGGGAACCGTCAGGGTCAGGGTGCCGAAGCGGCTGATCTGGTCGATGGCAACGCCGGGGTTGTCGGGCCCGAAGGCCGCCCGCGCCGCGCCCAGCAGGGCCTTGCCGTCATGCCCCCGGCCGACGAAGTCGAACACCACCAGCCCGCCCAGGCCCTTGAGACGCAGCAGCCGGGCGCTCGCCCCGATAGCCGTCAGGTTGGCCATGCGGGCCGCGCGCTTGGTGTCACTGCCGGGCCGGCCGCCCAGATCGACGTCGATCGAGGTCAGGGCCCGCGTCGGCTCGACGGCGATCGAGCCGCCGCCGGGCAGTGGGTGAATGGTGTCAAGCGCCTCGACCTCGGCCGCGTCGGCCGCCTCGCGGGCGCCGAAGCCCTCGACCACCTTGGCGTCGCGGGCGAGGTCGCGAATCTCCGCCTCGACATCGGGGGCGGCCTGCAGCAGGCGCGGTTCGCCTTCGGCCGGGCCGACCAGGCGCAGGGTGGCCAGCTTGTCCTGGCGAGCCTCGGTGCGGATCTCGACCTCGACCGACGCGCCGCGCACCGGCGGTGGTTCGTCGGCCCGCAGCGAATAGAGAGCCTCAACGCCGCCGGGCAGATCGAGGAAGGCGACGCCGATGGCCTTTTCCACGCTCCGAACCCGCGCGACGCTGCGCGCGCCCAGGGCGGTGACCGGATTGTCGCCGTCGCGTTGAATCAGCAGCCGCTCGGGCCGCCCGTCCAGGGTGACCACGGCGCGGGTCTCGCCCACGCCCTTGTCGAGGAAATACTGGCGTCCGCTCATGCCCGCCATCCGAGGCCGTTGAGCAGGCTGACCGCTTCATAGAGCGGCAGACCGACCACGGCGGTGTAGGAGCCCGAAAGCTCGGTGACGAACGCCCCGGCCA
Source organism: Caulobacterales bacterium (assembly GCA_016234625.1). Classification (GTDB taxonomy): domain Bacteria; phylum Pseudomonadota; class Alphaproteobacteria; order Caulobacterales; family Caulobacteraceae; genus Caulobacter. The sequence continues at coordinate 4,982 of JACRBD010000345.1, read as the reverse complement.
TCCTGTGAATCTTGTAGCCGCCCGCCGCGTCGTTCCAGTCGCCGCCGGCGATGAAGGCGTCGGTCTCCTGGACGCTGAGGCGCTTGAACCGCACCCGGGTCTCCACCAGCCGCTCGGACAGCCGGCCGCCGGGCGCCATCGCGGCGACCCCGGTCAATACCTTGTGGGCGCGGCCCGACAGCAGGGCCAGCATGGCGCGGGCCTCGGCCTCGGTCGCGGGCTTGTTGAGAATCCGCCGCCCCACCGCCACCAGGGTGTCGGCCCCCAGCACGAAGGCATGCGGATGGCGCGCAGCCACCGCCGCGACCTTCTCGCGGGCGAGGCGCGCGGCCAGCAGACGCGGAGTCTCGTCGCGTCCGGGCGTCTCATCGATGTCGGCGGGATCAACGAGGTCGGGCGTGATGCCGACCTGACCGAGCAGCTCAAGGCGTCTGGGGCTGGCGCTGGCCAGAACCAGAGGCCCTTTGGACTGGCTCACTTGAAGCGGTAGGTGATGCGCCCCTTGGTCAGGTCGTAGGGCGTCATTTCGACCAGCACCTTGTCGCCGGCCAGTACGCGGATGCGGTTCTTGCGCATCTTGCCCGCGGTGTGGGCGATGATTTCGTGATCGTTTTCCAGTTTCACACGGAACGTGGCGTTCGGCAGCAGCTCGCTGACGGTGCCGGGAAACTCCAGAAGTTCTTCTTTCGCCATAGGCCTCTCGAATACGTCCAATAAGCAAACGGCCCGCGCCGAACACGATTCGGGACGCGAGCCGAGGCTCCAAGCGCCCAGTATAGCGCGGCTACCCCCCGAACGTCGATGCCTTGCCGAACCGCTCGCGGATCCGGCGCGCAAGATCGTCGCGGACCTGGCGATAGGCCTCCAGCCGCTGCTCGCGCGCGCCGTCGACCAGGGTCGGATCGAGGGTCGGCCAGTATTCGATGTCCACCGCCCTGCCCCGGGCCAGCTCCACCGCCCGGTGCTGGGCCTCCGGCGTCAGCGAGATGACCAGGTCGAACGACTCGTCCTCCAGGTCGTCGAAGGTCTTGGGCCGAAAGCCGGTCAGGTCGCCGCCGACCTCGTCGATGACCGCGGCGGCGAAGGGGTCGACCTCCTTCTCGCCGGCCTCGCGGCGCAGGCCGACGCTGTCGACGAACACCCGGTCGCCATGGACCATCCGCATCAGGGCTTCGGCCATGGGTGAGCGCACGCGGTTGAAGTTGCAGGCGAACAACACCGCCCCGGGAAGCCGGTCCACCCGGTCAGCCCCGCCAGTGCAGGGCGCAGATGAGGGTGAACAGCCGCCTGGCCGTGTCCAGGTCGGTCTTCACCTTGCCCTCAAGTCTGGCCTGCAGAAGAGTCGAGCCTTCGTTGTGCAGGCCCCGCCGGCCCATATCCAGCGCCTCGATCTGGGCCGGCGTGGCATTGCGGATGGCCTGATAGTAGCTCTCGCCGATCATGAAGTAGTCGCGGCTCCCCCCCCGGAAGGGCGACAGCGACAGCAGGTGGGTGACGTCCAGGCCCGGCCCGGTGATGTGCAGGGCCAGGCGGTTTTCCACGAGGGCGATGGCCAGGTCATAGGGCCCGCCGGCCGCGCCTTCGGGCTGGAAGTAGTTGCCCTCGACCAGATCGAAGATGGCGATCTGCCGCTCCTGCTCCTGATCGCGCGAGGCCGCGCCGAGGGAGTCCTCGTCGAGCTCGATCGTCTGCAGACGGTGAAGGGCGCGGTCGGTGGTCATGCGGGACGCACAGGTTCCCCGCTCAATCGCCGGAAGGCAACCGCAGGGCCGCCGAAAGCGCGTGCGCGGGCAGGCCCTCGGCCGCGGCAAGCGCCACCGTGTGCGGTCCCAGCCGCGCGAAGGCGGCGGCGTCGCACTTCACGATCGAGGTGCGCTTGAGGAAGTCATAGACCGACAGGCCGGACTGGAACCGCGCCGCCCGGCTGGTCGGCAGGACGTGGTTGGACCCGGCCACATAGTCGCCGATGGCCTCGGGCGTGTAGCGGCCAAGAAAGATCGCCCCGGCGTGCCGCACCCGATCGGCCAGGGCCTCCGGGTCGGCGACACAGAATTCGACGTGCTCGGGCGCAATCAGGTCGACCAGGACCGGACTGCGGTCCAGCGGGGCGATGATCACCGCGCCGTGGTCGCGCCAGGACAGGGCGGCATCCACGCCGGTGGCCAGGGTCTTCAGACCCCGCTCGACGGCGGCCTCGACCGCGGCGGCGAAGGCATCGTCGTCGGTGATCAGGATCGACTGGGCGGCCGGGTCGTGCTCGGCCTGGGACAGCAGGTCAGCGGCGATCCAGTCGGGATTGTTGTCTGCGTCGGCCACCACCACGATCTCGGACGGCCCGGCCAGGGCGTCGATGCCGACCACGCCATAGAGCTGGCGCTTGGCGGCGGTCACATAGGCGTTGCCCGGGCCGACGATCTTGTCGACCGGGGCGATCGGTCCGGCGCCCCAGGCCAGGGCGGCGACCGCCTGGGGCCCGCCGATACGCCAGATCTCGCTGACGCCGGCCGCCTTCGCCGCCGCCCGCACTGCCGGCTGCAGCTTGCCGGGCGGGGTGACCATGGCGATGCGGTCGACACCCGCGACCGCCGCCGGCACGCAATTCATCAGCACCGTCGAGGGATAGGCCGCCCGGCCGCCAGGGACATAGACGCCCACCGCATCCAGCGGCGTCCAGCGCCAGCCCAGCTCGACCCCGGCCTCGTCGGTCCAGCGCTGGTCGGCGGGCCGCTGCCGGGTGTGATAGTCGCGGATGCGGGCGGCGGCGAAGGCGATGGCCTCGCGCACCACCGGCTCGCAGGCCGCCGCGCCGGCCTCGATCTCTTCGGCGGAGACGCGAACCGTCTCCTCGGTCAGGTCCACGCGGTCGAATTTGCTGGTGTAGTCAAGCACGGCCTTCAAGCCGTCAGCCTTTACCGCCGCCAGCACCTCGGCGGCGGCGGCGTCCACATCGGCGGGCGATCCCCGCCGCTCGTTCAGGAAGTCCCTGAACGCGGAGTCGAACCCGGCATCGGTGAAACGGAAACGGCGCATGGCGGCTAGATGCGTGCTGGCGCGTGGAACGCAAGTGTTTTCGGTTGAACGCCTATACCTATAGGTGCATTATCACACTGTGCGCGGAAATGTGAGCCTTGAAGAACGGAAACGGCGCCGGCGGGAGCGAATGAAACTGCTCACCGCCAACATGACGACCTATGGCTACGCGTTGGCGGGTTCGGCATTCATAGACCCGGTCCTCAAAACCGAGGGACTACGACCAACCAACCTTGTCCTTTTTGGAGCGGCCCTCGTCCTGCACGTCCTAGCCAGCTATATTGCGCCCGAAGGAGAGAGCCCATGAGCATTACAGAGGGCGCGCTACTCTTGGCAGCTTTGGTCATTGTCTTCGGCGGCGGCTACGGCCTGTTCCTGAAGTATCAGATCGATCACGACCGCGGCGATGAGGACACCGACCTCAAGGCGCCGCCGGCCAAATAGGTCAGGCCTCGTGCGTCGGCGCCCTCGGTGTCGGCCAGGGCGTGGAGACGTCGGCCAGCACGGCCTCGAGGCATTCCACCTGGACCCGCAGGTCGCCGCCGCCGGCGAAGGTGAACACCACCGCCCCGCCCGGCGCCTCGCCCGGCTCGAAGGTCAGGGCCAGCAGTTCCACCACCGCGTTCTTCGCGTCCCGCTTCAGCTTGCGGCTCTGGACGCCCAGCACCCCGCCCAGCTGCAGCCCGGCCCGCACCCGCTCGCGGGACTTGCCGCCGCCTTCCCAGCGGAAGCGGTTGAAGGCCACGGTCAGGCGGCGGGCCTTCGGCTCAAAGGCAATGTCGCCAATCTTCGCCACCGCATCCTGCAGGGCGGCGGAGACCACGGCCAGATCGTCGGCGTCCTGGGCCAGCAAACGCAGCGGCGCGGTCGCGGCCACGATCAGTCCTCGGGATCCGAGGGGCCGTCACCCTTGATGCGGCGCACGTTGGCCCCGCAGGCGCCCAGCTTCTCTTCCAGCCGTTCGAAACCGCGGTCCAGATGGTAGACCCGCCCGACCATAGTCTCTCCCTGGGCGACCAGGCCGGCGATGACGAGCCCCACAGAGGCTCGCAGGTCCGTGGCCATCACCTGGGCGCCCTCAAGGCGATCGACTCCCCGCACGCGCGCCTCGCGGCCGGAGACAGTGATGTCGGCGCCCAGCCGCGCCAGTTCCGCCACATGCATGAGGCGGTTCTCGAATATCTGTTCGCGGATGACGCTTTCGCCGTCGGCCATGGTCATCAGGGCCATGAATTGCGCCTGAAGGTCGGTGGGGAAGCCAGGATAGACGCCGGTCTCGATGTCCACCGCCTTCAGGCGCGCGCCGTTGCGGCGGATGATGACACCGTCGTTGGTGCGTTCGACGCCGGCGCCGGCTTCCTCGATCTTGAGCAGCAAGGCCTCGATCAGGTCGGCGCGGGTGTTGGTCAGGCGAACCTCGCCGCCGGCCATGGCCGCGGCCACGGCGTAGGTGCCCGCCTCGATCCGGTCGGTGATGACGGCGTGGGTGGCGCCCGTCAGCTTCTTCACCCCGGTGATGCGGATTACCGGCGTGCCGGCGCCCTCGATCTGGGCGCCCATCTTGCCCAGGCAGTCGGCCAGGTCGCCGATCTCGGGCTCGCAGGCCGCGTTCGACAGGGTGGTGACGCCCTTGGCCAGGACGGCGGCCAGCATGGCGTGCTCCGTGGCCCCGACCGACACGAACGGGAAGGCAATGTCGGCGCCCTTCAGCCCGCGCGGGGCCTGGGCGTAGACATAGCCTTCGTGCAGCTCGATCTGGGCGCCCAGCGCCTCGAGCGCCTGCAGGTGCAGGTCCACAGGCCGGCCGCCGATGGCGCAGCCGCCCGGCAGCGAAACCTTGGCGTGCCCGGTGCGCGCGATCAGCGGGCCCAGGACGTTGAATCTGGCCCGCATCTGGCGGACCAGGTCGTCGGGCGCGAACGAGGTGATGATTTCTGGGGTGTGGAGGATCG
>JACRBD010000341.1 GCA_016234625.1 Caulobacterales bacterium | reverse complement strand
GAACGCTACCTGTTCCTCAGCGGCGGCGACCGGGTGCGCCTGAGCGACGATGGGCTGTCGATGGTCGGACCGGTCGAGCACGTCTACGACCCCTGGCGTTATCCGGACGACTGGGACGTGGAGTCCTTCTCGCCGGAGGGGCCCAAGATCCTGCGCCGGAACGGCTGGTTCTACCTGGTCACGGCCGTGGGCGGCACGGCGGGGCCGCCGACCGGCCACATGGTTATCGCCGCCCGGTCGCGGTCGATCCACGGGCCGTGGGAGCATTGCCCGGCCAACCCGCTGGTGCGCACCCGTTCGGCCGCCGAAAAGTGGTGGTCGCGCGGCCACGCCACCCTGGTCGAGGGTCCGGCCGGCGACTGGTGGATGGTCTACCACGGCTACGAGAACGGCTTCTGGACCCTCGGCCGCCAGACCCTGCTCGACCCGGTCGCCTGGACCGCCGATGGCTGGTTCAGGGCTCTGGGCGGGGATCTGTCGAAACCGATCGCCAAACCGAGGGGCGGGATGGCCGAGGCCCATGGCCAGCCGCTGTCAGACGACTTCTCCACCGACCGGATGGGAACCCTGTGGGGCTTCTACGACCCCGGTCCGAACGAGATGGCCCGTGTCCGCCGCCAGGACGGCGCCCTGATCCTCGCCGCCAAGGGCCGAACACCCGCCGACAGCTCGCCCCTGACCTTCCTCGCCGGCGACCAGGCCTACAGCGTCGAGGTCGAGCTGGAGATCGGGGAGGGGTCCCAGGCCGGCCTGCTGCTGTTCTACAGCCGCCGGCTCTACTGCGGCCTGGCGCTGAATGACACCGGCCTGGTGATGCACCGCTACGGTCTGGAGCGGAACGTCCGCAAACCCGCCGGCATCGGCCACCGCGTCCGCTTGCGGATGACCAACAACCGCCATGTCGTGACGTTTCACTGGAGCATCGACGGCCGGACCTGGACCAAGTTCGACGTCCAGATGGAGGTCAGCGGCTACCACCACAACGTCACCGGCGACTTCCTCAGCCTGCGGCCGGGTCTCTACGCCGCCGGGACGGGAGAGGCGCGGTTCAGGGATTTGCGCTACCGGGCGCTGTAGGCGAGGGACTGGCGCATTTTCGCATTCGCGGCAGAATTCGTCCTGATGTCTTGATGAGCATTCTTGCTCCGGCGGGACCTTGGTCAAGGACGACCCCTTCGGGGTCGCCGCTCCGCGGCCGCGAAGCGGTCCTTGACCAAGGTCGCCGTCCGGAGCGAACTATTCCATCAAGGCCTTCAGGGCGTATCAGCATCCGGGCGACAGGGCAGGGATGCGGCGGCCAACGGCCTTACGTCCCCGGCTGAACGTACGGAACCCGCGCGAACAACTCCCGCTCCGCGCCACGGGGATCGTCAGCCATGCGTGGCGGGGCGTCGAACACCATCGTCTGACGACGAGGCAGGCTGTACGGCTCCCACCGTGGCAGTCCGGCGTGGTTCGGATCGCCCGAGCGGGCGAAGGCGATGAAGGCGTCCTGCATCGCGTCAGACACCGCCCTGGCGTCCGCCGCCACGCCGGTGATCGAGCCGGGCGCGTCCAGGGTTCCGAACACCAGCGGGATGTCGAGCATGTGCGGCGCGCCGCCCTCGATCGGGCTCGCCCAGTCCAGCTGGTAGACGAAGGCGGGCGAGCCCTGCCGCGCCCGGGCCTCGGCCTCGATCACCGCCGCCCGCCAGGAGCGCGAGGCCGTGCTGGCGGCGAAGAACACCTGGCTGGGGGTGTAAGCCGGATAGAGCCGGCGGTACTCGGCCACAACCCTCTCTGGGCTGATGTCCACCCGCAGCTCGGGCGCCAGCCGCGCCGGCAGCTCCTCCCAGGTCAGGGTGTGATTGCGCGGGTCGCCGCCAAGGAAGGCGCGGGTCTCGTCGTGGGTGTTGCCGATGATCATCGGAATGGCCGCCGACTGGGCCGGGGCGTCGGGCCAGAAGGGGTGGCGGGTCAGCGACCGGTCATCGAGCACCGGCCCGAAATAGAGCCCGCCGGACGGCAGGATCGGGTCCTTGGCCGTCATCGCCGCGATGACCCTGTCGACGGGCAGGGTCGCGGCCTCTGCGAACCGCTCCGGAGGCAGGCCCGCGGCCGCCAGGAAGGTCTCGGCGCGACGGTGGGCGTTGAGCGGGCCCGACGCGGTGACCTGCTGGCCGCTCATGGTCGCGGCGCGATGGAACAGGCCCTTCGCGGCCGGCATGGCCATCAGGGTGGCGATCTTGGCCCCGCCGCCGGACTGGCCGAAGACCATCACCCGGCCCGGATCGCCCCCGAAGGCGGCGATGTTGTCGCGCACCCACTCGAGGGCCAGCACCAGGTCCAGCTGACCGGCGTTGCCGGAGTCGGCCCAGCGTGGATCGCCGAACCGGCCCAGCGACAGATAGCCGAACGGGCCCAGCCGATGGTTGAGGGTCACCACCACCACATCGCCGCGCACCGCCAGCCGCGTTCCGTCATAAAGCAGGCTCGATCCGGATCCCGTGCTGTAGGCGCCGCCATGGATGTAGACCATCACCGGCCTCCGTCTCGCGTCGGCGCCGGGGGTCCAGACGTTGAGGAACAGGCAGTCCTCGCTGGTATTGGCCTCGGCGCCTCGCTGCGGCGAACCCGGACCGAAGGCGAGGGCGTCGCGGACGCCGGTCCAGGGCGTCGGCGGCAAGGGCGGCTGGAACCGGCGTGGGCCGGTGTCAGCGCCGTAGCGGACCCCCCTGAACACCAGCACCCCGCCCTCGGCCTTGCCACGCACCCGACCGGGGGTGGTGAGCACGACGGGCCCCTTGCTCGCCGCAAGGGCTGGGGCGGCCGTGGCGGCGGCGAGGGCGGTCAGGGCGGCGCGGCGGGTGAGCTTGGGCATTCGGATCAAACCAACTGGCGACAGCTCCGGCCCCTGTCATCCCGGCCGAAGCGGAGCGCAGAGCCGGGACCCAGATTTGGCTTGGCTTCAATCTGGGTCCCGGATCGGTTTCGCCGTCCGGGATGACAGCAGGGTGCTGACACCGGTGACATTACGCGCCCGGCGAGCGAGCGCCAGTCTTCCGGTGATGGTGTCCGGAACCCGCCAGCTTCCGCCAGCCGATTCCGGCAAGGTGACCGCCAACGCCCAGACTCAGGAGCCCCTCATGGCCACCATCTGCATCGAAACCCTCATCGACGCCCCCGCTGACCGGGTATGGGACGCCATTCGCGACTACGGCGCGCTGCATACCCGCCTGGTCCCCGGATTCGTGGTCGACACGCGGCTGGAGGGGGACTCGCGCATGGTCACCTTCGGCAACGGTATGGTCGCCCGCGAGCGGATCGTCGGCATCGACGACGACGCCCGCCGCTTCGCCTACAGCGTGGTCAGCGAGCGCCTGAGCCACCACAGCGCTTCCAACCAGGTGCTGCAGGCCGGGGAGGGCCGCTGCTGCTTCATCTGGATCGCCGACGTCCTGCCTGACGCCGCGACCGAGACCATGGAGCCGATGATGCGCCAGGGCGCCGAGGTTCTGAAGGCGACGATGGAGGCCGCAGCCCGATAGAGCTTTGAGACCCGCGCCGGGCGCTGTTAGAAGCGCCGCCAACGGACGGGTGGTCGAGTGGTTTAAGGCAGCGGTCTTGAAAACCGCCGTAGGTGGAAG
>JACRBD010000340.1 GCA_016234625.1 Caulobacterales bacterium | reverse complement strand
CCCTGAAGGCCTTGATGGAATGGTTCGCTCCGGACGGCGACCTTGGTCAAGGACCGCTTCGCGGCCGCGCAGCGGCGAGCCCTTCGGGCTCGTCCTTGACGAAGGTCCCGCCGGAGCAAGAATGCTCATCAAGACATCAGGACGTTCTCCGCCGCGAAGGCGACGATGCCGTTCTAATGCAGCCGGATCGTCTGCCCATTCCCGCCCGGCTTCACCTCGAACGCCGCCCGGCGCCACGGTGGCGGACCGAACGGGGCCCGGGCGTTGTTGGAAAAGCCGTAGGGCTCCAGCGGCATGCCCAGCGGGTTGAAGTTCATCCTGCCGTTGGCGTCGCGGTCGTGGAACGACTTCACCGCGTAGGTCCCGGGCGCGAGACCGGCCAGGGTCACGGCGAAGTTCCCTTCGGACGCCGGCAGGGTCAGGGTGCGGATGGGGTTCACATTGGCGTCGTAGGCCGCCTTGCTGTCGAACAGGGCGAACAGCACCACCCCCTCGCGCCGGCTGACCCCGTCGAAGGCCACCGTCAGGGAGCCGTCCTCGCCCTGGGCGCCGGCCAGCACCGGCGCGGCGGCCAGCAGAACCGCCAGGAGGAGGCCGGCCCGCTTCACCGGCCCGCCCGCCGGGCCAGCCACTGGTCGCGGCTCTGACCCCAGATGTCGATGGGCAGCTCGTGGAACGGCGGCGGCATGCGCCCCACGCCACGGTTCACCGAGCCCAGCCGCTGGGCGACCTTCTGTGAATTGGCATTGCCCGGGTCGATGCAGTGGATCACCTCGGTCCAGCCCAGCGTGTCGAAGGCCCAGTCGATGGCGGCCTCGGCCGCTTCCACCGCATAGCCCTTGCCCCAGTGGGCGCGGCGCAGTCCCCAGCCGACCTCCGTGCCCGGCCACTCTTCCGGAACCCACGGTCCGGCCCGGCCGACCCAGTCGCCGGTCTCCTTCTCGATCAACGAGAACATGGCAAAGCCCTTGATCGCCCAGGACCCGGCCATGCTGGCCAGGCCCCGCCAGCTCTGCGCCCGACCCTGCAGACCGCCGATGAAGCGGCTGGCTTCCTCGTCGCCCATAAGCTCCGCCCAACCGTCGAGGTCGGCCTGCGCCGTCGGGCGCAGGATCAGGCGGGCGGTTTCGAGCGTGGGGCCGGGAGCGATCATGGAATCGTGTCTAGCAAAGGCTTCGCGATTTGGGCGCCGCCTTCGTGTCGCACGAGACATGACGCGGGGACATGCACTTCAGTGCGTGTCCCCTGCGTCCGGCCAGTAGGGGACACGCACTGAAGTGCATGTCCCCGTGCGTCGCGCCTACGCCAGCGACGGGTCGATCGCCTTGCAGGCTTCGATCAGGCCCTGAACCGAGGCCACCGAGGCGGCGAACATGGCCTTTTCCTCGGCGTTGGTTTCGAACTCGACGACCTTCTCCGCGCCGCCGGCGCCGATGACCACCGGCACGCCGACGTAGAGGTCCTTGAGGCCATACTGGCCGGTCAGCCAGGCGGCGCAGGGCAGGACGCGCTTCTTGTCCTTGAGGTAGCTGCCCGCCATGGCGATGGCGCTCTCGGCCGGGGCGTAATAGGCGCTGCCGGTCTTCAGCAGGGCGACGATCTCGCCGCCGCCGCCGCGGGTGCGCTTGACGATGCCGTCGAGCTCGTCCTGGGTCATCCAGCCCTGCTTGACCAGTTCCGGCAGCGGCAGGCCGCCGACTGTCGAGTGGCGCACCATCGGCACCATGTCATCGCCGTGACCGCCCAGGGTCCAGGCATGGATGTCTTCCACCGACACGCCGGTCTTCTCGGCCAGGAAATACGCGAAGCGGGCCGAGTCGAGCACGCCGGCCATGCCGACGATCTTGTGGGTCGGCAGGCCCGAGAACTGCTGCAGGGCCCAGACCATGGCGTCCAGCGGGTTGGTGATGCAGATGACGAAAGCGTTCGGGCAATGGGCCTTGATGCCCTCGCCGACGGCCTTCATGACCTTCAGGTTGATGCCCAGCAGGTCGTCGCGGCTCATGCCCGGCTTGCGCGGCACGCCGGCGGTGACGATGCAGACGTCGGCCCCGGCGATGTCGGCGTAGCTGTTGGCGCCCTTCAGGGCCACGTCCTTGCCGAACACGGCGGTGGCTTCGGCGAGATCCAGCGCCTTGCCCTGGGGGACGCCCTCGGCGATGTCGAACAGGATCACGTCGCCCAGCTCCTCGCGGGCGGCGATGTGAGCCAGGGTGCCGCCGATCATGCCGGCGCCGATGAGGGCGATCTTCGCGCGAGCCATAGGAGAGTCTCCGTCCGTCAGGGGAATGCTGCGTTGCGGCGCGGTCTAGACCGCCCTTGCGCGAGGGGCAAGTCGGCGGCCAAGATCGGCGCATGTTTCGAAAGTTGCTGACCTTCTTCCGCCCCACGCCGCCGATGCCAGCGCCAGCGCCAGCGCCAGCGCCAAGTGACGAGACGCCTCTAATTCACATCCACGAAGACGACTGGGGAATGCGCAACCTGTATCCCTTGGCGGCCCTGTCTGAAACGAGCGCGGATGTGGCAGCTGCCAAGGCCTCCGGCGACGCGAACTTCGATGGGGCCGGCTGGACCGCCATGCATATGATCGAGCCGCCGTCGGCGTCCTTCAGTGAGGCCGGACTGCAGGCCTCTGATGTTATCGCCGTGCTTGAGCCCCACCTGCCCAAGGTTAGCCGATTTCACGCGACGATCATGCATTATCTCGGTCGAGATGGCGGCGAGCGGGACCCCTACGGATCGTACGAAGACGCTGCCGTCTGCTTCGGATTCGATGCTCGGTGCTTCATCAAGGTCGATACCGATGGTGAACTGGTGCGGGCGATCTGGTTCCAGTGGGAAGACGGTGAAGACCAACGGTTCGACGCCCTGCGAGATGCTCTGCTGGCTATCAATGACCTGACGCCCTGCGTGGTCGCAGACTATTGGTGCGACGCCAGCGGAGCGCTTTCGGACGCCGGATTCGCCGACCGTTACTTCCGACACCTGCGCGGCGAGGACGGCTAGTCGAGAACCGACAGATGTTCGGGGGGCACGTGATCGACCAGCCATACGCCGTTGCTGGTCAGCAGGAAGGGGCGTCCGGCCGCTGAAAGTTCCGCCGCCTCGACAACCAGAATGACCGGCTGCCCCCGTCGCGCAGCGACCTTGTTGGCCGTTTCGAGATCCCCCGACAGATGCACATGGTGGCGAGCCATCGGTTTCAGCCCTTCGGCAAGAATCGCGTCCAGAAAGCGGGCCACGGTGCCGTGGTAAAGTCGCTCCGGCGGCTTGGTTTGCGGCCAGTCGAGATCAACATCCACTGAATGCCCTTGCCGAGCACGTATCCTCGCCGCATCGCCAGACAACTCGAACCGCTGTTTGTCACTGGTCTCGACGACCATCACCAGTTCTTCCCAACCGCAGCCCGGAACCTCCGAAGCCAACGCAGCAAGCACGGCGTCGATGTCTGCCCAGCCGTCGGATGAAAGAGACAGACCCGCAGCTTCCGGCTTGTGTCTGAGCCAAAACGATAGCGTCTTGGATATGCGCACCTTGTCCATTTCAGGTTTTGAGCAGGCGTTGTCAGGCGTCGCAACCCCTTGCGGGTCATATCTGGAAGGCTAGAAGCGACGAACCTGACTCGGAGCATCCCATGTCCAAGACCGACCCCGGCAACTATTTCGAGGACTTCCGGCTGGGGCAGGTGCTCAGTCACGCCACGCCGCGGACGGTCACCGCCGGGGACGTGGCGCTCTACAACGCCCTCTACGGAACACGCTTCGCGCTGTTCTCGTCGGAGGAGTTCGCCAAGGACTGCGGGTTCAAGCATGGGATCATCGATCCTCTGATCGGCTTCCATATGGTCTTCGGCAAGACGGTGCCGGACATCAGCCTCAACGCCGTGGCCAACCTCGGCTACGCGGAGGGTCGGTTCTTCAAGCAGCTATGGGACGGGATCACCCTTACCGCCCGGTCCGAGGTGATTGGCCTGAAGGAAAATTCGAACGGCAAGACCGGCGTCGTCTATGTTCGGACCACGGGCCTGAACGAGTTCGGAGAGCCGGTCCTCAGCTATGTACGTTGGGTGATGGTGAGAAAGCGCGACACCGCCGCAGTGGTCGCGGAAGAGCATGTACCGACGCTGGCGACCGCGGTTCCGGCAGAGCAACTGGTGCTCCCTGAAGCGCTCCTCGACTCGAAGGGCCTCGACTTCTCAAAATACAATTTCGCCCTGGCCGGCGCGCCGCACGCCTTCGAGGACTACGCGGTGGGCGAAAAGATCGATCATGTCGACGGTATGGCCATCGAGGAGGCCGAGCACGCCATGGCCACCCGGCTCTACCAGAACACCGCCAAGGTTCACTTCAACCAGTATGAGCGCGCCAAGGACCCGACCGGCCGGCGGCTGGTCTATGGCGGGGTGGTGATTTCCACCGCAAAGGCGCTCAGCTTCAACGGGCTGCAGAACGCCGGGCTGATGCTGGCCATCAACGGCGGACGGCACGTGAACCCCTATTTCGCCGGGGCGACGGTGTTCGCCTGGAGCGAGGTGCTCGACAAGGCGGATCTCGGCGAAGGGGTCGGCGCCCTGCGCCTGCGGCTGGTGGCGACGAAGGACCGGCCTTGCGCCGACTTCCCGGACAGGGACGAGGCCGGCGCCTATCCGCCCGAGGTGATCCTCGACTTCGACTACTGGGCGGCGGTTCCCAAGCGAAGCCGGTAGACATGACCGAGTTCGCGCCCGACCAGGCCTTCGTGGTCACCTCCCACTTCCTCGGCGACCTGTTTCTCTGCCAGGCCCGCCTGCAGTGCGACGCCCGCTGGCCGTGGATCATCCTGATCCCGCGCCGCGCCGGCGCGCGAGAGATCGAGGACCTGTCGCCGGGCGACCGGGCCCGGCTGATCGAGGAGTCGGTGGTGGCGGGCCAGGCCGTGCGAGCGCTGGGCGAGGCGCTGGGCCGTCCCGTGGAGAAGCTGAACCACGGCGCCCTGGGCAACATCACCCCGCAGCTGCACCTGCATGTGATCGGCCGCCGCTCGGACGACGTCGCCTGGCCGGGTCCGGTCTGGGGCTTCGGGACCAAGGTCGCCTACGCCCCTGACGACCTGGAACGGGTGATCGGCGCCGCGCGGCGTGGGCTCAATCTGTGATCCTCTCCCGCGAGGGAGAGGGGGACCATCCGAAGGCTGGTGGAGAGGGAAGCGCCGTTGGTGGCCGGTGACCTCAAACCCTCTTGGCGGACCTTGCCCTGATGTCTTGACGGCCAGTTTTGCTCCGGCGGGCGGCCTGCTCAAGGACCGCTTCGCGGCCGCGCAGCGGCGGGTCCGAAGGACCCGTCCTTGACCAGGACGACCGACCGGAGCGCATCATTCCATCAAGGCCAAGAGGGCAATCTACATCCGGGCGCGAAGGGTGCGAGGATTTCCGGCCGCCACCGCGCCTCCCTCTCCACCATGCTCCGCATGGTCCCCATCTCCCTCGCGGGAGAGGACGGTTTGATCAGTTCCGCCGCATCGTCACCGGGTGGACGCCCCATTCGTCGGACACCTCCCCCGACCAGCTTCCGTCCGAGGCGGGGGTCAGGGTCAGGACGACGGTCGGCTTGCCGGGGGTCTTGGTGATGCGGATGGTCAGGACGGCCGGCTGGCGGTCGAGGCTGTCGATCAGGCCGACCTTGCTGACCGGTCCGTCGAGGCTGCGCCAGGCGCCCTCCAGCTGACCGTAGCCATAACCCCGGTCGACCAGCTGCAGGGTCATCACCGCCACGCCGTAGGTCGAGCGCACGGTCCAGCCGCCGTCCAGCGGGCCCTGCAGGCCCTGGGCGGCGGCGGCCGAACCGCGGATACGGGTCTCGTAGCCGACATCGAGCGGGGTCGGCGGGCCGTCGGGGTTCTTGCCGGTCTCGTCGATCATCACCGGCTTGTCGAGCAACGGCGCCCGCGACGGCGCGATGACCATGGGCCGGTAGGGCGCGGGCTCTGGCCGGGCGGCCGGCGCCGTCGGGACCGGCGGCGGAGCGGCGGGTTCGGCAGCGGCCTCCTGGTCGGTGGTCTGGTCGGGCGGCAGGGCCGCGGCGATGGCGTCGCCGATGGGGTCGTAGACCGGGGACTGGGCGTCGCTCCCGGCGGGCGGCGCGGGCGGCGTCGCCTCCTGGGCCGACGCCTGCCCGGCGCCCAGGGTCAGCAGCAGGGCTATGGCAAGGGCGACCCTCAAGCGGCCTCCGTCGCGGCGATGGCCTGGGCCACCGCCACCAGCCGCTCGGCCTGGGCCAGGTGCAGCAGCTCGGCCATTTTGCCCTCGACGCGGATGGCGCCCTTGCCCTGGTTTTCCGGCAGGGCGAAGGCGGCGATCACCGCCCGGGCCCAGTCAACCTCCGCCACCGTCGGCGAGAAGACCAGGTTGCACAGGTCGATCTGCTTGGGGTGGATCAGGGTCTTGCCGTCGAAGCCGAAGTCGACCCCCTGCTGGCAGACCGCCTCCAGCGACGCCTGGTCCTCGATGTCGTTGTGCACCCCGTCGAGGATGGTCAGGCCGTGGATCCGCGCGGCCGCCACGGCCATCGACAGGGCGGCGAAGAAGGGCTCGCGGCCGGGCGTCAGGCGAAAGCGCATCTCCTTGGCCAGATCATTGGTGCCCATGACGAAGGTGGTCAGCTGGGTGGTCGCGGCGGCGGCGGCGATGCTGTCCAGGGCGAACAGCGACCGGCCGGTTTCGATCATCGCCCACAGGGCCGTGTCGGCGTGCAGCGGGCCGGAATAGGCGGCGACGTCGGCGGCGGAATTGACCTTGGGCACCAGGATGGCGTCGGGCCGGGCCTCGGCCGCCGCGCGCAGGTCGTCGGCGCCCCAGGGGGTGTCGGATCCGTTGACCCGGATGACCAGCTCGCGATTGCCGAAGCCGCCGTCGCGGATCGCCTGCACCGCCTGCTCGCGGGCGGTCTCCTTGGCCTCCGGCGCCACGGCGTCCTCGAGATCGAGGATCACCACGTCACAGGGCAACGACCGCGCCTTCTCGATCGCCTTGGCGTTGGAGGCGGGCATGTAGAGGGCGCTGCGGCGGGGACGGGCGGTCATGGGGCTTCCGGGCTCAAGTGTCTGGATTTGTCTTAGCCGGACTGGCGTTGGGATGGCTAGGCGGCAATCAGACTTCCTCTCCCGGAGGGAGAGGTGGCCTGGCGGTCTGAACCGGGCACATAGGTGACAGATTGAACCGGACACATGGGTGACAGTCTCCTGGTCGGCGGGGAGGAGCTTTGCCGATGTGGAAGACGTCCTGTGTTGCGGAAGAGAAGTTGCGGTTCATTGCCCGTCGGCT
>JACRBD010000337.1 GCA_016234625.1 Caulobacterales bacterium | reverse complement strand
CGTCTCACCGCCGCGGCCCATGACGCCCTGGGTAACGAGGGCGAGCAGCGGCGTCTTGCGCTGGAGATTCTCAAAGGCGCCCTGTTCCGCGGCCGGATGATCGCCAAGGAGCGGCTTGAGAACGGCGCCGGGGGGCTGGAGACAGCCCGCCTGCTGTGCGGCATCACCGACGAGGTGGTCACCGCCCTCTACGACTTCACCACCGTGCACATGTTCCGCGCCCGCAACCCCACCGAGGGCGAGCGGCTCTGCCTGATGGCGGTGGGCGGCTACGGTCGGGGCGTGCTGAGCCCCTACAGCGATCTCGATCTGCTGTTCCTGCGGCCGTACAAACAGACCGCCCACGCCGAGAGCGTCATCGAGTTCATGCTCTATGCCCTGTGGGATCTGGGCTTCAAGGTCGGCCACGCCTCGCGGACGGTCGAGGAATGCGTGCGGCTGTCGAAGGAGGATTTCACCATCCGCACCTCCCTGCTGGAGGCGCGGCGGCTGACCGGCGACGAGGCCCTGGCCGAGGATCTGAAGAAACGCTTCCGCAACGACGTGGTGCGCAACACCGGCGCCGAGTTCGTCGCCGCCAAGCTGAAAGAACGGGACGAGCGCCACGGACGCGCCGACACCAGCCGCTACATGGTCGAGCCCAACGTCAAGGAGGGCAAAGGCGGCCTGCGCGACCTGCACACCCTGATGTGGATCGCCGAGTACCTGCATCCGGTGGAGACACCGGCCGACGTCTTCACCCTGGGCTATTTCGACCGCCGCGAGGTGGCCGCCTTCGTTCGCGCCTTCGACTTCCTGCATGCGGTGCGGGCCCACCTGCATTTCGCCACGGGCCGGCCTGAAGAGCGGCTGACCTTCGACCTGCAGCCGGAAATCGCCCGGCGGATGGGCTTTGGCGATCGGGCCGACAATCCCGCCGTCGAGCGGTTCATGCGCCGCTATTTCCTGATCGCCCGGGAGGTCGGCTCCCTCACCCGGATGTTCTCGGCCAAGCTGGAAACCGAGCACCTGAAGGCCCAACCCCGGGGCCTGTCGCGCTTCGTCCCCGGCCGGGGCGGGCCCAAGCGCAGGCCGCTGGACGTGGCTGGTTTCCATGAGGAAGGCGGCCGGCTGAACATCGACGGGCCGGAGGTGTTCGAGAAGGATCCGGTCGACCTGATCCGCATCTTCCGGCTGGCCGACCAGCGCGACCTGGACCTGCATCCGGACGCCTTCACGGCCGTCACACGCTGCCTGCCGCTGATCACGGTCAAGACCCGCCGCGACCCGGAAGCGGCCAAAGCCTTCCTCGACATTCTCGCCCGGGGCAAGCGGACCTACCGCACCCTGATGCTGATGAACGAGTCCGGGGTGCTGGGCCGGTTCGTGCCGGAGTTCGGCCGGATCGTCGCTCAGATGCAGTTCAACATGTACCATTCCTACACGGTGGACGAGCACACCCTGAAGGCCGTGGGCGTGATCGCCGACATCGCCGAGGGCCAGCTGGTCGAGGACCACCCGCTCTCTGTGTCGATCATGCCGTTGATCGACGACCGCGAGAGCCTGTTCCTGGCCATGCTGCTGCATGACACCGGCAAGGGCGGGGCCGGCGGCCAGGAGAAGGCCGGCGCCCGGGCCGCCCGCTCGGCCTGCGAACGGCTGGGGCTGGAGCGCAGCAAGATCGAACTGATCGCCTGGCTGGTGGAACACCATCTGGTGATGAGCGACTACGCCCAGAAGCGCGACGTCACCGACCCGGCCACCGTGGCCGCCTTCGCTCGGATCGTCGAGAACCCCGAACGGTTGCGGCTCCTGCTGGTGCTGACGGTGGCCGACATCCGGGCCGTGGGCCCGGGCGTCTGGAACGGCTGGAAGGGCCAGCTGATGCGCGAGCTTTACGCCGCCACCGAGGCCACCTGCCGCGGCGGCCGGGGCAGTGATCCCGCGGCCAGCGCCCGCCGCCACCAGGAGTCAGTGGCCGCCGAGGCCAGGGCCGCCCTGATCGAAGCCGATCCGGCCGCCAAGGGCTGGGCCGCGTCGATGGAAGACGCCTATTTCACCGCCTTCACCCCCCCGGAGCTGGCCGCGCACGCGGCCCTGGCCCGCCGGGCCGCGCTGCAGGGTGGAGCGGCGGCCGACGCCCTCGTTCGCGTCGACCGCAACGCCGCCGAGATTGTCGTGGCGGCCAGGGACCGGCGCGGCCTGTTCGCCGACCTGGCCCTGGCACTGTCGGGGCTGGGCGGCAACGTGGTCGGAGCCCGGGTGTTCACCTCGGCCCAGGGCCAGGCTCTCGATGTATTTCACGTGCAGGACGTCACCGGCGCCCCGATCGGCGGCGACAACCCGCGCATCCTGCGCCGACTGGCTGACGCGCTTGAGGCCGCCGGCCGGGGCGAGACCCCGACCTTCGAGGCCCGCAAGGGTCCCGAACAGGGCCGCGCGGCCGCCTTCTCCATCATCCCCCCGGTGATGCTGGACAACGAGGCGTCGGAGGACGCCACGGTGGTCGAGGCTTCGGGCCGCGACCGACCCGGCCTGCTCGAGGCCCTCGCCCGCGCAGTGGCCGACGCCGGCCTGTCGATCACCTCGGCCCATATCGACGGCTATGGCGAACGAGCCGTGGACGCCTTCTATGTCCAGACCCCCGGCGGCGGGAAACTGACCGACGCCAAACGTGCGGCGGCGCTGAAGGCGGCGCTTATGGAAGCCCTGGACGCGGAGGAAGCCGGCCAGGCGCCAAGGGGCCGGCCGAGGCTCGAACGGGCGCGGGCCAGCGTGGCGCGGTAGCGCTTGCAGATCCGATCTCGTTTCCGCGTACGCCGGCCACCGCTTCTTGACCGCCCCCCCACCCCATCGCACAAGCGGCGGGTGAGCGCGCCCGAACCGACCCGATCCGTGAAACCCGCTAAGAGCGGCTTGATCCGCTCGTCCATGGTGTTTTCCAGCCTGACCCTGGTCAGCCGGTTCATGGGCCTGGCGCGGGACCTGTTCATCACCGCCCGCCTGGGCGCCAGCGCGACCCCGGCGGCCGACGCCTTCAACACCGCCCAGTCCTTCCCCAACCTGTTCCGCCGGATCTTCGCCGAGGGGGCCTTCACTGCCGCCTTCGTGCCGGCCTATTCCAAGGTGCTGGCCAGCGAGGGGCAGGAGGCGGCCGACAACCTCGCCACCGACGCCCTGGCGACCCTGGCGGCCATCACCCTGGTGCTGACGGTCGCCTTCCAGATCGCCATGCCGTGGCTGATGCTGGCGATCAATCCGGGCTTCGGCTTCAACAGCGAGAAATACAAGCTGGCGGTGGTGCTGACCCAGATCAGCATGCCCTACCTGCCCTGCATGGCCATCGTCGCGCTGCTGTCGGGGGTGCTCAACGCCGGTGGCCGGTTCGCCCTGTCCGCCGCCGCCCCGACGGTGCTCAACGCGGTGATCCTGATCGCCGTGATCCGACCCGCCGACGCCATCCATTCGGCCTACGCCGCCAGCTGGGCGATCCTGATCGCCGGCCTGCTGCAGGCGGCCCTGCTGTGGTGGGGGACCCTGCGCACCGGGGCGAAGATCCGCCTGACGATCCCCAGGCTGACACCGGAGATCAGGGCCCTGATCGCCGTGGCCATCCCGGGGGCCATCGCCGCCAGCGTCACCCAGATCAACATCTTCATTTCCGGGATCATCGCCAGCCAGGTGAACGGCGCCCGCACATGGCTTTCGGTGGCCGACCGGTTCTACCAGCTGCCGCTGGGCCTGGTCGGTGTGGCCATCGGGGTGGCCCTGTTGCCGTCCCTGTCCCGCGCCATCAGCCTGGGCGACAGGGCCGAGGCGCAGAAGACCACCGACCAGGCCATCGTCTTCGCCATGGCCCTGACCCTGCCGGCCGCCGCGGCGCTCCTGGCCATGCCGCACTATCTGATCGACGGCCTGTTCCAGCGCGGCGAGTTCAGCCCCTACGACGCGCTGGAGACCTCCAAGGCCCTGTTCCACTATGGCTGGGGCGTGCCCGCCTTCGTGCTGGCCCGGGTGCTGTCGCCGGTGTTCTTCGCCCGCCACGACACGAAGGCCCCGATGCGGTTCGCCCTGATTTCGGTGGCGGTGAACATCGGCCTGGGCCTGATCCTGTTCTACATCATCGGCTTCGAAGGCATCGCCGCGGCGACCGCCTTCGCCTCCTGGCTCAACGTCGCCCAGATGGTCCACGCCCTGCGCAAGCGCGGCGACTGGACCCCCTCGCCGGCGGCCTGGAGCAAGCTGGCGCGGATCGCCCTGGCCAGCGCCGCGCTGGGGGCGGTGATGTTCGCCGGTCAGATGTTCCGCGCCGATCTTGAAGCGCCCTTCGCCGGAGTTCACATGATCGGCCTGGGGCCCAAGGAAATCACCGTCCTGTTGCTCAGCATGGCCGGGGCGGCGCTCTATCCGGTGCTGCTGCTGGGCAGCGGCGGGGTGACCCTGGCCGAGGTGCGCGAAGCCCTGCGTCGCAAGCCCGGCGTCAGCGCCCCGCCGCCGGCGGACTTGCTCTAGCCCCGACCCTGCCTTATCGAGCCTTCATGGTCTTGCCGGAACATGTCCAGCGCCGATGGCGTACCGCCTGACGAACCGCTGAGCCCGCGCGGCGCCTCCGCGCGTCCCCTCGACCTGCCATTCAAGAAGACCGATCCATGACCGATCAGCCTCCCGCCATCTATTCCGGCCCGCAGCGCGTGCTGTCGGGCGTCCAGCCCTCCGGCGCCCTGCATCTGGGCAACTATCTCGGCGCCCTGGTGAAGTTCGCCAGGCTGCAGCACGAGACCGAATGCCTGTTCTGCGTCGTCGACCTGCACGCCATCACTGTGTGGCAGGACCCGGCCCAGCTGACCGCCCAGACCCGCGAGATCGCCGCCGCCTACATCGCCGCCGGAGTCGATCCGGCCAGGGCCAGCATCTTCCCGCAGTCGGCGGTCAGCGCCCATGCCGAGCTCGGCTGGATCCTGCAATGCGTCGCCCGGCTCGGCTGGCTCGACCGGATGACCCAGTTCAAGGAGAAGAGCGGCAAGCACAAGGAGCGCAGCTCGGTGGGCCTCTACACCTACCCGGTGCTCCAGGCGGCCGACATCCTGATCTACAAGGCCACCCATGTGCCGGTGGGCGAGGACCAGAAGCAGCACCTGGAACTGACCCGCGACATCGCCGCCAAGTTCAACCACGACTTCGACAAGCCGGGCTACTTCCCCCTGCCGGAAGGTCTGATCGAGGGGCCGGGCGCGCGAATCATGAGCCTGCGCGACGGTTCGGCGAAAATGAGCAAATCCGATCCGTCGGACAATTCGCGCATCAACCTGACGGACGATGCCGACGCCATCGCCCAGAAGATCCGCAAGGCGAAGACCGACCCGGAACCGCTGCCCGAGTCTCTCGAGGACCTCAAGGCTCGGCCAGAAGCGGACAATCTGGTGGGCATCTACGGGGCTCTGGCCGAGATGACCAAGGCCGAGGTGCTGGCCGAGTTCGGCGGCAAGGGCTTTGGAGCCTTCAAGCCGGCGCTGGCCGACCTGGCGGTGGCGAAACTCGGACCCGTCAGCGACCGTATGCGCCGGCTGATGGCCGACCCGGCGGAGATTGACCGCGTGCTGGCGACGGGGGCGGAAAAGGCCCGCGAGGTGGCCGCGCCGACGCTGGACGAGGTGAAGCGGATCGTCGGGTTCTGGCGGTAAATTCGCTCCCTTCTCCCGGAGGGAGAAGGTGTCGGCGGAGCCGACGGATGAGGGGTTGAGGTTGGCGGGGCTTCGCGCCCGACCCCGTAACCCCTCACCCTCCCATCCTCCTTCGCCTTTGGCTTCGGAGGACGGGCCCCTCCCTCTCCCGCTGGGAGAGGGGAATTGCTTGCGAACCCCATCCGCCTAAGCCACCGTCCGCCCCATGAGCCAACGCAAGTTCCTCGTCATCGCCGACGACAGCCCCGAGTCCGGGGCGGCGCTGCGCTATGCCTGCAAGCGGGCGCTGTCGACCGGCGGCCACGTCTGTCTGCTGCGGGTCATCCAGCCAGCGGTGTTCGAGCACTGGTCCGGGGTGCGCGAGGAAATGGAGCGGCAGGAGCGGGTCGAGGCCGAGACCGTCCTGCAGAAGCTGGCCGAGACGGTCATGGCCGTCACCGGCCAGGCCCCGGAGTTCCTGATCAAGCACGCCGAAACGACCAAGGCGGCGATCCGCTCAGTGGTGGCGGGCGATCCGGACATCAAAATCCTCGTCCTCGCCGCCTCGACCGGCGGCAAGGGCCCGGGCCCGTTGGTGGCCTCGCTGGCGCGGGACGGCGTCAACTGGGGCAGCCGCAAGGTGCCGGGGACCGTGGTGCCGGGGGACCTGACCGATGACGAGATCGCGGACCTGGCTTAACCCAACATCCGGATGACAATCGCCCTTTGGCCTTGATGGAATCATGCGCTCCGGACGTCGGACCTGGTCAAGGACGACCCCTCTGGGGTCGCCGCTGCGCGGCCGCCGAAGGCGGTCCTTGAGCAGGGCCGTCGCCGGAGCAAAACTGGCCGTCAAGACATCAGGGCGGTTCCGCCATGGGGTGGCTGAAGCCGGCGCAAACCGTGCGTCCTTCGAGACGCGATCCTGAGGGATCGCTCCTCAGGATGACGAACACCTATGCCCGTCATGGTGAGGAGCGAGCCTCAAGCGAGCGTCTCGAACCACGCAACTACAGCTTCGCCGGTATCCTCACCGGCAGGGTCAGGTACCCCTTCACGAACGCCGACGGCACCCGCTCCGGCTCGCCGACCACCTCAATGGTCGGAAAGCGTTTGAGGATCTCTTCCCAGACCACCCGCAGCTGCATCTCGGCCAGACGGTTGCCCACGCAGCGGTGGATGCCGAAGCCGAAGGACATGTGATGGCGCGGGCGTTCGCGGTCGATGATGTAGGCGTTCGGGTTCTCGATCGCCGTCTCGTCGCGGTTGCCCGAGACGTACCACATGGCGACCTTCTCGCCCTTTTTGATCGTCT
>JACRBD010000336.1 GCA_016234625.1 Caulobacterales bacterium | reverse complement strand
GCGGATCCTCCTTGCGGCGCACGCCCATGATGTTGGCCATGGTGGTGATCTGTTCGTCCACCGAGGCGCCCTGGTTGCGGATGCCGAAGCCGTCGCTGGCGCAGACCACCACATTGGCCTCGTCGCAGGCGGCGGCGACGCAGCGGTCCCAGCCGCGCATGTTGAGCACCAGGCCGATGCGCGATCGGGCGTCATCGTGCGGCAGGGCGGCCATCGTCTCTTCCGCCCCGGCCATCTGCGGCACGCGGGTCGGGTTGACGAAGCTGACCACCTCCTGGCGGCGAACGCCGCAGGCCTCCAGACGGTGGATCAGCTCCAGCTTCTGGCCGACCTCGAGGACGGTCTTCTCATTCTGCAGGCCGTCGCGGGCGCCGACCTCGACGATGTCGATCCGTTGTCCGGTCCCGGAACTCATGGCTGCACCGCCTGGACGGGCGTCGGCTGCGGTTCGCCGCGATAGAGGGTCAGGGTCATGTCGTCGCCGTTGGAATAGTCCACGCCAGAGATGGTCCCGGCGGGATGCGGAGACAAGCCGGCGGCCTTCAACGCGGCGAGGAAGGCCGGCTGCTCATGCTTCTCGACCACCGCCGTGCGGCCCTCGGCGATGGCCTCGGCGGCCTCCTGCGGCCCGCCCAGGCCGGTGTCGGTGCCCAGGGCGAAGACCAGGCTGGGCTCGGCGTAGCCGGCCACCTCCACGGGTCCAGGGACCACCCCGGCGCGGGGCGCCAGGCCGTTGCTCTCCATGGCCAGGGCGAGGCGCTGCGACAGCCACAGCGGCTCCAGCCGCGGGGCCAGCTGGCCGAAGAAGGCGGCGTGGGCCAGGACGCCGAGAACACCGGCGGCGACCAGCGCCGTCCCGGCCGCCTTGCGGAAGATCAGCACTCCGCCGACCAGGGCGGTGGCGACGAACAGGACGATGGTGATCGCGCCCCAGGTCAGGTCGCGGCTGTCGCCGTATTCCGCGAGACCGGCGACGCAGATCGCGGCGAACACCAGGCTGGCGAAGCCCAGCACGGCGGCGCCCGCGATCCGGCTGACCTTGCCGAGCGGCTCGCGCAGGGCCGCGGCCATCAGCCAGAACAGGCCGCCCAGGGCCGGCAGGCTGTAGTGGGCCAGCTTGGTCGGCAGCAGCTCGAACATCAGCCAGGTGGGGATCAGCCAGCAGAGGGCGAACCGCACCCCCGGTTCGGCCCGCGCCTTCCAGCCGAGGATCAGCCCGGCCGGCAGCAGCAGGCTTCCCGGGAAGGTCAGCATCGGCGAGAGGAACAGGTGATAGCCCGGCAGGCCGCCATGCCGCTCGTGCCCGCCGACCAGCTTGGGCGCCAGGTCGCCGCCGATGGCCGCGCCCCAGAAGGCCCCGTCGCTGGCCACGGTGATCGCCCAGGCCCAGGGGCCGACGATGGCCAGCACCAGCAACAGGCCCCAGCGCCAGCTCATCGACCGGGCCCAGTCGATCTTGCGATCGGTCGCCCACAGGGCCAGGCCCGCCATCAGCGCCACCAGAGGTCCGACCGGACCCTTGACCAGGGCGGCCAGGCCGATGCCCAGCCAGAACAGCAGTCTGGTCCGCCAGGTTACCGGCGGCCCGCCCCGATGCGAGAAGTAGATCCGCCCCATGGCCGCCAGGGCCAGCGTCGTGGTCCCGGCCAGCACGGCGTCGGTCTTGGCGATGCCCGCCTCGGTCGAGAGCAGGAAACTGGCTCCCATCATGGCGCCCGCCAGCAGGCCGGCCCTTGAGCCGAAGAAGGCCGTCGCCCCCCAGGCGCAGGCCGCCGCCGCCAGCATGGCGCCCAGCAGCGAGGGAACGCGGTAGGGCCAGATGTCCCGGTCGGCGGCGTCCGACAGGGCCGCCACGCTGGCCGCCTGCAGCCAGTGGATGCCCACCGGCTTCTTGTCGCGCGGCTGGTCCTGATAGTTGATCGAGACGAAGTCCTCGGTCTCGAGCATCTGGGCGGTCGCCTGGGCGAAGCGGGACTCGTCCCGGTCCAGCGGCGGCACGGCGAACACCCCGGGCAGGCCGGCGACAAGCGCCACCAGGGCGGCGAACAGGGGGCCGCGCCAGGTGCGGCTGAACTGGTCGAGACGGGATTCGAGCGTCATGTCGCACCTGATAGCACGATCCTCCCATCCGCCGTCTTTTCGGCTATAGGGGGCCATGACCGAAAAGACTCCCGCGCCGCGCCGCAAGGCAGCCGCCGCCCCGAAAGCGCCCGTGAAAGCTGCACCCAAGACTGTGGCGAAGGCCCCGTCGGGAACGCCTGACTTCTCCGTCGTGGTGCCCGTGTTCGACGAGGGCGGCGCCGCGCCGGCCCTGGCCCGCGAGATCGCCGGGGCCTTCAAGGGCGCGAACTTCGAGATGGTGTTCGTCAACGACGCGAGCCGCGACAACACCCTGGCCCTGCTGACCGCGCTGAAGGCCGAGCTGCCGATGCTGCGGGTGCTGTCGCACCGCAAGAATTCCGGCCAGAGCCGCTCGATCCGCACCGGCATCCTGGCCGCGCGGGCGCCGATCGTGGTCACCCTGGACGGCGACGGCCAGAACGATCCCGCCGACGCCCCCCGTCTGGCTCAGGCCCTCAAGGCCGCGCCGGAGGAGCTGGCGATGATCGGTGGCGAGCGGGTCAAGCGCCAGGACAGCGCGGCCAAGAAGATCGCCTCGCGCTTCGGCAACGGCGTACGAAGTTGGCTGCTGAAGGACGGCGCCGCCGACACCGGCTGCGGCCTGAAGGCCTTCCGCCGCGAGGCCTTCCTGCGGCTGCCCTACTTCGATCACATCCACCGCTACCTGCCGGCGCTGATGCTGCGCGAGGGCTACCAGATCGCCTTCCAGCCGGTGAACCACCGTCATCGCGAGACCGGGGTGTCGAAATACACCAACTTCGGCCGGCTCAAGGCCTCGGCCAGCGACCTGCTGGGCGTGATGTGGCTGCAGTCCCGCGCCCGCAACCCGGGCGGCGTCGACGAGGTTTGACAATCTGAGATTGTTCTCGATATGTTTCACCGAGAGGTGGGACATGGTCTTCGCGGAACTGGATCGCCGGACACGACGGGCGCGAGCTCACCGGATGAGACTGTTCGTCCAGATGCTCACGACATTCGGCTATGGCTCTCTGGGTGTCGCCGTCGCTGATCCGGTTCTACGCAGCGGATCATTCGGCGTTGGCCAACTGGCCGCGTTTGCGTTCGGTCTGGTTTGCGCCGGCTTTGCGCTCTATCTTGCACCGCAAGGAGAGGCCGATGGGATACTTTGACCCCGTGATTGGCGTCATTCTCGCCCTGCTCGCCGTGGCTTTCATAATCTACGGCCTTCACGAGAAACGCGAGATCGAGAAGCTCGACAAGATCATCGCCGAGAAGGAAGCGGCGATGAACGCGTCGGACGAAGCCGCGCCCGCGCACCGCTGAGGCGAGCGCGCTTCACCCCATGGCCGAAAAGCGTTAACCCTTGCGGACCGGGTTATCCGGATTGGGGGAGTCAAATGCCCATGTTCGCCGCGTTCCCGCTGCTGGCGCTGCCAGTCCTGGTCTACAATCTCGTCGCGCTGACGCTGCAGGGCGGCTTCGGCTCGCAGATGGCCAGCGGCAAGTTCACCGAGCCCCTGTTCACCGTGGCCATGACCTCAGGCTCGCCCTGGCCGGTCAGCCTGTCGGACCTGCTGCTCGCCGGCGCCCTGGTGGTGCTGTTCATCGAGCTCCTGAAGTCCACGACGAGCCGGAAGATCGCGATCATCAACCACTCGCTGTCGATGATCCTGTTCATCGTCTGCCTGGTGGAATTCCTGCTGGCGCCGGCCTTCGCCACCTCGACCTTCTTCCTGCTGACCGTGATGGTCCTGCTGGACGTTCTGGCCGGGTTCATCGTCACCATCGTGGCCGCCCGTCGGGACATCGACCTGGGCGCTGGCGGCATGGACCTGCACTGACCGTCAGGTCAGGACGGTGAAGATGAAGGTGACGACGGCGACGTCCAGGATGCGGATGGCGAAAAAGGACACGGGGCGGCTCCAGCTTCGGATTCACCCCTGGTTAAGCAAGACGGGCGCCAGTTCGGGACGACCCGTCTGAGCCGGCATGGCCCTCTTCTTCGATCAGAGCTGGTTTGACGCGCGGCTGAGCGAGCGCGGCCTGTCGCGGGCCGCGCTGGCGGCCGTTTCAGGCATGTCGGAAGGCGACCTGGCGCTGGTCTGGAAGGACCAGCGGGAACTCTCGGCCGCCGAGGTGGCGGTCTTTGCCGAGCTGCTGGGCGTCACCGGGGCGGAAGTCGCCGAGCGGGCGGGCATATCCACGCCCACGCCCGGCGCCGACCCGCTGGCGCGCATCGCCGCGCTGGAACGTCGGGTGGCGGCGCTGGAGGCGGACGTGGCGCGGCTGAGGGGGATAGAGCTGGTCAGACCACGGCGAAACTCGACCTGATGTCTTGATGAGCATTCTTGCTCCGGCGGGACCTTCGTCAAGGACGAGCCCGAAGGGCTCGCCGCTGCGCGGCCGCGAAGCGGTCCTTGACCAAGGTCGCCGTCCGGAGCGAACCATTCCATCAAGGCCTTCAGGG
>JACRBD010000339.1 GCA_016234625.1 Caulobacterales bacterium | reverse complement strand
GTTGCCGGCGGTGACGAACTTGCCCTCGGGCACGTACTTGCCGCCCTTGAACACCGGGTTCAGCTTCTGGAGGTCGGCCAGGGTGGTCTGCGGGCGGTTGCCCTCGTCGCCGCTGATCGTGATCTCCTTGTCGGCCGTCTCGCCGGTCTCCTTGTTGACCAGCACCTTCATGATCGTGGTGACGGGTACGATCTCGCTGGTGCAGGGCGGCGGCCACATGAACCGCTTCCACATCACCGAAGACAAGCTGATGAAGGAAAAGCCGGCCCTGTGGATGGCGATGATCGACACCGCCGACATCGTGGCCAAGCGCTACAACATCAGCCGCGAATACCAGGACGAGTACAGCCTGCAATCCCAGCAGCGGATGGCCGCGGCCCAGGCCGCGAACCTGTTCGCCGACGAGATCGTGCCGATGGCCACCAAGATGAAGGTCGTCAACAAGGAGACCAAGGAAGAGTCCATGGTCGACTACGTGGTCAACAAGGACGAGTGCAATCGTCCGGAAACCACCCTCGAAGGCCTGGCCTCCCTGCAGCCGGTCAAGGGCCCGGGCAACTTCGTCACCGCCGGCAACGCCAGCCAGCTGTCGGACGGCGCCGCCGCGGTCGTGCTGATGGAGGCCAAGGAAGCCGAACGCCGCGGGCTGGAGCCCCTGGGCCGCTTCGTGTCCTGGGCCGCCGCCGGCTGCGAGCCTGACGAGATGGGCATCGGCCCGGTTTACGCCGTGCCCAAGCTGCTCGCCCGCCAGGGCCTGAAGGTCGATGACATCGACATCTGGGAGCTGAACGAGGCCTTCGCCAGCCAGTGCCTCTACAGCCGCGACAAGCTGGGCATCGACCCGGCCAAGTACAACGTCAACGGCGGCTCGATCTCCATCGGCCACCCCTTCGGCATGACCGGCGCCCGCTGCACCGGCCACATCCTGCAGGAAGGCCGTCGCCGCAAGGCCAAGTGGGGCGTGGTGACCATGTGCATCGGCGGCGGGCAAGGCGGCGCCGGCCTGTTCGAGATTTACAGCTGATCGTGACTTGCGACGTCTCGGCGCGGGTCGCCGGGACGTCTTGATCAATGCCTTGCTCTGCTTGGCGCAGCGGCTCCCGGGACCTCCCGGGAGCCGTTCTGTATTGGGCGGCAACCGGTTGGTTCATCGGCCGTTAAGGCTGTGGGCGTAAATATGACCGTGTCGCGCCCAAAGGAGATTGATCCATGGCCGTCAAGGCCGTCTTCGCCGCCGCCATCGCCCTGGCCATCGGCATCGCCATGCTGCTGCCGGTCCCCGGCGATCACCAGGCCCGCAACTCGTCCATTCCGACGATGGAAATGGGCCGGGGCTGAAGCCCTACTGCCCTTCTTTCGGCTGTTTCGCGGTTTCGAAACCACAGCCCTTGAGCGTCTCCGCGCCCCAGTTGACCTCGGCCTTGTACGGATAGGTCAGGTCGCTCATGCCGTCCGAGCAGTCGCCCCTGGTCACCTTGACCACGACCGGCGTCGTTCCGGCCTGTGCGGTCCAGGTGGCGCTGTCGGCCGTGGTGGCGAGACCGGCGTTGGCGGCGGTCGTTGTCTGGACATTCTCGGCGGCTGGGCCGCTCAGCACGATGGCCTGCCCCTTGATATCGACACGCCAGAACGGTTCGTTGCCGGCCGCGCTGAAATCACCAGCGAACTCCGCCGGGATCTCGGTAGCCGGCGCGGCAGGCGTGGCCGGGGCGTCGGCGGGCGGAGCGGCCTCGCCGCCGCCAGGGGCTTCCGGCGAGCAGGCGGCGAGCAGGAACGCGGTGACGGACAGGGCGGCGATGCGGCGCACGGCGGTTCTCCTCGGCTGGGCCGGATCAGGTTACGCTCGCTTCGCATGAGTCGGAACGCCCCTCTCGGATTCTACGAATTCTTCGCCGGCGGCGGGATGGCCAGGCTTGGCCTGGGCGAGGGCTGGTCGTGCCTCTACGCCAACGACTTCGACCCGCTGAAGGCGGCGACCTATCGCGCGAACTTTCCTGACGCCCCGGATCACTTCCATGAGGGCGACGTCTGGCGGGTGAAGCCGATCGAACTGCCCGGACGGGCGGACCTGGCCTGGGCTTCGAGCCCCTGCCAGGATTTCAGCCTCGCCGGCGCGCGAGCCGGGCTCGAGGGTGGCCGGTCCTCGGCCTTTTTCGGCTTCTGGACCCTGATGAAGGCGCTGGGCGCCGAGGGCCGCGCGCCGCGGACCATCGTCATCGAGAACGTCATTGGCCTGCTGACCTCCAACGACGGCAAGGACTTTGAGGCCCTCTGCCGGGCCGTGTCGGACCAGGGCTACCGCTTCGGGGCGCTGGAGGTCGACGCGGCGCGGTTCACGCCCCAGTCCCGGCCGCGCGTGTTCGTCATCGCCACCATGGCTTCCCCGCCCGCGCACCTGACCGCACGCGGCGCCTTCCACACCCGCGCGGTGGCCGAGGCCGAGCATAGCCTGCCCCAGGATCTGCGCGATCAGTGGGTCTGGTGGCGACTGCCGGCTCCGCCCGCGCGCAACACCCATCTGGCCACCGTTCTGGAACCGGACCATCTGGTCGCCTGGCGGGAACCGGCGGACACCGGCCGCCTGCTGGGCCTGATGACCCCGACCCACCTCGCGCGGCTCAACCACGCGGGCGACTCCGGGCGGGCCGTGGGCACGGTGTTTCGCCGCATGCGGGGCGGCGAGCAGCGGGCCGAGCTGCGGCTGGACGGGGTCGCCGGCTGCCTGCGCACGCCGCGCGGCGGCTCCTCGCGCCAGACTGTCATCGTGACCGATCACGGCGTCGTCCGCTCCCGCCTGCTGACGCCCCGGGAAGGCGCCCGGCTGATGGGCCTGCCCGACAGCTACCGCCTGCCGAAGAGCGACACCGCCGCCTTCCACGTCATCGGCGACGGGGTAGCCGTCCCTGTGG
Organism: Caulobacterales bacterium; assembly: GCA_016234625.1. GTDB lineage: Bacteria > Pseudomonadota > Alphaproteobacteria > Caulobacterales > Caulobacteraceae > Caulobacter. The sequence continues at coordinate 9,089 of JACRBD010000339.1, read as the reverse complement.
TCCGGTGGCTGGCGTCTCAGCTGCTGGAGCCGTTGCTGGCGGAAGGACCCGGCGCGGCGCTGGCCGCCGAATGAACGCTGACAACCCCCGACCGGCTCTGTAGTTTCCCCGGCACAAGGGCGCACGACCTGCCGGAGACTTCCCCATGACCAAGTATGACGCCGCCCGCTTCAAGCGCGCCGGCCGCGGCAAGATTTTCGACTCCATTCTCGACACCGTCGGCGACACGCCGCTGATCCGCCTGCCCAACCTGACCGCCGAGCTGAAGCCGCGCGGCACGGTGCTGGGCAAGCTGGAGTTCTTCAACCCGATGAACTCGGTCAAGGACCGCATCGGCGTGTCGATGATCGAGTGGCTGGAGTCCGAGGGCCACCTCAAGCCTGGCGGCATGATCGTCGAGCCGACCAGCGGCAACACCGGCATCGCCCTGGCCTTTGTCGCGGCGGCCAAGGGCTACCGGATCACCCTGGTGATGCCCGAGAGCATGTCGATGGAGCGGCGCAAGATGCTGCTGGTCCTCGGCGCGCGGCTGGAGCTGACCCCGGCCGAAAAGGGCATGCGCGGCGCCGTCGCCCGGGCCCAGGAAATCCTTGAGGAGATTCCCGGCTCGGTCATGCCGCAGCAGTTCGAGAACGAGGCCAACCCGCTGATCCACCGGGTCTCGACGGCCGAGGAGATCTGGAACGACACCGCCGGGGCGGTCGACGCCGTGGTCTCCGGCGTCGGCACCGGCGGCACCATCACCGGCGTCGGCCAGGTCCTCAAGGCGCGCAAGCCGTCGGTCAAGATGGTCGCCGTCGAGCCGGAGGCTTCGCCGGTTCTGTCCGGCGGCGCGCCGGGCGCCCACAAGATCCAGGGCATCGGCGCGGGCTTCGTGCCGGGCATCCTCGATCGCGGCGTGATCGACGACATCGTCAAGGTCAGCAACGACGACGCCATCGCCATGGCCCGCAAGTGCGCGGCGGTGGAGGGGGTGCCTGTGGGGATATCCTCGGGCGCGGCCCTCGTGGCGGCCTTCGAGCTGGCCTCGCGGCCGGAATACGCCGGCAAGATGATCGTCACCATCATCCCCAGCTTCGCCGAGCGCTACCTGTCCACGGCGTTGTTCGAGGGGCTGTAGCGATCCCGCTGTGACCGATGTCTTCGATCCGGTGAAGCGCTCCGCCGTCATGCGACGGGTCAAGGGACGCGACACCGGGCCGGAGATGACCGTCCGGCGGTTGCTGACCGCGCTGGGCGCCCGTTACCGCCTCCATCGCAAGGACCTGCCCGGAAAACCGGACATCGTCATGCCCGGCCGGCGCCTGGCGATCTTCGTCCATGGCTGCTTCTGGCACGGCCATGACTGCGCCCGCGGGGCCCGCGTGCCGCAGCAGAACCGGGACTATTGGCTGGGCAAAATCGGGCGTAACCGCGAGCGGGACCTCGCCAGCCGCGCGGCGCTGGAGACGGCTGGCTGGCGCGTCGAGGTGGTCTGGGAGTGTGAGCTGAAGGACGAGGCCGGGCTGCGGGATCGGCTGGCCGGGATGCTGGCCTGAAGGGGACATGTACCGAAGGTACGTGTCCCCTAAACCCGCAGCGCCTCGATTGGGGGACACGTACCTACGGTACATGTCCCCGATGACTCACGCCGCCTTACGGGCTTCCACCCCAGCCAGGGCCGTCTCAAGCGCCGCATACAGCTGGGCTGGTTCGATGGGCTTGGCCACGTGGCCGGTCATGCCGGCGGCCCGGCAGGCCTCCCAGTCGCGCTCGGTAGCCGAAGCGGTGACGGCGATGACTGGCGTCGTCTGGTTGGGGCCGGCCCGGCCGCGCAGGATGCGGGTCGCCTCGCGCCCATCCATGTCGGGCATGTAGACGTCCATCAGGATCACGTCGAAGGCCTCCGAGGCCAGGCGTTCCAGGCCCTCTTCGGCCGAGGCGGCCGTCTCCGGCACGATGCCCAGGGGGGCCAGCACCAGGCTGATGGCCTGGCGGTTGACGGCGTGGTCGTCGATCACCAGCACCCTGGCCTCGACGGCGTCCGGCGCCTGGGCGGCGGCCGGAACCTCGGCCGCCCGCAGGACCAGGTTGAGGGTGAACACCGCGCCTTCGCCCGGCGCGCTGGAGGCGGTGAGATCGCCGCCCATCAGGCGGGCCAGCTCGCGGCTGATGGCCAGGCCCAGGCCCGAGCCGCCGTGCTTGCGGGCCGTGCCGGCGTCCAGCTGGTCGCAGGGGGTGAACAGGCGGGCCACCTGGTCAGGCGTCATGCCGGGACCGGTGTCGGCGACGGCTACCGAGATGGCGTAGCCGCCCTCGGCCGGCGACGCCGACAGGCGAAGCGTGATGGAGCCCTTGGCAGTGAACTTAAGGGCGTTGGAGATCAGGTTATTGAGCACCTGACGTATACGGGTGGGGTCGCCGTGCACCCAGTCCGGCAGACCATGTGCGCCTTCGACCCGCAGTTTGAGGTCCTTGTGGCGCGCCTCGGGCCGCCACATGCGCAGGGCCTCGCTGACCAGGGAGCGCAGGTCGAAATCGACGGTCTCGACCTCCATCCGCCCGACCTCGATCTTCGACAGGTCCAGCAGGTCGTCGAGCAGGCCGCGCATCATCTGGCCGGCGCCCTTGATCAGGCGGGCCTGGGCGCGACCCTGTCCGGGCGAGGTGCGTTCCAGCTCGCCGGCGCCGGCGAGAATGGCGCTGATCGGCGTGCGCAGCTCGTGGCTGATCATCGCGAGATAGGCGGACTTGGCCTCGACGGCGGCCTCGGCCTCCGTTCGGCGGCGGTCGGACTCTTCGGCGAGGATCTGGTGCGCGCGGCGGGATTCCTCGGTGCTGATCCAGGCGCCGATGATGTTGAGCATGATCAGGCCGACGGCGATCATCATGGTCGTCAACAGCGGACCGGCCACGCGGCCATAGTCCATCATCGGCATGACCAGCAGGTAGAGGCCATAGGGTGTCGCCGAAGCGGCGAAGGCCAGGCGCGAGCCGCGGCTGAGGGCGATCAGGTTGATCATGGCGCTGGCGATCACCGCCACGCCGAGGGCGGGACCGTAGCCCGGCACGCTGATCCACAGGGCCACGGCCAGGCCGCCGAAGACCAGCGAGCCGGGGAAGAACAGGGCCACGGCGATATTGGCCGCTTCGGCCGGGGTGTTGACAGGATTGCGCAGCAGGCGGGGCGTGGCCCAGACCTCCAGAACCTGGGTGGCGACATAGGCCGCCGACCAGAACCACGTCGCCCACCAGCCGAGCGCGAAATGCAGGACGCCGCCGACGATCACGGCCGAGGCGATGCGCATGGCGACATGGCGGCGACGAGCCCTCGCCGAGGCCAGGATTCCGAACCTGTCAGTCAATTCCACGCCTCGAGTCACGCCGTTGTTCCCCCGGTCTTCAGGACACCATGCGGGCGGTCTCCCTAAGACTCAGTGAAAGAACGACGATCTTCGAGATGGTTAACGAGCGGTGACCGGTCGGTCGGTGGGGCGCGGCGCCTCGACCACCACCTCGGTCTTCACCGAACTGGCGATGAAACAGTCCTCGTGCGCGGCGTGGTGCAGAGCTTCCAGCTGGTCGGCGTCAGGCGCCCGGCCGTCGAAGGCGATCTCCGGGCGCATGGTGACCCTGGTCACCGCGATCTTGCCCTCGGCGGTCTTGCGCATCACGCCCTCGGCCTGGTCGCGGTATGCGGTGACCACGAAGCCGGCCTCGCGGGCTTTGTGCAGGAAGGTCAGCATGTGGCAGTTGCTGAGGGCCGCCACCAGCATCTCCTCGGGATCCACCGCCTCGGCGACCGACCAGGGCAGCGGCACCACGCTGGGCGAAGACGAGGCGGGAATGGTGATCCCGCTATCGAAGGTAACGGTGTGGCCGCGGCTGTAGCGGCCGGCGACAAAGTCTTCTCCGGGCTTGAGCGTCCAGTCGATGGTGGCGGTGTAGGCGGCCATCAGGCTTCCCTCTCCTGCACGTCATCCTGAGCAGCCGCGAAGCGGCGTGTCGAAGGACGCACCAGCAGCTTGCGTGGTTCGACACGCGCCCTGCGGGCGCTGCTCACCATGACGTAGACGGGAGTCATCAGCTTTCGGCTCTCGGAAAACAGGCGGCTTCCAGCTTGGCGCCGTCCGGGTCGAGAATGAAGGCCCCGATGTAGGGGGTCATGGCCGCCTGGCGCGGACCAGGCGTCCCGGCGTCCGCCCCGCCGTTGGCCAGGGCGGCGGCGTGAAAGGCCCGCACCGCCTCGTCGCTCGACGCCCGCAGACAGACGTGGTGTCCGGTGTTCGGATCAGCCGGCGTCATGCCGGGCCGATGATTGAGCCAGACCTCCGGATAGCGCTTGCCGAAGCCCACCGTCCCCGGCCGCTCCACCAGCCGGCTGTAGCCCAGGGCGCCCAGCACCGCTTCATAGAAGGCAGCGCTTCTGGCCAGGTCGCTGACGGCGATGGAGAGATGGTCGATCATTGGACCCTCAGAGTGTGCGGGCGATCAGCACCTTCATGATCTCGTTTGTGCCGCCGTAGATCCGCTGCACCCGGCTGTCGCGGTACATGCGGGCGATCGGATATTCGGCCATGTAGCCGAAGCCGCCGAACAGCTGCAGGCAGCGGTCGACGATCTTGTTTTCCAGGTCGGTCAGCCAGTACTTGGCCATCGAGGCGGTCGCCGCGTCGAGCTTGCCCTTCAGGTGCGCCTCGATGCAGTGGTCGACGAAGACGCGGGCCACCGTCGCCTCGGTCTTGCATTCGGCCAGCACGAACTGGGTGTTCTGGAAGTCGATGATCTTCTTGCCGAAGGCGTCGCGGTTCTTGACGTAGTCGATGGTCAGGCCGAGCGCCCGCTCGATGGTGGCGATGGCCTGGACGGCGATGTTCAGCCGCTCCTGCGGCAGCTGGCCCATCAGCTGGAAGAAGCCCTGGCCTTCACCTTCGCCCAGCAGGTTGGCCGTCGGCACCCGCACCTCGTTGAAGAACAGCTCCGACGTATCGGCCGCCTCCTGGCCCAGCTTGTCGAGGTTGCGGCCCCGTTCGAAGCCTTCGACCTGGTCGGTCTCGACCACCAGCAGCGAGGTGCCGCGGGCGCCCTGGGACGGGTCGGTCTTGCAGACCACGATGATCAGATTGGCCGTCTGGCCGTTGGTGATGAAGGTCTTCGAGCCGTTGATGACGTACTCGTTGCCGTCCAGCTTCGCCGTGGTCTTGATCCCCTGCAGGTCCGATCCGGCGCCCGGCTCGGTCATGGCGATGGCGCTGACCAGCTCGCAGGTCGCCATCTTCGGCAGCCAGCGCTGCTTCTGCGCCTCGGTCCCGCACAGCAGGATGTAGGGGGCGACAATGGCGTTGTGCAGCGACAGGCCGAAGCCATCGACGCCCTTGGCGCCCAGCTGCTCCATGAGCACGACCTCATGGCGGTAGTCGCCGCCCATGCCGCCGTATTCCTCCGGGATCGACAGGCAGCTGAGACCCGCCTCGGCGGCCTCGGTCCAGAAGGTGCGCTCAACGATGCCGTCTTCGCGCCATTTGGCCACCCGGGATTCCGGCGCCTTCTCGTCGAAAAACCGGCCGACGGAGTCGTTGAAGATGACGATGTCTTCCTCGGCCAGGGAGGGCGAGCGGTCGAGGTTGAGCACGCCCATCAGAAGGCCTCCGCGGGCATGGCCATCAAGGTCGCCGACCCGGCCTTGAGCTTGGTCAGGTGCGACCCGGCGTCGGGCAGGATGCGCTCAAGGAAGTACTGACCGACCGAGATCTTGCCGGCGTAGAAGGGATCGGTGTCCCCTGCGGCGATCTTGGCCAGCGAGACCTTGGCCATCAGGGCCCACATGTAGGCCAGGCCGGTGATGCCGAAGAGATGCATGTAATCGGTCGAGGCGGCCCCGGCATTGTCGGGGTTCTGCAGGCCGTTCTGCATCAGCCACATGGTCCCGTCCTGCAGCTGGGCCTTGGCCGCGGCCAGGCCGTCGAGGAAGGGCTTCAGCGAGGCGTCCGCCGCGTTCTCCTCAACGAAGGCGTCGATCTCGGCGAAGAAGCTCATCACCGCCCGGCCGCCGTTGGCCGCCAGCTTGCGGCCGACGAGGTCCAGCGCCTGGACGCCATTGGTGCCCTCGTAGATCAGGGCGATGCGGCAGTCGCGCAGGTACTGGCTGGCCGGGAAGTGCTCGGTGAAGCCGCTGCCACCGTGCACCTGCATGCCATCGACGCAGGCCTTGAAGCCCTTGTCGGTCAGGTAGCCCTTCAGCACCGGGGTCAGCAGGCCCATGTAGTCGCCGGCCTTCTGGCGGACGGCCTCGTCCGGGTGAGCGTGGCTCAGGTCGCCGTGCAGGGCGGTCCAGAACAGGAAGGCGCGGCCGCCCTCGATGACCGCCCGGCTGTCGAGCAGCATGCGGCGCACGTCGGGGTGGACGATGATTGGATCGGCGGGGCCGTCGGGGTTCTTCGGGCCGGTCAGGGAGCGGCCCTGCAGGCGGTCCCGGGCGAAGTCGCGGGCGGCCTGGTAGGCGGCCTCGCCCTGGGCGATGCCCTGCAAGCCCACGCCGATGCGCGCCTCGTTCATCATCACGAACATGATGCGCAGGCCGCTGTTTTCCTCGCCAATGAGATAGCCCTCGGCCTCCTCGTACTGCATCACGCAGGTGGCGTTGCCGTGAATGCCCATCTTCTCTTCGAGGCCGACGCATTTGACGCCCTCGTTGCGCGGACCGACCGAGCCGTCGGGGTTGGGCAGGTGTTTGGGCACGATGAACAGCGAGATGCCCTTCACCCCGGCCGGCGCGCCCTCGATGCGGGCCAGCACCAGGTGGACAATGTTGTCCGCCATGTCGTGCTCGCCGGCGCTGATCCAGATCTTCTGGCCGGTGATGCGATAGCTGCCATCGGCCTGGGGAACCGCCTTGGTGCGCAGCAGGCCCAGGTCCGTGCCGCAGTGCGGCTCGGTCAGGTTCATGGTGCCGGTCCATTCGCCGGAGACCATCTTGGGCAGATAGGTCTCCTTCTGGACGTCGCTGCCGCCGGTGTGGATCGCCGAATAGGCGCCGTGCGCCAGGCCCGGGTACATCGAGAAGGCCATGTTGGCCGAGCTGGACATCTCGCTGAACGACAGGTTCACCACATGCGGCAGGCCCTGGCCGCCGTAGGCGGGGTCCGAGCCGAGGCCCGTCCAGCCGCCGGCGCAGAGCATCTTGTAGGCCTCCTTGAAGCCCTCCGGCGTCTTGACCGTGAAGTCAGGACTCCATTGGCAGCCCTGCTTGTCACCCACGCTGTTGAGCGGCGCGAGCACCTCGCCGGTGAATTTCGCTGCTTCCTCGATGATCTGCTCGACCACATCCATCGAGGCGTCGGCGAAGGCGGGCAGATTGGAATAGCGGTCGATCTCCAGCACGTCGCGCAGGAGGAACACGTGATCGCGAGCCGGCGGCTGATAGGCCATGGGCGCTCCGTTTAGGTCGAGGTTGGTTGGTTCGGGTCGGACTATTTGGCGCCGAGCAGTTCCGGATGGCCGTCAAGCCGGGCGCGCAGCATCTGGTCGTAGTCCGCCGCCTTGGGCAACAGGTCCGGACGCTTTTCCGCCAGGTGCTTCTCGAGGCGCTCGCAGGCGGTGCGCAGCTCGTTGATCGCGCCCTCGATGTCCTCGCGCTGCTGCTCGAGATCGACGATCTTTTCGCGGAATTTCTTCAGCGAGTGAGCGTTCTGGGTCATCGCCTCGTCGTGCTCGCCGTAGAGCTCGAGGATCTCGCGGATCTCCTGAAGGGACAGGCCCACGCGCTTCCCGCGCAGGATCAGGATCAACCGGGCGCGGTCCTTGTAGGAATAGACCCGGTTCATCCCGTCGCGGGCGGGGGTCAGCAGGCCCTTGTCCTCATAGAAGCGCAGCGCGCGAGGCGTGGCTTTGAACTCGGTGCAGAGCTGACGGATGGTGAAAGTACGCTCAGGACGACGCAAATCGGTTGGCATGTTTTCCTCCCGTGCCACCATTTTCCCTTTTGTCGATCCGTATATGCCCCTTACGTCAACGTCAACAGTCGCGATTGCGTGATGTTTACCATAGATTGCAGTCTTGCAGCGGTGCACGCGATGTGATTCAGTCCGGTGGCCCATGATGGGCCGGGACGTGAGGGGTGCGCATGGACAGGACATTGGTCGCTTCGGCCGTGGCCGAAAATCTCTTCGCCACTGAGACCGCCGTTGAGGATGCTCTCGGCCAGGCGGTGCTGCTGATGCGGCGGATGATGGACGCCCGGCGTGAGCTGGGCCTGCCGGCCACGGTCGGCGATCCGGCCCTGCGGCGGGTGACGGCCGCGGTCAACGCGCTGGGCGAGGCCCAGAAGGAAATCGTCCGCACCCACGGCGAGCTGGAATCCCTGCGCTCTGAATTGGGCCTGGGTGGCATCAGGTTCGGCCCCCTGCACAAGCCGCTGGCCGCCGCGGCGGAAGACCAGACGGCGGACTGAACCCTTGGTTCTGCTCGCCTTTACCCTGCTTCTGGCGATCGCGGCCGTTGGCGCGTTGGCGCGGGGCGGCGAGGTGGAGCGGCGCGGAGCCGCCCTGTTCATCGCCGCCTGGCTGGTGTCGCTGGCGTGCCAGTGGATTTCGGGCGAAACCTCGCCTGGGATCTGGCTGCCCGTCATCGACGTGACGGTTCTGCTCGCCCTGTCCGCCCTCGCCTGGCGTTCGCCAAGACCCTGGCCGGTCTACTGCTGCGGCTTCCAGACCCTGACCGTGGCTGGCGACATCGCCAAATGGGTCGAGACCGATCTCGATGTCGGCCTGCACCTGACACTTCTGGCGAGCCTGGGCTTCGCCAGCGTCGCCGCGCTGGCCATGGGCGCATGGTTTCCGCCCCGGCCACGGCAGCGATAGGTTTACTTTCCCATTTACGAGGATTATTTTCCTCACACCATGCGCCCGTCCCACACCCAGATCTGGCACGCCATCGACCTCTTGGCCGCGCGGTTCGACATGACCGCCTCGGCCCTGGCGAAGCTGGCGGGCCTGGACCCCACCAGCTTCAACCGTTCCAAGCGGACCTCAAACGACGCCGAAGCCCGGCCGCGCTGGCCATCCACGGAAAGCCTGTCCAAGGTGCTTGAAGCGACCGGCGTCTCCTTCGCC
>JACRBD010000032.1 GCA_016234625.1 Caulobacterales bacterium | reverse complement strand
GATCGAGCGCCAGGCCGGCTGCGACATCGAGCGCCTGCAGGCGGCGCATCCGCGCCTGACCTTCATCGGCCATTTCGACAAGATGACCATGCCCCTGGGCGAGGCGGCGATGCGCGCCGAGTTCGAGCGCCTGCTGCCGGCGATGCGCCGCGGCCGCTTCATCCCCTCGGTCGACCACCAGACCCCGCCCGGGGTGTCGCTGGAGAACTACCGCGTCTATCTGCGCCTGTTCGCCGAATACGCCGCCAAGGCCTGCGCGCGCTAGCTGTAACGGCGTTGAGCAACGCGGCGGTCGGGTCGGGGGTGACGAAATGGCGGTGGACCACGCGCCTGATGTGGCGGTCCTGCAAGGCACGGGTGCTGCGGGTGCTCGCCCTGACCGGCCGGCAGATGGGCGTGCGCTGAGCGTCCCGACGGATGGATTCGTAATGACCCATCGTTAGGCCGGCTGGTCGTCCTGGTTGCGGATTCGGGTGGGACCCTCCGTAACCCCGGGTGGAGGCATCCATGCCAGACTCCAATCAGCAGGTCCTCGGCCGACAGAGCGGGGTCGACCATGCTTAAGTGCTGCACCTGCCTACTGCCGGCGGCGGTCCCAGGCTCGGACATCGATGCCAGCGGTCGCTGCGCGCCCTGCCGGAGCTATGTGCGGGCGGACCCGAAGAACGGCCAGCGCGCCCGCTGGCGGGAGGACCTTGAGCGCACTCTGCTGACGATCCGCGGCAGCGGCCGCTATGATTGCCTGGTGCCGCTGAGCGGCGGCAAGGACAGCCTGTACCTGCTGCACCGGTTGAAGGAGGAGTACGGCTTGCGCGTGCTAGCCTTCACCGCCGCCATCGATCTGCCCGCGGCGGCCTGGAGCAGCATCCGCCTGGCGGTGGACAAGCTCGGCGTCGACCACGTCGTGTGGAGGCCGTCGGGCCGTTTCCTGGGCAAGCTCTTCCGCCACCTGCTGTGCAATCAGGAGGAGCGTGGCGCCGTCTACACCGTGTCCTACGTCTACGCCCCGCTGTTTGAGGGCGAGGCGATTCGCATGGCGATCCGCGAGCGCATCCCCGTGGTCCTCGCCGGCTACTCGCCTGGCCAGCCCGAGCCTGCGCGGATGGAGTACGAGTTCTCCTCCGCCCTGGTGAGCGCGGAGGACTGGACGCCGCCGCGGCTGCGCGCCTGCGGCGCGTTCACCCCCGACGAACTGGCCAACTTCTACAATCCACAGGAGCTGCCGGCGGAGACGGCCTTCCCGCGCTACCTCGCCCCGTTCCACGCCTGGGACTACAACCAGAAGGAGGTTATCCAGCGAGTGACCGAACTCGGCCTGGTGCGTCGACGTTCGCATGCCAACCCGATCGTCAGCAACTACCCGATCAACTGGCTGATGATGTATTCGGACCTCAAGCACTTCGGCTTCAACCCCTACGCGCCGGAGTTCAGCGCCCTGATCCGCGATGGCCGGGCCAGCCGGGCCTACTGGCGGATGATGGCTCCGGTGGTCGATGCGATGATCCGCCACCGCGTGCTGCTTGGGCGGAACGTGGTCCACAGCATGCGCTGGCTGGGGCTGACGTCCAAGGACCTGTGCATCAACCAGCCCCGCGGGGCCTACGATCCGCCGATCATCAGCGGGCGGGCTGCATGAGCCCCGAACCCATCACCATCCCCGCCCGGCTGGCGGCGCGGGCGCGCTCGGCCCCGGATGCGGCGGCCTACCAAGAGCGCGGAAGCGACGGGACCTGGCGCGCCCGCACCTGGCTGGAGGTGCACACACTGGTGCGGCGCCTGGCTGCGGCCTTCCGCCGCCTGGGCCTGCAGCCGGGCGATCGGGTCGCCCTGCAGATGCCGACCGTCCCGCTGTGGGAGATCTGCAATCTGGCGGTGATGGCCTCGGGCGGGGCGGTGGTGGGCCTCGATGCCCACGACGCGGGCGAGAACGTCCAGCACCAGTTGGCTCTCGCCCGGCCGCGGCTGCTGATCACCTGGACGCTGGAGCAGCAGCAGGCGATACGCAGCGGGGGCTGGGACCCCGAGCTGAGCGTGGTGGCCGAGGGGCCGGTGCCCGCGGGCAGCCACGCCCTCGGCGTCCTGCTGCGGGAGCCGGTCAAGCCGCTGCCGGAGGTCGATCCCGACGCGACCGCGACCGTGATCTTCACCTCGGGCAGCACGGGGAATCCCCGCGGCGTGGCCTACAGCCATCGCCAACTGTCCTTCGCCTGCGATGCGATCCTCGACCGCTTCCCGGAAATCGGCGCCGAGGCGCGGCTGGTCTGCTGGCTGCCGCTGTCGAACCTGTTCCAGCGCATCGTCAACCTGTGCGCTATGCAGCGCGGCGCGGTCTCCTGGTTCGTCGACGATCCCCGGCAGGTGATGACCCGCGTCGCCGAGATCCGTCCGACCCTGTTCATCGCCGTCCCGCGCTTCTACGAGAAGCTGCATGCCGGCATCCTCGACCAGGTCGCGCGCCGGCCCCTACCGCTGCGCCTGGCGGTGCGCCTGGCCTGGGGGCTTGGCTGCGCGGTGGCCCGCAGGACCCGGGCCGGCCAACGCCCCTGGTGGCCGCTGCACCTGGCCGCCGCGGTGACCGATGCGTTGATTCTGAGCCGGATCCGCGGCCTGATGGGCCCCGACCTGGGCTTCATGATCAGCGGTTCAGCGCCGATGCCGCCTTGGCTCCTCGAACGGATGCACGGCCTGGGCTGGTTGGTGCTGGAGGCCTACGGCGCCAGCGAGAACGTGCTGCCGATCGCCATCAACACGCCCGAGGCCTACCGCTTCGGCAGCGTCGGCCGGCCCCTCGGCCAGCACGAGGTGCGCATCGCCGTCGACGGCGAACTGCTGGTGCGCGGCCCCGGTCTCGCCGCCGCCTACCTGGGCGCTGGAGCCGAACGTCTGCCCATCGACGAGGATGGATTCCTGCACACTGGCGACGCGGCCCGGATCGACCCCCAGGGCTTCATCTGGCTGACCGGCCGGAAGTCGGAGGTGTTCAAAACCTCGACCGGGCGGAAGATCGCGCCGGTGCCGATCGAAGCGCGGATCAAGCGCCTGCCCTCCATCACCGAGGCGGTGGTGCTGGGGCGATCGCGGCCCTACCCTGTGGCGATCATCAATACGCGGCTGCCGGCGGGGAGCGGCCTGGACCAACTGCAAAGCGACCTGGTCTCCGCCTGCGCCGACCTGCCCGCCCACCAGCGTCCGGCCTTGGTGGTCGTGTTGAGCGCGCCCTTCACCATCGTGGGCGGCGAACTGACCAGCAACCTCAAGCTGCGGCGCGGGCGGATCGAGGAGAAGTACGCGTTGTTGCTGGATGCCCTGTGCCGCCAGACCGGCTCGACGGTGATGCGGCTGGTCGCCTCGGACGCGACCCTGCCCGGCACGGGACCCGGGGCGGCCCGCCAGGTGACGGCGTGAGCGGTGCCGGCGCGCGGCGCTGCGTGCTGGTGACCGGCGCGACTGGTGCCGTGGGCAGCGCCCTGGTGCCGCTACTCGCCGATGCGGCCAGCGAGGTCCGCCTGCTGGTGCGCTCGGACAACGCGGCGGCGGCCGAGACCCGCCTGGAGGGCCTGTTCCGCTCCTGGGGCTGGGACGCCGATCGGTCAGAACGCCGGCGGGTGTCGGTCGTGCACGGGGATGCGGCGGCCCCGCATTTCGCCCTGGATGAGGCGGCCTACGCCGCCTTGGCGGCGGCGACCACGGACATCGTCCACTGCGCCGCCAGTGTGCGGATGAACCTGCCGATCGAGGAGGCCCGGCGCTCGGCGGTGGGCTCGGCGCGCGAGGTGCTGGAGCTCGCCAGACGGGTCGCCACCCAGGGGCGCCTGGGCAAGGTGGAGTGCGTCAGCACGGTCGGCGTTGGCGGCCGCAGGCGGGCCCCAATCGCCGAGACCTGGGTCGATCCCACCGGTCCCTTCCACAACACCTACGAGCAGTCCAAGGCCGAGGCCGAAGTCCTCTTCCGCCACGCGATCGAGGTTGAGGGCCTGCCGCTTACCGTGCACCGGCCGAGCATGGTGGTAGGCTCCTCCAGCGACGGCGGGATCATCCATTTCCAGATTTTCTACTACATCTGCGAGTTCCTCTCCGGCCGCCGGACCCGGGGCTGGTATCCACGCCTCACCGGTGCCAGCCTAGATATCATCCCGGTGGATCGGGTTGCCGAGGCGATCGCCGCCTCGCTGGCCGATCCTTCGACCGCCGGCCGCATCTTCCATCTCTGCGCCGGTCCCGGACGCGAACTCCTCCTCGACGACCTCCAGGCCGGGGTCCGCCGCCTGTTCGCCAGCCGCGGACTCGCCATCCCCGCCGCCGCGACCCTGCCGCGCAGCATCTTTGCGCTGCTCATGCGCCTGGCGGCCTTCACCGCGCCACCGGCGGACCGTCGCGCCATCGCAACCCTGCCGATCTATCTCGACTATCTGGCCGGACGGCAGGTATTCACCAACCACGCCTATGCCACCTGGCTGCGCACCCGCGGCCAGGATCTGCACGATCCGAAGCGCCTGCTGGCGATCATCCTCGGCCGCTACCTGGCGGTGCGGGACCCTGGCCGCGCCTGAACCGGGACCGCCCATCACCTCAAGGATACCCTCCATGCTCCCGCTCATGCAACCCGGGCAGCGGACGTGGGCGGTCGGCGACCTGCTCTGTCTGCTCGCGAACACCCGTCCCCGCGACCTGCTGGCCAGTCTGCGCGAGGGCCTGACGCTGACCGGCATGCCTCGGACTCCGGAACCGACGATGGTGATGGCGGAGGCCGAACAGGTCGAAGCCTACACCCAGGCCGGCAGTTGCGGGCCGGGGATGGAGGCGCTGTATGCGATGCACACCATCCAGGCGGTCCGCCGGCTGCACGGCTGCCAACGGGTGGTCGATCTCGCCTGCGGCCCCGCCAACCAACTGGTGTCGATCGCCCGGCTGCTGCCCGACACCCGATTCCTTGGCATCGATCTCTCGGAGCGGATGCTGGAGAAAGCCCGCGCCCTGGTCGCCCGGCAGGGCCTGGGCAACGTCCGGTTTGAGCATGGGGACATCACCAGGACCCCGCTTCCAGATCACCAGACCGATGGGGTGATGAGCACGGTGTCCGTCCACCATCTCCCCACCTTCGAGCTGGCCTGTGCCTGCATGGACGAGATCCGACGGATCACGGCGCCGGGCGCGGCCTGTTATCTGGTCGACATGATCCGACCACGGTCGGCTGCCAATCTCGACTATCTGGCCACGCGCGATCATCCGGGGGGGAGCCGGCCGTTCTTCAACGACTGTCGGAACTCCTGGCGGGCATCCTTCTCCGCCGCCGACTGGCGCACGCTGGCGGACCGGCTGGACCTCTCCGGGATCGAGCAGCGGACCACGGCCCCGATCCGGCTGTTCGCCACCATCGCGACCCCGGTGCGGCCTCTCACGCCGGTCTGCGTCCAGGCCATCCGGCGGTTACAGGATGGCCTGACGACCTCGGCGGGTGGCGATTCACCATGCCGAGGCGACACCGGGAAACAACACCGCGCGCTGAGCGCCCTCAGGGGCGCTCAGCGCGCGCGGAAGACCACTCCTGGGAACCGGTCCGCCGGGTTGCCGGG
>JACRBD010000332.1 GCA_016234625.1 Caulobacterales bacterium | reverse complement strand
CGCCCGGGGTCGTGGCCGCCCAGCCCTGGGCGCCCGGGAAGGCCAGGGGCGCGGCAGGCGCCGCCGCCGGGGCCGAATCGCGATTGCCGAACGGCCAGGCCGCCAAGGCCGTCGACGCCACCGCCAGGCTAAGCCCCAGGCCGATCAGGACAGGTCGCAACACGTGTTTCACTCCCGGAATTTGCTTCATTTGCGGGTCTTGGCGCCGCATGCCGTTGAAAATGACACCGGTTTCCTCTAGACACAATCAGGACCTCGAAACTGAGGCTAATCTGTGGGGGAGGACAAGCGGCGTGAAAGCAGGGGTGAGCGCATCCACGACTCCGGCCGCGTCCGCGGCGGCCCCCGGCGAGATCGCGCACGCTTTCGTCGGCGCCCGTCTGGCCGCCCGCGCCCTGCCCGGTTTTCCAGGCGTCATGCCCGCCACCCTGGCGCAGGCCTACGCCATCCAGGACGCCGCCCTGGCCCTGTTCCCCGACAAGATCGCCGGCTGGAAGGTCGGCCGGGTGTGGCCCGAACTGCAGGCCCGCCTGGGCGACGAGCGCGTTGCCGGTCCCACCTTCCTGGGGGCCCTGCGCACCCCGGCTGTCGGCGAGACCGTCAGCCTGGCCGCCATTTCCGGAGGGTTCGCCGCCGTCGAGGCCGAGTTCGTCTACCGCCTGGCCGTGGACGCCCCCGTCGACAAGACCGACTGGACCGCCGAGGAGGCGCTCGGCGTCGTGGCGGCCCTGCATGTGGGCGTCGAGTTCGCCGGCAGTCCGCTGAAGACCATCAACGACCTGGGATCCACGGCCGTGGCCTCCGACTTCGGTAACAACGCGGCCCTCGTCGTCGGTCCCGAGATCGCAGGCTGGCGCGACCGCGCCGACGCAGCGCTGACGGCCGAGACCTTCATCGACGACGTCCGCGTCGGATCGGGCACGGCGGCCTCGGTCCCCGGCGGCCCCGCCCCGGCCCTGGCGTTTCTGCTGGGCCATTGCGCCGCGCGCGGCCTGCCGCTGAAGGCCGGCATGTACGTGACCACCGGCGCGGCCACGGGCATCCATGAAATTTCCGCGGGCCAGTCCGCCCGTGTCAGCTTTGGTGAGTTCGGCGAGATTCACTGCGTCGCAGAGGTCGCGAGACCGACCGCCCGTTAGGGAGACGATATCCTCATGGCGGAAGCCGCTACCGCGTCCGAGCCCCGGATGAGCCGTCGCCGCTGGGTGATCTGCGGCCTGTTGTTCACCGCCGTGGTGATCAACTACGTCGATCGCCAGATGCTCGGCGTGCTCAAGCCGGCGATGAGCAAGGAGCTCGGCTGGAGCGAGCAGAACTACGCCGACATCGTGTTCTATTTCCAGGCCGCCTACGCGCTCAGTTACCTGGCCTTTGGCGCCATCGTCGACCGCGTCGGGGCCAAGATCGGCTATGGTGTGGCCTTCCTGCTGTGGCAGCTGGCCCATATCGCGCATGGCTTCGCCTCCGGCCTGGGTTCGTTCTTCGCCGTGCGCGTGGCGCTGGGCATCGGCGAGGGCGGCAACTTCCCAGGCGGCATCAAGGCCGTGACCGACTGGTTTCCGAAGAAGGAGCGCGCGCTCGCCACCGGCATCTTCAACGCCGGCTCCAACATCGGCGCGGTCATCACGCCCATCATCGCGCCGGCGATCATGGTGCTGTGGGGCTGGCAGGCCGCCTTCATCGCCACGGGCGTCGTCGGCATGCTGTGGCTGGTCGCCTGGGTCGTGGTCTACAAGAACCCGCGCGACGACAAGAAGGTCAACGCCGCCGAACTGGCCCACATCGAACAGGATCCCGCCGACACCGAAAAGAAGGTCGGCTGGCTGGTCGTGCTGGGCAAGAAGGAAACCTGGGCCTACGCGATCGGCAAGTTCCTGATCGATCCGGTCTGGTGGATGCTGCTGTTCTGGCTGCCCGACTTCTTCAACAAGACCTTCGAGCTCAAGACCACCGACATCCTCTACATGACCGCGCTGGCGGTGGTGTACCTGATTTCCGATGTGGGCAGCGTCGGCGGCGGCTGGATGTCCTCGCGGTTCATGAAGATGGGCTGGAGCATCAACCGGGCCCGCAAGATGACCATGCTGGTGCTGGCCGTCTGCGCCCTGCCCTATCTGCTGGTCACCCATGTCCACAACCTGTGGGGCGCGATCCTGATCGTCGGCTGGCTGGCCGCCGTGCACCAGGCCTTCTCGGCCAATCTCTACACCCTGCCCGGCGACGTCTTCCCGCGGAAGGCCGTTGGCTCGGTGATCGGCATCGGCGGCATGGTCGGCGGCATCGGCGGAATGATCATGGCCAAGGGCGTGGGCAAGGCCCTGTCGACCACCCTGGGCTATCCGGCGATCTTCGCCGTCTGCGCCTTCATCTACCTGGCCGCCATCCTGGCGGTTCACCTCCTGTCGCCGAAGATGGAGCTGGTCGAGGTCTAGCGGCCTCTCAGGGCGCCTTGGCGCGATCCATGATCCGGTCGAACAGCGACCGGCGCGCCAGAGCGTCATCCATCCGGTCCAGGGCGACCGCCAGGCCTTCCGCCTCGGCGTCCAGCGCCAGCGCGGCGTCGGCGAAGGCGCGCCAGAGCGGCGTCAGGCGGTCGACCAGCGCCTGGCCGGCCGGCGTCAGGACCAGGCGCTTGCGGCGGGCGTCTCCGTCGTCGGATTGAGTGACGACAAGGCCCGCCTTCTCAAGAGATTGTCGGGTCTGACTGACGGAAACGTGGGTGATGCGCAGCGCGGTCGCCAGGTCGCCCACCGTCGTCGGCCCGCGCAGCACGATCTGATTGAGCACGCCGTACCAGCGCTGCTCGAAGGAGATGCCGAGGGCGGCGTAGACCCGGGCGACGTCGCCGTCGAAGGCCGCCGACAAGCGCCGCAGCCGCGCCCCTATCGCCGCCCCGCCCGCCTCCCGCGTATAGTCGCCCATCATCGCTTTCCGTCTCCTGCCGCCTCGACCTTGACATATATGTAGCCGCCTACATATTTCCATGCAAGCGATCCGGGATCCGGAATCGAAGAGGAAGAACCGTGACCGATACCCCCCAACCCAGCCGCCGCGTGATCCTCGCCGCCGGCCTCGCAGCCGCCGTCCCCGGACGCGCCCTCGCCGCCGCCGGCGATTGGCTCGACGCCTTTATCGAGGCCGAAAGGACCAAGGCGGCGATCCCGGGGTTGGCCGTGGGCTTCGCCCGCGACGGCGAGGTGCGCCTCGCGCGCGGCTATGGCCTGGCGGACATCGCGCGGAAGCGGCCGGTAACGGCCGACACGATGTTTCACATCGCTTCATTGACCAAGACGGTGACCGCCACCGTCGTCGCGGGGCTGGCCGGGCAAGGGCGGCTGAACCTGGACGATCCGGTGGCGCCGGCCCTGGACTTCCCCCTCTCCTCGCCGCGTTTCGCGCAATCGCCGATCACGTACCGACAGCTGCTGACCCACACCTCGGGCATCTCGGACGCGAAATACTATGAGGTCGATTTCCGCAGCCGCGGCGCGGACCAGGCCCTGTCCCTGCGGGACTTTCTAATCGGCTATTTGGTTCCCGGCGGCGCGCACTGGTCGGCGGCAGACTGTTTCTCGGACAAGGCGCCGGGCGCGGCCTGGGACTACAGCAACGTCGGCTACGCCCTGCTGGGCTATCTCGCCGGCCGGATTGGCGGCCAGGACATGCGCGAACAGACCCGCCGCCGGATGTTCGCCCCGCTCGGCATGCGTCATACGCGCTGGACGATCGCGGAGACGCCGGCAAGGCTTGCGGCGACCGGCTATGAACCGGTCGAGGGGAAACTCACGCCGGTCGAGCCGATTGGAGCGCCTGACTGGCCGGGCAGCATGCTGCGCTGCGCGGTCACCGACTTCACGCGCTTCGCCGCCGCGGCCGCCAACGGCGGAGCGGCCTGCGGCGCAAGGCTGCTCGACGCGAACGCGGCGGCGGGAATGCTGGCCATGCAAACGCCCGCCGGGCTGCCGGACTGGCTAACCGGCCAGGGCCTCGGCTGGATGGAGGCGGAGCTCGGCGGCGCGCGGCGGCCCAACCACTGGGGCGGCGACCCGGGCGTGTTCACCGCGGCCTACCTGGACCCCACGCGACGGAGCGCGGCCGTGATCCTCAGCAACACCACTGTGACCGCCGAGGCCCGCACGGCGGTCAAGGCGATCGCGGCCCGCCTGCTCTCCGCGGCCTGACCGGATTTGAAGGCGCCGGGCCAGGCGCCGCCTGGCTTGCCCTCGCCGGACGCCCCCGGTTCGCAGGCGAAAGAACGGTCAGGGCCTGTCGA
The DNA here is from genome assembly GCA_016234625.1 of Caulobacterales bacterium. Lineage (GTDB taxonomy): Bacteria > Pseudomonadota > Alphaproteobacteria > Caulobacterales > Caulobacteraceae > Caulobacter. The sequence continues at coordinate 2,199 of JACRBD010000332.1, read as the reverse complement.
CCTTGCGCATGCCCCCGCCGGTGACCTCCCACAGCTGCTGGGGATCGGCGACCAATACGTAGACCGGCTTGCCGGTCCAGCGCGCCAGCCAGACATGGATCTCGGTCGGCATGGGGTCGAGCAGGTGGCTGACCATCGAGGCGACGACGTTCGCCGGCAGCGGCTGGACCATGCAGCCCTTCATGAACGGGCGGGTCGAGGCGACCTTTCCGTCCGCGCCGACGGTGACCTGATAGTGCAGGCCGAAAGGATATTTGCCGGCCTCGACCTGCGGCGTCAGCAGATAGACCTCGACCGGGGCGGTCTCCGACGCCGGCGGGACGACCACCGCGTTGAAGGGCTTGCGCACGCAGGCGGCGGGGTTGCGGTCCATGGCGGCCTTGCGGGCCTGGACCATGCGGGCCTGGGTGGCGGTCAAGGCGCGGTCAGGGGTGTCCGCCGCGATCAGCACGGGATCGACCACCTTGCCATCGCGATAGCCGGCGCGGAACACGCCGTAGGGCGTCGCCCCGTCATAGCCGTAGTAGAGCACCGACAGGCCGCCGCCGGCGCCGGGCTCGATCAGCCAGCCCTTGACCTCGCCGATCCGCGGACGCGGAACCTGTTCCAGCATGACGTCCGTGCTGTGCCAGGCGGCCTGGTCATGGTCGTAGAGCAGGTTGCCCCGATCCAGCACGGCGGCGATACGGTCCTTCTCGCCGGGCGCCCGGGCGTCGGCGAAGGACCCGGCCGAGATCATCAGCACCAGGGCGACGGCGATGGATTGAACGATCTTCATGGCAAGCTCTCCCCACACGGATAGGGAGCCTATCGGTGGCTCCGCAGTGCGGCTAGGGCCGCCAAAGCCTCCGCTCCCTGCGCCAAGGAGCGAACCCTGGAATTCGTCCCGCCCGGCTTTCGCAGGTTTCGCCCGCCGAATGTCTACCGGATAACCCGCGCGCCCTTGCCCTGCATGACAGCCTCGACCTCGGCGGCGCGAACCATGGAGGTGTCGCCGGGGGTGGTCATGGCCAGGGCGCCGTGGGCCGCGCCGTACTCGACGGCGGCCTGGGGACCCTTCCCTTCCAGGAAGCCGTAGGCCAGGCCCGAGGCGAAGCCGTCGCCGCCGCCGACCCGGTCGTAGATCTCCAGGTTCTCGCGCATCATCGACTGATAGAACTGGCCGCCGGCGTAGAGGATCGCCGACCAGTCGTTGACGCTGGCCGTCCTGGCGTTGCGCAGGGTCGTGGCCGCGACCTTGAAATTGGGAAACTGGGCGACCGCCGTCTCGATCATCTTCTTGAAATTGGCCGGATCGATGGACGAGATGTGCTCATCCAGACCCTCGACTTCGAAGCCGAGGCAGGCGGTGAAGTCCTCTTCATTGCCGATCATCACGTCGACGTACTGGGCGATGTGGCGGTTGACCTTCTGGGCGCCGGGCTTGCCGCCCTGGCTCTTCCACAGCGAGGCCCGGTAGTTCAGGTCATAGCTGATGATCGTGCCGTATTTGCGGGCCACCTCGACGGCCTCGATGACCGCCTCGGCGGTGTTGCTGGCCAGGGCCGCGAAGATGCCGCCGGTGTGGAACCAGCGCACGCCTTCCTCGCCAAACAGCCTTTCCCAGTTCACCTCGCCGGGGCGGATCTGCGAGGCGGCGCTGTGGCCGCGGTCGCTGCAGCCGAGGGCCGGACGGACGCCAAAGCCCTTCTCGGTGAAGTTCAGGCCGACGCGGGTGTTGCGGCCCAGACCGTCGAAGTCGCGCCAGACCACGTGGCTCATGTCCACGCCGCCCTGCATCATCAGGTCCTCGACCAGCCAGCCCAGGTCGTTGACCGGCAGGGCGGTGACCGCCGTGGCGCGCTTGCCCCAGCATTTGCGCATGGCCCGGGCGACATTGTACTCGCCGCCGCCCTCCCAGACCTGGAAGCTGCGGGCGTTGCGCACCCGGCCGAAACCCGGATCGAAGCGCAGCATAACCTCGCCGAAGGAGGCGCAATCCCAGCGGGTTTCGCTGGCAGGGCGGATGTTCAGAACGTTGGTGCTCAAGGGAGCTCTCTCCGAATCTTGGCGATGAGATCCACGGTCTTGCGCACGCGGGCGGAAATGCCCTTCCAGTCGCCCGCCTTGAGCAGGTCGTTGGTTATGAGTTTGCTGACCATGCCGGCCGCGACGATGCCCGCGCCGAACCATTCGCGCAGCGACGCCTCGTCAGGGTCG
>JACRBD010000331.1 GCA_016234625.1 Caulobacterales bacterium | reverse complement strand
TTCCTCCGGGGACATGTACCGCAGGTACGTGTCCCCCAATCCAGATTCAGCGATGGCTCGATTAGGGGACACGTACCTGCGGTACATGTCCCCGGCTAGTTCCACACCGGCGGCTTGCGGCCGATCCAGGGGATTTCCTTCTCCAGCTGGCCCGCCAGGCGATAGAGCGTCGCCTCGTCGCCGAACCGGCCGGTGAACATCATGCCGAGCGGCAGGTTGTCCTCGCTCTGCCACAACGGCAGGGACAACGACGGCTGGCCGGTGAAGTTGAACGGCGGGGTGGTGCCGTAGGTGGCGGCCTGGCGCTTGTCGAACTCCTTCACGTCCACCGTCAACGGGTCGAGCCAGTCGATGCGCGGCGAGGGATAGCTCATGGTCGGGGTCAGGAAGACGTCGAAGGCCTGGAAGCGCTCGAGGATCTGGATGTTGATCAGCCGCAGGGTCTGCCAGCCCCACAGGGCCTGCTGGCCGCTGACTCGCCGGCCGCCGTCGTAGCCGCGCTGGGCCAGGGGGCCGAGCTCGCCCGGCTCCGGCTCGCGGCCGAGCGCCTCGACCCAGCGTTGGATCGAGGCGGCGAAGTTGGAGGCCGAGACCAGGCCCTGGGCCCGGTACATCAGGCGATAGTCGATGCCCAGGCCCGTCTCGAACACCTCGTGGCCGAGGGCCTTGAGGGTTGCCACCGTGCGCTGGGTCGCGGCGATCATTTCGTCGCCCATGGGGCGGCCGCTGGGGGTCTCGTTGGTCCAGGCGATGCGCAGCTTGCCAGGGCTTCGGCTGACCTCCTCAAGGAACGGCCGCTCCTTGCGCGGATGGGTGAAGGGATCGCCTGGCTGCGGGCCGTCGGTGGCGTCGAGCATGGCGGCGCTGTCGCGCACCGTGCGGCTGACCACATGGTGGACCGAAAAGCCCATGGCCCCGTCGGTGACCTCGCAGATGGGCGTGCGGTCGCGGGTGATCTTCATGCCGACCAGGCCGCAGTTGGCCGCCGGGATGCGGATCGAGCCCAGGCCGTCGCTGGCGTGGGCCAGGGGGACCATGCCGGACGCCGTGGCGCTGGCCGCGCCGCCCGACGAGCCGCCGGAGATGTGCTCCGGGTTCCAGGGATTGCCGCAGGGGCCCAGCCGCTCGGACTGGGTCACCCCCGGAATGCCGAACTCCGGCGTGTTGGTCTTGCCCAGCAGCACCACGCCGCTGGCGCGGTAGCGGCGGATCAGTTCGCTGTCCTCGCTGTCCGAGGCGACCTGGGCGAACATCGAACCGGAGCTGCGCGGCCAGCCGGTGACCTTGGCCCCCAGGTCCTTGATCAGGAACGGCACGCCCTTGAACAGCCCGTCCGGCAGGGGCCCGGCGGCGACCTTGCGCGCCTCGTCATAGGCCTTGTGGACCACGGCGTTGAGGGTCGGATTATGCCGCTCGATGCGCTCGATGGCAGCCTCGACCAGCTCGGCCGGCGAGACCTCGCCCTTGTTCACCAGCGCGGCCAGACCCAGGCCGTCGTGGTCCGCGTAGTCTGCGAACGCCATCTGTCTCTCCCGTGATGTTCTATCGCGCGGAGAGGAAGGCGAGCTTCTCCACCGGCGGCAGGTCGTGCGCCTGCGTCTTGAGAGTTTGAAACGCTTGTTCGGCCGCGTCGAGGGCGAAGTCGATATCGCCCTCCGTCATCGCCGCGCAGAGGAACATATTGTGCCAGGGATGGACGTAGACGCCCTTGGCCAGCATGGCGCTGGACCAGCAGAAGCCCTTGCGCAGGTCCGGGTCGTCATCGAACAGGAACAGCGGCATGGTCCCCGGCCCCGTCTGGCGGAAGCCGAACCCGGCGGCGACCGCCCGCTCGGCCAGCCCCGTCCGCAGCCGCTCGCCCAGGCCGGTGATCCGCTCCAGATAGTCGCTCTCGCGAGCCAGCCTCAGGGTTTCCAGCCCGGCCGCCATGGCCGCCGCAGCGTACCAGTAGGAGCCGGTGACATAGATCGAGGCGGCCGCCTTGCGCGCCTTGTCATTGCCCAGCATGGCCGAGATCGGATGGCCATTGGCGATGCACTTGCCCCAGGTCGACAGATCCGGCTGCACCCCCATCACCGACCAGCTGGAGTCGCGGGCGATGCGCAGGCCGCCGCGCACGTCGTCGACCACCAGCAGGGCCCCCGTCTGGTCGGCCAGCTCGCGGGCGCGGCGGGCGTAGGCGATGTCCGGCGCGGCCTGGTCGATGAAGGCGTCGTGGCGGAACGGCGCGGCGAAGATGGCCGCCAGGTCGTCGCCAGCCTTGGCCACGGCGGCCTCCAGGCTGGCGATGTCGTTGTAGGCGCAGAAGACCTGGTTGGCCTTGTCCTCGGCCGTTGTCCCGGCGGGCCGGGGCGTGCACCAGGGCGCGGCCCCGTGATAGGCGCCCCGAGCCAGCACCAGGGTCTTGCGGCCGGTGTGCTGGCGGGCCGTCATCATCGCCATGGTCGTGGCGTCCGTGCCGTTCTTGCAGAACATCGCCCAGTCGGCGTGGGTGACCATGGCCACGAAGGCCTCGGCCAGCTCGACCATCAGGCCAGTGGGGCCGGTCAGGGCGTCTCCCTGCCCCAGCTGGCGCACATAGGCCGCGTCAATCACCGGATTGGCGTAGCCAAAAAGGTTGGGGCCGTAGGCGCACATCAGGTCGAGATAGCGCCGGCCATCGACGTCGGTGATGTGGGCGCCGTCGCCGCCCTTGAAAAACTGCGGGTAGTCGTCGGGCAGCAGGCCCACCGCCTGGTGGCCGTACATCCCGCCGGGGATGACCGCCTCGGCCCGCCGGCGCAGGTCGCGGTCGGCGCTATTGGAACCACCCGGCGTCATCACTCTTCTCCCCATCCGTTCGAGACGGCGAGGTTAGCAACGAAAAGGCCGCGGAGTCGCCCCCGCGGCCTGATCGCGTGCTATGGAGCGGGGTCTATTCGCCGCCGCCGTTCCAGATCTCTTCGGCCACTTCGATGAACACGGCGATGTTCACCTTCAGATTGCTACGGCTGATGCCGTCGTCGAAGATCAGGTAGCGCGAGACCTCGAGGCTGTTGTCGCCCGCGTTGCGCACGCTCACGGCGGAGCGGTCGATCTTCTTCTCGCGGGCGTCCACCTCGGCGTCGGAGTCGAGCGTGAAGCTGGCCGTCATGTTGGCGCCCTTGCAGCGGTTCGGCGTGCCGCTGCACACGGTTCCGTAGATCAGGAATTTCATCCCGGCGGCGGACGTCCCGCTGACATAGGGGGCGCCGCCCTCCAGGGCGCCTTCCTTGGTGACGGTGGCGCCGGCGGCGGTCATCGCCTGTTTCATGTCCGCCACGCCCCAGTCGGACAGCATGCCGCTCTGGGCGGAGGCCGCGCCGGGAACCGAAAGGGCCAGAGCCAGGGCGCCGGCGGTGACGATGGACTTCAGCATGGTGGTGTTCCTGTTCACTAGAGTTTGCTCCAGATCTCTTCGGCGACTCCGGTGAAGACGCTGATGTTGATCTGGAGGTTTTCGGGGTGAATTCCGTGGTCGAAGATCAGGTAGCGCGACACCAGCAGGTCGCTGTCGCCGCCGTTGCTGATAGACACGGCGGCGAAGTCGAGTTGCTTGATCCAGCTTTCGACCTCCGCGTCGGAGTCGAGGTTGAAACGGGTCTCGAGCAGGGCGCCCTTGCAGCGTTTCGCATTGACCGCGCCCGTGCAGACCCGGCCGGTGACGGTGAACTTCAGGCCGCCGGGGGACTTGGCGGAAACGTACGGATTGCCGTCGTCGAGCCTGCCGTCGGAGAGCACCGTCTCGCCCGCCGCGGCGAGGGCCAGGCGCATGTCGGCCACGCTCCAGTCGGACAGCAGCGACTGCGCTTGCGCGACCCCCGCGAACGACAGGCCGAGCGCCAGAGCGCCAGCCGCGGCCATGGTCCTGAACACCGGTCGGTTCCCCCAAAAACAGGCTCCGAGCGACAGCTTAGGACGAGAACCGCCGTTAGGCCACCAGATCGGCAGTGTCAGGGTGTCGCTTGAGCCAGGCGGCCGCATACCCGCAAAGGGGGGTGATCTTCGCATTTTCCGCCCGGGCCGCATCGGCGACGCCTCGCATCAGGCGGCCGGCGGTTCCCGCCCCGCGCAGGGGTGGCGGCGAGAAGACGTAGTCGATGATCAACCGGCCAGGCGAACGGCGATAGTCAGCGTAGGCAAACTGGCCCTGTTCGATCAGCTCGAACCGGCCGGCGGCGGTGTTGTCGGTGACGTTGGTCATGGGACTACACCAGTTCCACCGCCATGGCCGTGGCCTCGCCGCCGCCGATGCACAGGCTGGCCATGCCGCGCTTGCCGCCGCGCGCCTGAAGCGCCGAAAGCAGGGTGGCCAGGATGCGCGCGCCGCTGGCGCCGATGGGGTGGCCCAGGGCCGTGGCGCCGCCGTTGACGTTCAGCCTGGCCCGGTCGATGCCCAGTTCCCGCATGGCGATCATGGCCACCACGGCGAAGGCCTCGTTGACCTCCCACAGATCGACATCGTCGGCGGTCCAGCCGGCCTTCTTCAGCGCCTTTTGCATGGCCGGCACGGGCGCGGTGGTGAACAGGCCGGGCTCGTGGGCGTGCGCGGCATGGGCGACCACGCGGGCAACGATCGGCAGGCCCAGCGCCTCCGCCACGCTCTCGCGGGTCATCACCAGGGCCGCGGCCCCGTCGCTGATCGATGAGGCGTTGGCGGCGGTGATCGTGCCGTCCTTGCTGAAGGCGGGTTTCAGGCCGGCGATCTTTGACGGATCGGCCTTCAGCGGCTGCTCGTCCTGGCTGACAATCTCCTCGCCCTTGCGGGTCTTGACCGTCACCGGGGTGATCTCAGCGGCGAAGGCGCCGCTCTCGATGGCGGTGCGGGCGCGGCTGAGACTCTCGATGGCGTAGGCGTCCTGGTCCTCGCGGGTGAACTGGTAGGTGCGGGCGCTGTCCTCGGCGAAGGAGCCCATCAGCCGCCCGGGCTCGTAGGCGTCCTCGAGGCCGTCGAGATACATGCTGTCGCTGATCGTATCGTGGCCGATGCGGGCGCCGCCGCGGTGCTTGGTCATCAGGTAGGGCGCGCCGGTCATGCTCTCCATGCCGCCGGCGACGATCAGGTCGACCGACCCGGCCGCCAGGGCGTCGTGGGCCATGATGGCCGCCTGCATGCCGCTGCCGCACATCTTGTTGACGGTGGTGGCCTCGACGCCCAGCGACAGGCCCGCGCCCAGACCGGCCTGGCGCGCCGGGGCCTGGCCCAGGCCCGCCGGCAGCACGCAGCCCATGATGATCTGCTCGACCTTCGCCGGATCGACCCCGGCCCGCTCGACGGCCGCCCGCACCGCCGCCGAGCCCAGCTCGGTGGCCTTCACGCCGGTGAGCGCGCCCTGGAAGCCGCCCATGGGCGTGCGGGCGAACGAGACGATGACGACGGGATCGGCGGACATGGATGGAAGCTCCTTGGGGCGGTCGGGGCTGATTTGAGCGTTCCGGTCCCCGCCCGCAAGTCCGGCGTTGCCGGCGGCGCGGAACCGGAGCGGGTGGATCAGGCGGCCGCCGCGCGCTCCAGGGTGACCCGGAACGCGCCCCGCGCCCGGGCCACCGTCTCGCCGTCGGCGGTGATGTCCATCTCGGCATGGCAGAGCGTCTTGCCAGGCCGGCAAAACACCGTGTCGAAGGCCAGCCATTGGCCGGGCCTGGCCACGCCCAGGTAGTCGACGGTCATCGAGCTGGTCCACAGATTGGCCACCGGCACGCCTTCATCCTTCAGCCGGGCGGCGCAGGACATGCCCATGCCCTGGTCGGCCAGGGCCGCGAACTGGCCGCCGTGCACAGTGCCCCGCGAGTTGGTGTGAGGCTCGCGCACCTGGATGCCGAGGGTCACCCCGTCCAGCGCCTCCCGCATGAACAGCGGCCGCCAGGGGTCGATCAGCGGACTGGGCCGGGAGAGCAGCGCGAACCCTTCAGGCGGCGTCATGACGATAGCTCCATTTCAAACATATGTTTGAAACTATCGTTCGCCGAGTCAAGTCGGGCAAAGGGACGGGACGGCGCCGGGGTCCGTTGGCGCCATCCCGAGTTGGCAAGACAGGAAGTGCATTGCTAAAGGATACCTAGACGGGTTCGTCCACAAAAACAACGGTCTTGCTTTCCCCTCGGGGAAACCGCACTCTCCCGCCATGGGCCGTACCGCTGATTATTCGCAACAAAGCTGCGGCATCGCCGCGACCCTCGAGATCGTGGGGGATCCCTGGACGCTGCTGATCCTGCGCGACGCCTTCCGGGGCACGCGCCGCTTCGAGCAGTGGCAGGAGCGGCTGGGCGTCGCCCGCAACGTGCTGGCCGCGCGGCTGAAGAGTCTGGTGGCGCATGGGGTGCTGGAAACCCGGCCCTATTCCGAGCGCCCGCCGCGCCACGAATACGTCCTGACCGCCAGGGGCCAGGCCCTGCGGCCGGTGCTGCTGACCATGGCCGACTGGGGCAACCATCACGTTTACGGCGACAAGGCCCCGATGAAGTTCGTCCACGACCATTGCGGCCATGACTTCACTCCCCGGCTGGTCTGCGAACATTGCGGCGAAGGCCTGATCCCCGGCGACCTGCGGCATGTTCACATCAACGAGAATGCGCTGACCGTCGGCGAGGCCATCGCCCTGTCCGACAAGGACTAGGCTTTCGGAGACCCTCCCATGCACAAGGGATCCTGCCTTTGTGGCGCGGTCAGCTTCGAGGTCGCGGGCGAGCTGCCGGCGCCGGACGCCTGCCACTGCAGCCAGTGCCGCAAGACGTCCGGGCATTTCTGGGCTTCGACCGACGTGCCGAAGGTAGATGTGACGATCCACGGCGAGGACAACGTCCGCTGGTTCCAGTCGTCGGAGAAGGTGCGGCGGGGATTCTGCGCCACCTGCGGCTCGGCCCTGTTCTGGGACCCCGTTCACCGCAGCAAGATCGCCATCGCCATGGGGGCCTTCGAGGCCCCGACCGGGACGATGCTGGGCAAGCACATCTTCACCGCCGACAAGGGCGACTACTACGCCATCGCCGACGGCCTGCCGCGGAACGAACGGTAGGCGGTAGGGGACATGTACCGTCTTCGGTACGTGTCCCCCAAACCCGCA
>JACRBD010000329.1 GCA_016234625.1 Caulobacterales bacterium | reverse complement strand
GTCGAACAGATGGATGTTGCACTCGTCGCCCATGAACTTGTTCAGGCCCTTGAAGTGCGCGGCGAAGGTCTTGTCGGCGAACTCGTAGTTGACCCGGTGGTCGACGTACTTGGCGCCGATGTAGCGGCGGTTTTCGTCGACGAAGACGCTGTCGATGTCGCGGTCGGGGCGGCGGGCCATGATCGGCCCGGCCGTCAGGGTTTTGAGGTCGAAGGTGCGAAGGCTGCTGGTTTCCTCGCCCTCTTCGCGACTGGTCACCAGCAGGACGCCCGGCTCGTCCGTCGAGCCGGCGAAATCGAAATCCTTCGCAACCTTGTTGAACTCGTCACGCTTGATCCGGCGGACCAGCTTCCAGTCCTTTTCACCGGGCGCGCGGCCCTCGATGGTGTAGACCGTCCCTCGACGGTTGATGCTGTAGCGCAGCACCGGGACGCCATTCTGGGTCACCCAGCGGGTGGTGAGGGTGCTGCCCTTCTCGAGCAGGGTCGCCGCCCCGGTGTAGATATCGACCAGATAGAGATTCTCGACGCCGGTGCTTGGCTCGGACACCTGCATCATCACCTGCCTTGGGTTCTCCGGCATTAGATCGATGATCGCGCCCGCGCTGAAGCTGCGCTTCATCACCTTGGCCTGGTTCTCGAACAGCACATGGACGTCCTTGCCGTCGGTGTTGACCGACAGCACCCGCCGCACCGGGACCGGGAAGAAATAGCCGTAGATATACATCCCGGTCGGCTTGCCGCCGATCTTGTCCAGCGCCACCCAGATCAACAGTCGGTCGTCGTTGCCCCACTCGATCTGCTCGACCGTACAGTCGCCGACGTTGACCCGCCGGGGCGCCCCGACCTCGCCAGCGGCGCTGTGGATATCGATGAAGGCCAGTCGGGCGTCGTCGTTCTTCTCCTCGCGGGCTACGGCGATGAAGGCGCCGTTGGGCGAGAGGGCCGCGTCGAACACGGTGATCGGCTTGAGCAGTTCATCCAGGTTCGGCGGATAGGGCGCGGCCGCCAGGGCCGCGGTCTCGTGCAGGATCAAAGGCGCGGCGACGGCCCCGGCCACGATGGCGCGACGTGAGAACATTTGAACCCGACCCCCGAACAACCCCGGCGGCAGGTTGAAACGGCGCGCCGGACGCGTCAACCGGGCGCCCGTGATCGGGGAGCCGTGGACCCTTAGAGCATCGCCGGGATTACTCGATCCGGCGGTCTATGCCCGTCCATGAAGGTCTTGATGTTGACAATGACCTTCTCGCCCATGTCGATGCGGCCCTCGACGGTGGCCGAGCCCATGTGCGGCAGCAGCACCACGTTGGGCAGCTTGAGCAGCTTGGGATTGATCGCCGGCTCGTGCTCATAGACGTCCAGGCCGGCGCCGGCGATCTCGCCGCGGGCCAGCATGTTGGCCAGGGCCCCTTCGTCGATCACCTCGCCGCGGGCGGTGTTGACCACCACGGCGGTCGGCTGCAGCAGCTTCAGGCGGCGGGCCGACAGCAGGTGGTAGGTGGCCGGGGTGTGCGGGCAGTTGATGGAGACGATGTCCATCCGCGCCAGCATCTGGTCGAGGCTCTCCCAGTAGGTCGCCTCCAGCTCCTCGGCGACGCGCGGGCTGACCGGCTTGCGGTTGTGATAGTGGATCGACAGGCCGAAAGCCTTGCCGCGCCGGGCAAGGGCCTGACCGATTCGGCCCATGCCGATGATGCCCAGCCGCTTGCCCCACAGGCGGCGGCCGAGCATCCATGTCGGCGACCAGCCCTGGAAGCCGCCGGACTGCACCACGGCCGCGCCTTCGACGATGCGGCGGGTCGAGGCCATGATCAGGCTCATGGTCAGGTCCGCGGTGTCCTCGGTCAGGACGCCGGGGGTGTTGGTGACGATCACGCCGCGTTGGTTGGCAGTGGTGACGTCGATGTTGTCCACACCCGCCCCGAAGTTGGCGATCAGCTTCAGCCGCTCGCCGGCCCGCGACAGAAGTCGCGAGTCCAGGCGGTCGGTGATGGTCGGCACCAGCACGTCGCAACGGCCCATCGCGTCGACCAGCTCGTCCGGCGTCATCGGCCGGTCATCGACGTTCAATTCGGTGTCGAACAGCTCCCGCATCCGGGTCTCCACCGGATCAGGCAACTTGCGCGTGACGATGACTTTCGGCTTCTTGGCGGCCATGGACGCTTTCGATAACGGCGTTGGCCCCTCGGGGGGTCTTCGCACCCTTAGCAAAGGCCCGGCGGGGGGCCAAGGGAAGCTGCGGCCCGAAGGGGCCTTAGATGGGACTTTGCCGGCAAAGGCGGCGGTCGCGGTCGCCCTGGCGGCGGCGCTGATCGCCTTGGCCGGCTGCAACGGCCGCGGCGCCCAGGTCTGCGACACGCCCTCGACCCTGCCGGTGCCGCGCTTCGTCTCGCTGAAGTTCGGCGAGGTCTACGCGCGCAAGGGCCCGGGCGAGGACCACCGCATCCTGTGGGTCTGGAAATCCAGGGGCATGCCGCTGGAGGTGGTGGCCGAGACCAGCGACTGGCGGCGGGTGCGGGGGCCGGACGGAGTCCAGGCCTGGGCGCACAAGCGCGGGCTGGACGGTCGGCTGACGGTGATGCGCGTCCAGCCGGGCCAGCTGGCCATGCGCGCCGCGCCGAAAGCTGAGGCACGGGTGGTGGCCTTCCTCGCCCCCAACGCGATCGCGGCGCTGGAAAAGAGCGAAGGGGACTGGCGGCGGATCAAGGCGTCGGGCGAGACCGGCTGGGTGCCGGCGAGCGAGGTCTGGGGCGCCGGCGGGCTCACGCCCTGCCGTCCCCGCGAAGATTGAGACCCCGTCCCCCGCGTGGTAACCCGCGCCAGTCAGGCCGCTTTGACGCGGCGAAGCTCCGGTGACGCATGACTTCGACGAACCCGCCTCCCATGGCCCAGTCCAGCTACAGCTACGACGACCTGATCGCCTCGGGCCGCGACGAGGCCTTCGGCCCCGGCAACGCCCAGCTGCCGATGCCGCCGATGCTGATGTTCGACCGGATCACCAACATCACCAACGACGGCGGCGCTCACGGCAAGGGACTGGTCGAGGCGGAACTGGATATCCATCCGGACCTCTGGTTCTTCGCCTGTCACTTCAACAACGATCCGGTGATGCCCGGCTGCCTGGGCCTGGACGCCATGTGGCAGCTGGTCGGCTTCTACCTTGGCTGGATCGGCGGCCAGGGCCGAGGTCGGGCCCTGGGCGTGGGCGAGGTGAAGTTCACCGGCGAGGTGACGCCGGACGTGAAGAAGGTTGTCTACCGTGTCGAGCTCAAGCGGGTGATCAACCGCCGGCTCGTAATGGGCATAGGCGACGGGGTGCTGGAAGCCGACGGCAAGCCTATCTATGAGGCGAAAGACCTCCGGGTAGGCCTGTTTGATCCCACGGCGAGGACCTGAACAGGCCGGCCGAAGGGATTTGAGTCCGGTCCACAGGGGCAGGACCGGGGAAGGAAGGAATGAACATGCGTCGCGTAGCCGTTACCGGCATCGGAATCGTGTCCTCGATCGGCGCCAACGCCAACGAGGTGGTCGCCTCTCTCCGCGAGGCGAAATCCGGCGTCAAATTCGCCCAGTCCTATGCCGATCTTGGATTCCGCTCGCAGGTTGAGGCCGCGCCCGACTGCGACTGGGAGGCCATCGTCGACCGGCGGGCCGCCCGCTTCCTCGCCGAAGGCACAGGATGGGCCCATGTGGCCATGGAGCAGGCGATCGCCGATTCCGGCCTCGGCGAAACCGAGGTGTCCAACAACCGCACCGGCCTGATCGTCGGCTCCGGCGGCCCCTCGACGAAGGCGATCATCGCCGCCGCCGAGACTACCCGCGAGAAGGGCCCCAAGCGCATCGGCCCGTTCGCCGTGCCCAAGGCGATGAGCTCGGGCGCTTCGGCGACCCTCGCCACCTGGTTCAAGATCCGCGGCCTGAATTTCTCGATCAGTTCGGCCTGCGCCACCTCCACCCACTGCATCGGATCGGCCTACGAGCAGATCCTGATGGGCAAGCAGGACGTGGTCTTCGCCGGCGGGGCCGAGGAGCTGGACTGGTCGCTGTCCAACATGTTCGACGCCATGGGCGCCATGAGCAGCAACTTCAATGACCGGCCCGCCGTGGCCAGCCGGGCCTACGACCTGAACCGCGACGGCTTCGTCATCGCCGGCGGCGCCGGCATCGTGGTGCTTGAGGAGATGGAGCGGGCGAAGGCGCGCGGCGCGAAGATCTACGGCGAGATCGTCGGCTACGCGGCCAATTCGGACGGTTACGACATGGTCGCCCCCTCCGGCGAGGGCGCGGCCCGCTGCATGGCCCTGGCTATGGCCGGCGCCGGCGGCCGGACCATCGACTACCTCAATCCGCACGGCACTTCGACCCCGGTCGGCGACCTCAAGGAGATGGAGGCGGTCCGCCAGGTGTTCGGCAAGTCCGCTCCGGCCATCTCCTCGACCAAGTCCCTGACCGGTCACAGCCTCGGCGCCGCTGGCGCTCAGGAGGCCATCTACAGCCTCCTGATGCTCAACAACGGCTTTCTCGCCGAGAGCGCCCATATCGAGACCCTCGACCCGGCCTTCGAGGACCTGCCGATCCTGCTCAAGCGGGAAGACCGCCAGGTGGAAACGGTGATGTCCAACAGCTTCGGCTTCGGCGGCACCAACGGCTGCCTGGTCATGGCGCGGGCCTAGGAGGCCGGCACAAGCGGGGTTGCGTCCTTCGAGACGGCTGCTTACGCAGCCTCCTCAGGATGACGCAGCCAGGGGGCTGCAATCCCCGTTCGTCATGGTGAGGAGCGCCCGGCAGGGCGCGTCTCGAACCACGCACTGACAAGGAACGCCACATGGCCGACGACTACACCTTCCCCAAGGGCGAGCTGATGAAAGGCAAGAAGGCCCTGATCACCGGGGTGGCGAACCACAACTCCATCGCCTGGGGAATCGCCTCGCAGCTGGCCGCCCAGGGCGCCGAGCTGGCCTTCGCCTACATGCCGGATATGGAAAAGCGCGTCCGGCCGCTGGGCGAGAGCATCGGGGTGAAGACCTTCGTGCCGATGGAGGTCACCGACGACGCCTCGATGGACGCCGCTTTCGCCCAGATCGGCAAGGAGATGGGGACGCTCGACGCCTTCCTCCACTCGATCGCTTTCGCCAACAAGGATGAGCTCAAGGGCTCATTCGTGGAGAACACCACGCGGGAGGGTTTCCTGCGGGCGATGAACATCTCGGCCTTCAGCTTCGTCGACACCGCCCGCCGGGCGGCGGAGATGATGCCCAACGGCGGGGCGATGGTGACCATGACCTACCTCGGCGCCGAGCGGGTTATCCCCAACTACAACACCATGGGCGTGGCCAAGGCGGCGCTGGAGGCGGCGACCCGCTACATCGCCCGCGACCTGGGTCCCAAGGGTATCCGGGTCAACGCCATCTCGGCCGGGGCCATGCGCACCCTGTCGCTGGCCGGCATCTCCGGCGGCCGAGGCATGATCAGCCAGGGCCGCGCCTTCAGCGCCCTGAAGGAGGATACCTCGATGGAAGGGGTCGCCGGGGCGGCGCTATGGCTGCTGTCGGACCTCGGCCGCTCGACCACCGGCGAGGTGGTCCACGTCGACGCCGGCTTCCACATGATCGGCCTGCCCGACGGCGACGCTGCTCAGGGCTAGACGGCGTAGGCCCGCATGAAGATGCGGGCCGCCTCAGCCGCGTTGGATTCAACCTCGGCCTCGGTCAGGTCCGGCGCGAGGCCGAGCAGGGCCTTGGTCTGGCGATGGCCCAGCACCATGCCGCCGAAGTACTCGGCCGCCTGCTGCGGATTGTCGACCTTCATCCGGCCGGCCCGGGTTTCCAGCTCGAGGAAGGCCGCCAGCTGCGCCCGCGAGTGTTTGGGCCCCGCCTCGAACACCTCCCGGGCCAGGTCCGGCATCTCTCCGGCGCTCTGGATGGTCACCCGCATCAGGGCGTAGTTCTTGTTGGTGACCACGGTCAGAAGTGTCTGGGCATAGGCCCGCAGGGTCTCTTCCGGCCGATCTTCGGCGCCGCGAGCGCGCAGGGGGGCGGTGATGGTCGCCACCCGCCGCTCGACCAGGGCCCGGACCAGGTCGGCCTTGGAACCATAGTGGTTATAGACGGTCTGTTTGGAGACCCTGGCCCGGCGGGCGATCTCCTCCATGGGCGCGGACAGCCCCCGTTCGCCCAGCACCTCGGAGGCGGCGTCGAGGATGGCCTCGCTCTTGGCGGCGTCGATCTGTCCGACGAGGCGGGGCATCAGTGTTCGGGCTCCGGCGTGAAGGCGCGGCCGCCGGGATGGGTCTTGCCGGGCCTGGCCAGCAAGGCCAGCAGGGCGGCCAGGGCGGCGCAGACGGCCATGAAGGCGAAGGCGTCTCCGAAGGCCAGGACCTGGGCCTTCTGGCCGATCATGTAGTGCATGGCCTTGTAGGCGGCGCCCTCGGGATCAGCCAGGCCCAGCTGGGCGAAACGATGGGTCAGGCCCGACATCATCGCCTGGCCCTCGATGCTGGAGCGGTCTATCCGCGAGGTGATGTCGTTCATGTGCACGGCCGCCTGGGTGGTCAGGTTGCTGGCGATGATCGCCATGCCCACCGCGCCGGCGGTGTTGCGGGCCAGATTGAGCAGGCCTGACGCATCCTTGATCAGATGCATGGGCAGGGTGCTCATGGTCAGCTGGGTGGAGGCGATCATCGCCACCATCACCCCGACCCCGCGGAAGGCCTGGACGGCGGCGAATTCGACAAAGCCCCACTCGCCGTTGACCGCGTGGCCCAGCCACATGCCCCAGGCCACCATGCCGTAGCCGACGATGATCGGAACGCGCGGGTCCATCGCCCGCACCCAGCGCCCGGCCAGGGGGCCGGTGACGAACATCGCCGCCCCGGACACCAGCATGGTGGTGCCGACCTCGGCCGCCGAGAATCCCCGCACCCGGCCCAGATAGAGGGGCATCAGGAAGGTCCCGCCGTAAAGTGCCAGACCTGATGTGGCCGCCATCAGGATGCCGAGCGAAAAGTTTCGGTCGGCGAAGGCCCGCAGCTGGATGATCGGCTGGAAGTAGGACATCTGCCGCCAGATGAAGACCGCGCCGGTGACCGCGGCCAGGACGGTCAGCCACAGAATGGTGTCGTCCTCGAACCAGCCGTCCTTGGCTCCCTCCTCGACCACGTACTGCATGCTGATCAGGAAGACGGCCATCATCGCCAGGCCGAACCAGTCGAAATTGTGCGCCAGCCGCTGGTCGCCCTTGTCGAAATTGCCCCATCGGGCGACCAGGAACAGGCTCAGCAGGCCCGGCACGACATTGATGAAGAACAGCCATCGCCAGTTCAGCCAGTCCGTGAGGTGGCCACCCAGCGACGGGCCGATGGTCGGCGCCAGGGTGACGATCATGCCGGTAACCACATTGGCGGTGACCCGGCGCTCGGGCGGGAAGGCGCTGAAAGCCGTGGCGAACACGGTCGGCACCATGGCTCCGCCGACAAATCCCTGCAGGGCCCGGCAGACGATCATCATGTCGATGCTGGTCGAGCAGCCGGCCAGGACGCTCATGATCAAAAAGCCGCCGCAGCTGGCCATGAAGACCTTCTGGGTCCCCCACAGCCGGGCCAGATAGGCAGACAGCGGGATCATCACCACCTCCGGGATCAGGTAGGCGGTCTGGATCCAACTGACCTGGTCGGCGCTGGCTTCGACCCCGGCCTGGATCTGCGGCAGGGAGGCGGCGACGATCTGGATGTCGAGAATGGCCATGAACTGGCCGATCGCCATGCCCCCGAAGCCGAGGAACAGCATCAGCCAGTTGACCGCCGGCGCCGCCGTCTCGGCGGCGGGCGGCGTGGCCGGACCTGTCAGGACCGCGGCGGTCACGGCGCTAGCGGGATTCGCCGGTGCGGGCGTAGCGGGCGGGCGCCTGGCCGGACTCGGCGAAACTCTGCCCGGCGCGGCCGCGGACATCGACCTTGACCTCCACCGACAGGCCGGGGCGCAGGGCCGCGGCCAGCGCTTCGCCCTCCTCGACGGCGATCCGCACCGGTATCCGCTGGGCGATCTTGGTGAAGTTGCCCACGGCGTTCTCCACCGGGATCAGGGCGAACTCGGCCCCAGTGGCCGGGGCGAAGCTCTGCACCCTGCCCTTGATCGTCTGGTCGCCGAAGGCGTCGGCCCTGATCTCCACCGGTTGGCCGATGCGCAGGCGGGCCAGCTGGGTCTCCTTGAAGTTGGCGACCACGAAGGCCTTCCCAAGGGGCACGACGCTCATCAGCGTGACGCCCGGCTGGACCAGCTGGCCGGGACGCACCGAGCGGGCGCCGACCACGCCGGCGGCGGGCGCGCGGATCCCCGTGCGCTCCAGGTCGAGGCGGGCCTGCTCGACGGCGGCGCGGGCGGCCGCAACCTGGGCCACGGTCTGGGCCCGGGCCGAGCCGAGCGACTCAGCGGAGCGACGTTCGGCTTCCAGCGCGGCCTGGGCCTGGGTCACCGAGGCGGCGGACTGGGCCGCGCCGGCCCTAACGGTGGACAGTTTCTGGTCGGACACCCAGCCCTGTTCGGCCAGGTCGCCATAGCGCTTCAGGTCGGCGTCCATGCGACCGGCCTCGGCGCGGGCGCTGGCAAGGCCGGCGGCCCGCTGGGCGATCATCGCCTGTTCCAGGGCAGCCTTGTCATCGACCGCGCCGACGGCGGCTTCCAGGGCGGCGGCATTGGCCAGCGCCTGGTCGAGCCTGGCCTGGAAGGAGGTCGGGTCGATACGGGCCAGAACCTGACCGGCTTCCACATGCTGGTTGTCGGCGACCAGCACCTCGACCACAT
>JACRBD010000333.1 GCA_016234625.1 Caulobacterales bacterium | reverse complement strand
GGCGGAGAGCTTGATCACCAGGATCCGCTGTGGCGGCACGGGCCGCGCCTCAGGTCCGGCGACTGACGGCAAAGTCGGCCAGGTCCTCCAGCGCCGTGCGCCAGGGGTTGTCATCCATGCGACCGAGGGCCGCCTTGGCCTCGTTGGCGAACTGGTGGGCCAGGTCGAGGGTCGCCTCGGCCGCGCCGGTGCGCGAGATCAGGTCGCGGGCGCGGCGGAAGTCCTCGTCGGTCTGCTCGCGGCGCCCGATGGTTCGCTCCCAAAAGGCCGCCTCGGCCTCGCCGGTGCGGGCGATGGCCAGCAGCAGCGGCAGGGTCGCCTTGCCTTCGCGGAAGTCGTCGCCGGCGTTCTTGCCCAGGGTCTCGGTGGCGCCGCCATAATCCAGGGCGTCGTCGACCAGCTGGAAGGCCAGGCCCAGGTTCAGGCCATAGGCCCGCATGGCCCGCTGGCGGTCGTCCGAGGCCCCGGCGCTGACCGCGCCCGCCTCGGCGGCGGCGGCGAACAGCTCGGCGGTCTTGGCCCGAATGATCTCGAGATAGACGTCCTGCGACAGGTTCAGGTCGTGGGCGCGGGTCAGCTGCAGCACCTCGCCCTCGCTGATCACCCCGGCGGCCTTGGCCAGGATGTCCAGCGCCTGCAGCGAACCAGCCTCGACCATCAGCTCGAAGGCGCGGGCGAACAGATAGTCGCCGACCAGCACGCTGGACGGCGCGCCCCAGATCAGGTGCGCCGCCACCTTGCCGCGGCGCAGCTGGGAGCTGTCGATCACGTCGTCATGCAGCAGGGTGGCGGTGTGGATGAACTCCACCGCCGCCGCCAGCTTGAGGCAGGAGTCGTCGGCCGAGCCGAGCAGCCGGGCGGCGGCCACGGTCAGCAGCGGCCGCAGCCGCTTGCCGCCGGCGTTGATCAGATGGTCGGCCAGGGCCGGGATGACCGAGACCGGGCTCTGCATCCGCGCGGAAATGATGGCGTTGACGCCCCGCATGTCGGAGGACGCCAGAGCCACCAGTCCGTCGACGGAGCCCGCCGGGCGGGCCACGGCCGCATTCACTGCGTCCAACACCTGCGCTCCTTCATCTTCCGACCACGACCCAAGCGCCGTTGCGGGAAGCCTCCCCGGCGGGATAGGTCAGGGAAAGGGCGAGGGCAAGGCCGAGATGGCTGACCAGGGCGACGTGACCACCGATCGGCTGCTGGACGGACGGGTTCTGCTGCGCCAGCCGGCCAGGGGCTATCGCGCCGGCATGGACGCCGCCCTGCTGGCGGCCGCCTGCGACGCGAGGCCGGGCGAGCGGGTGCTGGAGGCCGGTTGCGGCCCCGGCGCGGCCTTGCTGGCGGCGGCGGTGCGCCGGCCGGAGGCACGGTTCGTCGGCATCGAGCGCGACAGCGCGGCTGCGGCTTTGGCGCGGGAAAACGTGGCGCTGAACGGGCTGGGCGAGCGGGTCGAGATTGTCGACGGAGATGTCCAGGCCGGGTTCAAGGCGCTGGGCCAGCCGGTATTCGACGCGGTGATGGCCAACCCGCCGTTCTTCGACGACCCGAACGCCTTGCTGGCCCCGGCCGAGGAAAAGACCGGCGCCTGGCTAGCCGACGGCGGGCTGGAGGCCTGGACGGGCTTTCTGCTCAAAGCGGTCCGCGAGGGCGGGACCATCACGGTGATCCACCGCGCCGACCGGTTGGCCGATCTGCTGGCGCTGCTGGGCGGCAAGGCCGGGTCGTTCCGGGTGCGGCCAATCCACCCCTTCGCCGACGCCCCGGCGAAACGGGTGCTGGTGAGGGCGGTGAAGACGGGGAAGGCGCCGCTGGCGCTGTTGCCCGCGCTGGTCCTGCATGAGCGGGAGGGCGGGAAACACTCGGCGGCGGCGGAGGCGATCCTCCGGGGGGAAGCGGACCTGGGGTGGCCGTAGGGGACATGTACCGCAGGTACGTGTCCCCTTCTAATCGTCCGCGTACGCCCGCACCGCGTCCAGACACAGCTGCAGCCCCGTCACATCCCCCAGCGTATCCGGCGTGACGATGACGAACAGCCGGCGGGCCTCGGCCCAGAGCATGATGGTCTCGGGCAGGCCGAAGTCCTCGATCAGGCAGCCTTCGCCGTCGCGCCAGACGCCGTCCTCGTCCAGCTGGGCGCCGAAATGGGCGTCGACCCGGTCGCGGTACTCGGCGTCGTGCTCGTAGCTGATGTTCATATAGGCCCAGACGGGCTTGCCGAGGCCTGACAGGAAGCCGGCCTCGAAGGCGGCGCCGGTGTCCGCCGCCGGCCCACGCCAGGGGGTCAGGTTGACGATCGCCGCGTCGGCCCGACGCATGCGGGCCACCCGTTCGGCATAGATCTCCCGCGCCATGATCTCGCCCGGCTCCATCTCGCGCAGCTCGGCGGTGTCGGCCTGCAGCAGGCTGAAGCCGGCGTTCTCGCACATGGCCTGGCGGACGGCGAAATGGGCCCCGACATTGGGAAACCAGACTTCCGGGCCGGCGAGGTACAGATTTTCGATGCGGCGCATGCCGGGTCTAAGGCGCCGCGGGAGCGGGGGCGACAGCCAGGGCTTCGATGCGAATGGGCACGTCCTCGCCAATCAGGCCGGCAGGTACGGCCGCGCCGACGTTGAAGTCGCGACGATGGATCGAACCGGTGATGGTGAAGCCGGCCGACGGCTTGCCCGAGCCGGGCGCCTTGCCGATCTTGTTCAGCTTGACCTTCAAGGTCACCGGCCTGGTCACCCCGTTGAGCGTGAAGTCGCCGGTCACGTCGGCGGTGTCGGGGCCAGTGGGAACTACCCGGGTCGACTTGAAGGTGATCAGCGGGTTGGCCGCGCCGTTCAGCCAACGCTCGCCCTTCACATGGTCCTCGCGGGTCGGATCGCCGGCGTAGAGGCTGGCGACGGTGACCTGGGCCTCGACCCGCGAGGCGGCCGGGTCGGCCTCATCGATCCAGATCACGCCCGAGGCGGTGGTGAAGGCGCCCAGCACCGTGGTGAAACCGAACCGGTCGACCTGGAAGGTGGTCTGGGTGTGGCTCGGGTCGATCGTGTAGGCGACCGGCGCGGCCAGGGCGGGCGCGGCGGTCAGCGCCAGGACGGCGGCGAGGATCAGGCGTTTCATGAAGGCGGCTCCCGAATGTCCCGTTGAAGGTAGTGCGCCTACCGGCGCGTGAACAGGGCCGCCACCTGCGCCTCGTCGGCGGCGCTGATCGTGCAGGCGGCCCCGTTGGCGACCGGTTCGCAGCCGACCCATTGCACCGTCCAGTCGACGCCGTATCGGCCGCTGGCCTGGGCGGTCAGGATGATCGGGGATTTGCGCCGGATGCGCAGCCAGCACTGGCGGTTTTCCCGCGTCATGTACTGGTACTGCGCGCCGCCGCAGGCCAGGCCCGGCGGCGCACTGGCCACATAGGTGCTGTCGTCGATGTCGCCGCCGACCGCGACCATGACCCGCACGTCGGCGTCGGCGGTGATCACCACCCCCTCCACCTCGGTCGAGCCGCCCGGCGGCGGAGGCGCCGCCAGGGCGCCGCCCGCCAGGGCCCAGACGAAAGCCGCCGCCAAACTCATCGCAACCCGAGACGTCACGCCGGCCCCCACTCAATCAAGCGGGGGACGATGGATCAGTTCTTGGCCTTGTCCACCAGTTGATTCTTCGTAATCCACGGCATCATCGCCCGCAGGCGGCCGCCGACCTCCTCGATCTGGTGCTCGGCGTTGCGGCGGCGGGTCGCCTTGAAGCTGGGCTGGCCGACCTGGTTCTCAAGCATGAAGTCGCGCACGAACCGGCCCGACTGGATGTCCTCCAGCACCCGCTTCATCTCCGCCTTGGTGTCGGGGGTGACGATGCGCGGCCCGGTGACATACTCGCCGTACTCGGCCGTATTGCTGATCGAGTAGTTCATGTTGGCGATGCCGCCTTCATAGATCAGGTCGACGATCAGCTTCACCTCGTGCAGGCATTCGAAATAGGCCATCTCCGGCGCGTAGCCGGCCTCGACCAGGGTCTCGAAGCCCGCCCGGATCAGCTCGACCAGGCCGCCGCAGAGCACCGCCTGCTCGCCGAACAGGTCGGTTTCGCATTCCTCGCGGAAGTTGGTCTCGATGATCCCCGAGCGACCGCCGCCGATGGCGCTGGCGTAGGCCAGGCCCAGGTCCATGGCGTTGCCGGTTGCGTTCTGGTGGATGGCGATCAGGCAGGGCACGCCGCCGCCCTTGAGGTACTCGCCGCGCACCGTGTGGCCAGGGCCCTTGGGGGCGACCATCAGCACATCGACGCTGGCCTTGGGCTCGATCAGGCCGAAGTGGACGTTCAGGCCGTGGGCGAACAGCAGGGCCGCGCCGTCGCGGATGTTGGGGGCGATCTCGTTCTCGTAGATGCCGCGCTGCAGCTCGTCCGGGGCGAGGATCATGATCCCGTCGGCCCAGGCCGCGGCCTCGGCCACCGTCATGACCTTCAGGCCCTCACCTTCGGCCTTCTTGGCCGAGGCCGAGCCGGGACGCAGGGCCACCGCCACGTTCTTGAGGCCGGAGTCTCGAAGATTGAGCGCGTGGGCATGGCCCTGGCTGCCATAGCCTACGATCGCGATCTTCCGGTCCAGGATGCGGGCCAGATCTGCGTCGCGGTCATAGTAGACGCGCATGATTTTTCTCCGGTTCGGTCGATTACGCCGCACCTGCGCAACGGCAGTGCAGCAAAGGCCGGGCTATCGAGCGGAAATTTGCCGAAAGGTCAAGGTGGCGGGCGCAACGGAATTGCGCGCGGCCCAACGATAAAGCCCCGGAGTCGCCTCCGGGGCTTGGTCTCGACGCTGGTGAAACCCTACCAGAACAGGCCGTAGTAGACGGCCACGACACGGCCGGTCCAGATATCGACCAGCAGGGCGTCCTGGCCGACGCGGATCCATTCGCAGCCGATCGGCGGGTACGGCAGGCCGTAGGCGCCCCAGTTCAGGTAGTAGCTGGAGCTGAACCAGCCGAACGGCAGGAAGTCGCCGTAGTTCCAGCTGCGCGCGTACCAGCCGCTGGGATAGCGGTAAGGCGCCACGCGATAGCGGTGGTTGGAGCGATAGGACCGCTGCCAGGCGCGCTGGTCGTACCAGCGCCGGCCATGGTCGCGATTGCGCATGCCGCGGCCCTCGCCCGGACGACGACCGTCCCAGCGCTGGCCGCCGCCGCGACCGTCGCGGTTCCAGTCGCCGCGGTCGCGACCGCCCCGACCATCGCGGTCCCAATCGCCGCGATCACGATCACCACGGCCGTCACGGTCCCATTGGCCCTGGCCCTGTCCGCCCTGACCTTGCCAGCCGCCCTGACCGCCTTGACCCTGACCCTGCCAGCCGCCCTGGCCTTGACCCTGACCCTGGCCGCCCGGGCGCCCGCCCTGACCTTGCCCACCGCCCTGGCCGCCTTGTCCACCCTGGCCCTGC
>JACRBD010000338.1 GCA_016234625.1 Caulobacterales bacterium | reverse complement strand
TACCGCGTCAGCGCCGACGCTCGCGCCTTCCTGGTCAGCCAGGGCGCGACGCCGGACCAGGTCCAGCTGGTCGGCTATGACCCCGCCGGCGCCCCCGACGCACCGATCGTGGTCGGCTTCAATCGCTACGTCGCCATCACGCCGCGCTGCGGCGGGTGGACGGCGGTGACCAGCACAGCCTCCAACCAGCCCATGGGCAATCTCGGCTGCGCGGTCAGCGCCAACATGGCCGCCCAGGTGGCCAATCCGGGCGACCTGCTGGGCGCCCGGCCGATGGATCCAGCCGACACCGGCCGCCGCATGACCGTGCTCGGCAAGTACCGGGCGGGCGAGACCACCTCGACCGCCAAGGACGAGCAGGCCTCCGGCGCAGTTTCGAGGGCGGTGCAGTAACCCATGGCGCCTGGACCCACAGACCACGATCCCTTCGATCTGGGCTTCGACGCCGAGGACGAGTTCGCCTCGGCCCCGGGCGATCCGTGGCGTCAGGCATCGGCCTCGTCGATCAGCGGCGCCGAGGGCGACGACCCGTTCGCCGACTTCCCGCTGGCCCGCCAGGGAGCCGACGAGGATCCGTTCGTTGAGCTGGCCGCCGGGGTCCCGCCGGCCGGCGGCAGGCCCACGCCCGGCTACGCGCCCGAGATGATGGCTGGCGGCGATGGAACGCTGGGCGATGTCAGCGTGCCGCGCATCTCGATCCACGTCTTCTGCGCCCGGCCCGACACCGCCGAACTGGTCGAACAGGCCGCAGCCGACCGGCGCATGGCCCGGGCCGCGACCACGGTTCTGCCGGGCGGCGTCCAGGCCGCGGTCGAGCAGTACCAGAACCAGCCGACCCCCTCGCTGGTGATCGTCGAGAGCCTCGATTCAGCGCCGGAACTGCTGGCCCAGCTGGACCGGCTGGCCGAGGTCTGCGACCCGGGCACCAAGGTCATGACCATCGGCTCGGCCAACGACATCGCCCTCTACCGCGAGCTGATGCGCCGTGGGGTGAGCGAGTACCTCGTCCCGCCGCTCAGTCCGCTGCAGATTATCCGCTCGATCACCAGCCTCTACGCCGATCCGGCCGCGCCCTTCGTCGGCCGCCAGATCGCCGTAGTCGGCGCCCGCGGCGGCGTCGGCGCCTCGACCATCGCCCATAATCTGGCCTGGTGTCTGGCCGAGCGGATGCAGGCCGGCACGGTGCTGGCCGACTTCGATCTGCCCTTCGGCACCGCCGGGCTGAACTTCAACCAGGACCCGCTTCAAGGCATCCACGACGCCCTCGGCCAGCCGGAAAGGCTGGACCCGGTGCTGATGGACCGGATGATGGCGCGCGTCACCGACCGCCTGTCGCTGTTCGCCGCCCCGGCGACGCTGGAGAACGACTTCGACATCCATCCGGACGCCTTCGAGGAAGTGGCGCAGAAGATCCGCGCGGCCGCCCCCTTCGTTGTGCTCGATCTGCCGCACGCCTGGAGCGCCTGGCAGCGCAAGATGCTCATTGCGTCCGACGACATGGTCATCGTCGCCTCGCCGGATCTGGCCTCGCTGCGCAACGCCAAGAACATGATCGATCTGGTCCGTCAGGCCCGTCCCAACGACGCCCCGCCCCGGCTGGTGCTCAACCAGGTCGGCGTGCCCGGCCGGCCAGAGATCCCGGTCAAGGACTTCGGCGAGGCGCTGGGGATCGCGCCATCGCTGGTCCTTCCGTTCGAACCCAAGGCCTTCGGCCTGGCGGCCAACCACGGGCAGATGCTCGGCGAGGTCGCCCCCAAGTCCAAGGCCGCCGAAGGCATCGAGCAACTCGCCCGTCTGGTCGCCCGGCGAGATCCGCCCCCACCGCAAAAGACGTCGCTCCTCGGCGGCCTGTTCAGAAAGAAGTAGTCCAGCGTGTTCGGCAAAAGGTCCGACGGCAGTCCGGCCCCGGCGGAGCGGAGGGCGCCTCCGCCCGCGCCCGACGGCGCGCCCATCGCCACGCGGCCCCAGCCGGCGTCGCCGGCGGCCAAGCCGGCGGCGGTGAATCGGGCTCACGAGAACGCGGCCACCGCCCCGGCCGGAGCGCAACGCACCAAGCCCAAGGAAATGAAGGGGCTGGACCAGCTGCGCTCGGCCCAGAACCCCACCGCGCAGATCGTCCGTGAACAGAGCGACTACTACCACGCCACCAAGACGACGATCTTCAACGCCCTGCTGAACACCATCGACCTCAGCCAGCTGGCCCAGCTGGACCAGAAGTCGGCGGCCGAAGAGATCAAGGACATCGTCGCCGAGCTGGTGGCGATCAAGAACGTGCAGATGTCGGTCGCCGAGACCGAACATCTGGTCCAGGACATCATCAACGACGTCCTGGGCTACGGCCCGCTGGAACCCTTGCTGTCGCGCGACGACATCGCCGACGTCATGGTCAACGGGGCCAACCGGGTGTTCATCGAAGTCGGCGGCAAGGTCCAGCTGACCAACGTCCGGTTCCGCGACAACGCCCAGCTGATGAACATCTGCCAGCGGATCGTCAGCCAGGTCGGCCGCCGCGTGGATGAGAGCAGCCCCATCTGCGACGCCCGCCTGCCGGACGGGTCGCGGGTCAACGTCATCGCGCCGCCGCTGGCGCTGGACGGCCCGACCCTGACCATCCGGAAGTTCAAAAAAGACAAGCTGACCATGAAGGACCTGGTGGATTTCAACTCCATCAGCCCGGAGGGCGCGCGGGTTCTGGGCGTCATCGGCGCCTGCCGCTGCAACATCGTCATCTCCGGCGGCACCGGTTCGGGCAAGACCACCCTGCTCAACACCATGACCGCCTTCATCGACCCCACCGAGCGGGTGATCACCTGCGAGGACGCGGCCGAACTGCAACTGCAGCAGCCGCATGTGGTGCGCCTGGAAACCCGGCCGCCGAACCTCGAGGGCCAGGGCATGATCACCATGCGCGATCTGGTGAAGAATTGCCTGCGGATGCGTCCCGAACGGATCATCGTCGGCGAGGTGCGCGGCCCCGAGGCCTTCGACCTGCTGCAGGCGATGAACACCGGCCACGACGGATCGATGGGCACGCTGCACGCCAACAGTCCCCGCGAAGCCATCAGCCGGATGGAATCGATGATCACCATGGGCGGCTACGGCCTGCCGTCCAAGACCATCCGCGAGATGATCACCGGCTCGGTCGATGTGATCATCCAGGCCGCCCGCCTGCGCGACGGCAGCCGGCGCATCACCCACATCACCGAGGTGGTCGGGCTGGAGGGCGACGTGATCGTCACCCAGGACCTGTTCGTCTACGAAATGACCGGCGAGGACGACAATGGCCGGGTGCTGGGCAAGTTCCGCTCCACCGGCATCGCCCGCCCGCGCTTCTGGGACCGCGCCCGCTACTACGGGCTTGAGCGCGAGCTGGCGGAAGCCCTCGACGCGGCGGAGTAGCGGCCATGATGGTGGTCCTCGTCGCCGTCCTGGCCTTCGTGACGATCGCCGGCCTGGGCTTCGTCTTCGCCGGTGGCGACAGCGGAAGCGCCCGGGCGGCCAAGCGCGCCCAGATCATCGCCAGCGGCGGATCCGGCCAGAACCGCGTGCGTGCGGCTCGCGCCGCCGCCAACAACCCGGAGTCGCGGCGCAAGGCGATCCTCAAGACCCTCAAGGACCAGGATCGCCTGCAGAAGAAGGCCATTCTGTCGATCACCGCCCGGCTGCAACAGGCCGGCCTGACCATCACCGAAAAGCAGTTCTGGATTGGCAGCGCGGTATTCGGCCTGCTGGTCGGGGCCATCGCCCTGCCGCTCGGCAAGTCACCGCTGATCGCGCTGGGCCTCGCCTTCGCCGCGGGCCTGGGCCTGCCGCGCTGGGTGGTCGGCTTCATGGCCAAGGCGCGGATCAAGAAGTTCACCGAGGCTTTCTCCGACGCCATCGATATCATCGTGCGCGGCATCAAGTCGGGCCTGCCGGTGCACGACTGCCTGAAGATCATCGGCAAGGAATGCCCCGAGCCGCTCGCCGGCGAGTTCCGCCGCCTGGTCGAGAACGTCGGCATGGGCATGGCGATGGATCAGTCGCTGGAGAAAATGTACGAGCGCATGCCGACCAACGAGCTGCGCTTCTTCGCCATCGTGCTGGCCATCCAGCAGAAGACCGGCGGCAACCTGGCCGAGGCGCTGAACAACCTGTCTGTGGTGCTCCGCGGCCGCAAACTGATGCGCGAGAAGATCAAGGCGCTGTCCTCGGAAGCCATCGCCTCGTCGTTCATCATCGGCAGCCTGCCGCCGGGCGTGGTGACCCTGATCTCGATCACCTCGCCGAAATACATGGCGCCCCTGTTCACCGATCCCCGCGGCCACCTGATGGTGCTGGGGGCGGTGGTCTGGATGAGTCTCGGCATCTTCGTGATGCGCAAGATGATCAACTTCAAGTTCTGAGGAGGGCCCGATGGATCTCGTCCAGTTCCTCACCGATCCGGACAATCTGCTGACGGCCTTCGTCGCGGTGGTGGCCTTCGCCACCATCCTGACGCTGGTCCTGCCGATGATGAGGACCTCGAGCCTGGAGGGCCGGCTCAAGTCGGTGGCCAACCGGCGCGAGGAGTTGCGCCGCCGCTCCCGCGAGGAAATGGCCAAGCGCACCTCCGGCAGCAGCCTGCGCCAGACCGACGAAGGGCTGTACAAGAAGGTCGTCGAGCGGCTGCAGCTGTCGCGGCTGCTGGAAGACCCCAAGGTCGCCGAGAAGATGGCCCAGGCCGGCTTCCGCGGCCCGCGCCCGATCAGCGCTTTCTATTTCTTCCGTTTCGTCATGCCGTTCGCCTTCGCCGCCGTTGCGGGCTTCTACCTGTTCGTGGTCAACGGCTTCGGCCTGCCGACCATGAGCCGGTTCACGATCTGCGTGGCCGCCCTGCTGCTCGGCTACTATGCGCCCAACGTCTACATCAGCAACGTCGCCCAGAAGCGCCGCGAGTCGATTGTGGCGGCTTTCCCCGACTCTCTCGACCTGCTGCTGATCTGCGTCGAGAGCGGCATGTCCATCGAGGCGGCGATCCAGAAGGTCAGCCAGGAGATCGGCGGCTCATCGATCGAGCTGGCCGAGGAGCTGACCCTGGTCAGCGCCGAGCTGAGCTATTTGCCCGAACGTCGCCAGGCCTACGAGGGTCTCGCCAAGCGGACCAACCACCCGGGCATCAAGGCCGTGGCCACCGCGATGATCCAGGCCGAGCGCTACGGCACGCCGCTGGGCGCGGCCCTGCGGGTGATGGCCAAGGAGAACCGCGAGCTGCGCCTGTCGGCCGCCGAAAAGATCGCCGCCGCCCTGCCGGCCAAGCTGACCGTGCCGATGATCCTGTTCTTCCTGCCGGTGCTGTTCGTGATGATCCTCGGCCCGGCGATCATCACCGTGCAGGACACCCTGGCGAGACAGCATTCGGGCGGTTAGTCGCTCAGCGCCCCGGCCAGCACCGCCTCGGCATAGGCGCAGTGCATCGCGATGCCCCGGGCCATGACCTGTTCGTCGAGAGTCATCTTGTTGGAATGCAGGGCGCAGCAGCTGCGGTAGTCGCCGCCGACGCCGGTGGGCGCCGCGCCGAGGAAGGCCATCAGGCCCGGAACCTTCTGCAGCACATAGGAGAAGTCCTCCGCCCCCATCATCGGGTTGGGCATGGTCATCCAGGCGCCGTCGCCATAGAGGGCCTTGGCGGTCTGCTCGGCCAGGTCGACCTCGCGGCCGCTGCAGACGGTGACCGGGAAGCCCCGCTCGATCTCCACCTCGGCGGCGCAGCCGTGAGCGGCCGCGATGTTCACCGCCACCCGGCGGATACCCTCGTGGGCCGCCTCGCGGGTGCGCTCCGACAGGGTCCGCAGGGTCCCGCGCATGCGGGCGAATTCGGGGATGATGTTGTAGGTCGTTCCCGCGTCGATATGGGCGATGGTGATCACGGCCGGATCGAACACCGAGAGGGTCCGGGTGATCATGGTCTGCATCGCCGTGACGATCTCGCAGGCCACCGGGATCGGATCGATGGCGTCCTGCGGCATGGAGGCGTGGCCCCCGGCGCCGATGACCTTGATGCGGATGCTGTCGGACGAGGCCAGCAGCGGCCCGTGCCGGCTGGCGAACACCCCGGTCGGCATGTTGGGCGAGATATGCAGGGCGAAGGCGGCGTCGGGCAGAGGGTCGATCAGGCCGTCGTCAAGCATGTAGCGCGCGCCGTGCCAGCCCTCCTCGCCCGGCTGGAACATGAACATCACCGTCCCGGCCAGCTGGTCCTTCTTCGCGCACAGCGCCCGCGCCGCGCCGGCCAGCATGGCCACATGGGTATCGTGGCCGCAGGCGTGCATCGCCCCGTCGGTGCGGGAGGAAAAGTTCAGGCCCGTGTCCTCGGTCAGCGGCAGGGCGTCCATGTCGCCGCGCAGCAGCACCGTGCGGCCGTTGGCCGAGCCGCGCAGGATCGCCAGCACCCCGGTGGTCGACGGTCCCTGGCGGATCTCCAGCGGCAGGCCCTCCAGCGCCTTGAGCACCTTTTCGGTCGTCCGGGGCAGGTGCAGCCCCAGCTCCGGCTCCATGTGGATGGCGCGGCGCAGTTCGATGGCGTCGTGGAGCAGGGCGTCGCCGGCGGCGGTCCAGCCTTCGCGATCGATGGTCAGGGCGTTCATAAACGGACTCCGGATGTGATCGCCGCACCGTCGCGCTTTTCCGCGCGTCGGTCTAGGACAGGCGCATGAGCACCGTCACCTTTGCCGACATCGAAGCCGCCGCCGCCCGGATCGAGGGCGTGGCCGTGAAAACGCCGCTGCTGGAAAGCCCGGCGCTGAACGAGCGCCTGGGTTGCCGGGTGCTGATCAAGCCCGAGACCCTGCAGCGGGTCGGGGCCTTCAAGTTCCGGGGCGCCTACAACCGGCTTGTCCAACTGTCAGCGGAGGAGCGGGCGCGGGGGGTGGTGGCCTTCTCGTCGGGCAACCACGCCCAGGGGGTGGCCCTGGCGGCGAAGCTGCTGGGCATTCCGGCCGAGATCATCATGCCGCACGACGCCCCGGCCAAGAAGGTCGAGGCGACCAGGGGCTACGGCGCCGACGTGCGCATCTACAACCGCTACACCGAGGACCGGGCGGCCATCGCCTTCGAGATCGCCTCGACCCGGGGCTCGACCATCGTGCCGCCGTATGACGACGCCCATATCGTCGCCGGCCAGGGCACCGTCGGGCTGGAACTGATGCGGCAGGCCGAAGCGCTCGGCGCGCGGCCCGATTGCGTGATCACGCCCCTGGGCGGCGGCGGCCTGCTGTCCGGCGTCGCCCTGGCGGTGAAACATCTGTCGCCGGGCGCCGCCGTCGTCGGTGTCGAGCCTGAAGGCTACGATGATGTGGCGCGGTCGCTGAGGTCCGGCGCCTTCGAGACAAACAGCCCCGACGCCCGCACCCTGTGCGACGCCCTGCAGACCCCGACGCCGGGCAAGATCACCTTCCCGATTCTGCAGCGGACCGTCGCCGACGTGGCGGTGGTCACCGACGCGGAGGTGGCCCAGGCCATGCGGGTGGCGTTCGAGACCCTGGCCCTGGTGGTCGAGCCCGGCGGCTGCGTCGGCCTGGCGGCCCTGCTGGCCGGCAAGATCAAGCCGGCGCACACGATCACCGGCCTGGTTCTTTCGGGCGGCAATGTCGATCCGGGCCTCTATGCCCGCGTCCTGACAGGAGAGTTCTGATGATCCCTGGCTTCACCCCGGCGCAGACGCCGCTGCTGGTGCTCCGCCGCTCGGCCCTGGACCACAACCTGGCGACCATGCAGAGCCGCTGCGACAGGGCCGGCGTCCGGCTTCGGGCGCACGGCAAGACGCACAAATGCTCGACGCTCGGCCGGCTGCAGGTGGCCGGCGGGGCGGTCGGCCTCTGCGCCCAGACAGTCGGCGAGGCGGAGGCCTTCGTGCGAGGCGGCGTCCGCGACGTGCTGGTCACCGCGCCGCATCCGGCCTGGGGCTCGGCGCGGCTGGCCGAGCTGGCCAGATCCGGCGCCCGGATCGGCGCGACAGTGGACCACGAGACCCAGATCGAACGGCTCGGCGCGGCGGCGCGGGCGGCGGGGGTGACCCTCGACTGCGTCATCGACATCGACCCGGGCACCCACCGCACCGGCGCCCATCCGTCGAAAGTGGTCGCCCTGGCCGGCCGCGCCGCCGCGACGGATGGGCTGAACTACGCCGGGGTGCAGGCTTACGCTGGCCACCTGCAACATCTGGACGTCGGCCCCCGCCGGGCCGGCGACGACGCGGTGACCGCCAGTCTGGCCGGCGTGGTCGAGGCCCTGCGTCAGGCCAACCTCGCGCCCGGCGTGGTCACCGGCGGCGGAACCGGCACCCATGCCTGGGACCTGGACGCCGGGGTGTTCACCGAGATCCAGGCCGGCTCCTACGCGGTGATGGACGTGGAGTACGAGGCCTGCGGCGGGCCGGACGGCGGCTGGCCCTTCGAGCAGGCCCTGTTCGTGGTCGCCAGCGTGGCCTCGGCCAACCACAAGAGCCACATCACCGTCGACGCCGGCTTCAAGGCCTTCTCCAGCGACGGCCCGCCGGCCCGGGTTATGGCCGGCGCCGCGCCGGGTTCGCTGTGGCGAGCCATGGGCGACGAGCATGGCATGGTCATCCACCCCTCCGGACTGGCGGCGCTGAAAGGCGGCGACTTCATCGCGGCGGTCGATACGCTGGACGCCGACCCGAACGCGCCCTGGCCCGCGGACGCCCCGACGCACGGCGGCATCGTCTGGCTGCAGCCCGGCCACTGCGACCCGACCATCAACCTCTACGACGCCCTGCATGTCGTGTCAGAGGACGGCGCTGTGGAGCGCTGGGCGATCGATGCGCGGCGGGTGAGCTGAGCCTCAGTCCGGACTTGCGCTTTCGTGGCGTCAGGCGCGCAAACTCCCGGGAACAGGGAGCGACGCGATGAACGACATGGATTTCACCGGCAGGCGGGTGCTGGTCGTTGGCGGCAGCAGCGGCATCGGCAACGGCATCGCCCAGGCCTTCCGCGAGCGCGGGGCGAAGGTCGCCGTCTGGGGCACCCGCGAGGCCGGCGACTACAAGGTCGAGGACGGGTCTGACCTGTCGGGTTTGACCTTTGCCCGGGTCGACGCCTCCGACAACGCGGCCGTGGCTGGCGCGGCCTCGCCGTTCGACGGCCTGGACGTGCTTGTGCTGGCCCAGGGCACGGTGCTCTACCGCCGGGGCGAGTTCGACATGGAGGGCTTCCGCAAGGTGGTCAGCGTCAACCTCGACAGCATGATGGCCTGCGCCATGCGCTTCATCGACGACCTCAAGGCGTCCGGCGGCAACATCATCACCATCAGCTCGACCTCGGCCTATCACGCCACCCGGGGCAACCCGGCCTACAACGCTTCCAAGGCCGGGGTCGTGGCCCTGACCCGCACCCTCGGGCAGGCCTGGGCGACGGATGGCGTGCGGGTCAATGGCGTGGCCCCGGGGCTGGTCGACACCAAGCTGACCAAGGTCACCACCGAGCACCCCGACCGGCTGGCCGGCGCCCTGCGCGGCATCCCCATGCACCGGTTGGGGACCCCCGCCGACATGGCCGGTGCGGCGCTGTTCCTCGCCTCGCCGCTGGCCAGCTACATCACCGGGCAGACGATCATCGTCGATGGTGGATTGACCCTCTGAACTAGCCCTTTGCGGTGAGCGATTTCGGGAGATAGGGTCCGCCCGCAATTCCTCGCCACCAAGAGCGCTGTTCCATGAAAAAGCTTCTGCTTGCCGCCCTCGTCGCCGCCCTGCCGCTGGCAGCGGTCGCGGCGGGGTCCACCGACCCGGTGGTCAACGCCGCCAACCTGGCCACTGACATCAAGGTCCTCGCCTCCGACGCCTTCGAGGGCCGTGGCCCCGCGACTCCTGGCGGCGACAAGACCGTGGCCTGGATCATCGGCCGGATGATCGAAGCCGGCCTGCAGCCCGGCGGCGACCTGAAGGACGGCAAGCGGGCCTGGACCCAGGGCGTTCCCCTCGGCCGCTTCGAGATCAAGGGCCCGGTAGCCTCGAACTTCTCCGTGGGCGGACAGTCGATCACCCTGAACCAGGGCGAGCAGATCGCCATCCGCGCCAGCCTGACCAACGCCGACAGCGTCAACCTGGCCGGCGTGCCGGTGGTGTTCGCCGGCTACGGCGTCGACGCGCCGGAGCGGAAGTGGAACGACTTCGCCGGCATGGACGTGAAGGGCAAGATTGTCATCGTCCTGATCAACGACCCCGACTTCGAGTCCGGCAAGGGTGACTTTGGCGGCAAGGCCATGACCTACTACGGCCGCTGGACCTACAAGTACGAGGAGGCCGCGCGCCGCGGCGCCGCCGGCCTGATCATCGTCCACGAGACCAAGCCGGCCTCCTACGGCTGGGCGACGGTGAAGAATTCCAACACCAATGTGATGTTCGACATCGTCCGCGAGCGGCCGACCGAGACCCACCCGTCGCTGGAAGCCTGGATTCAGCGCGACGTCGCCAGCGACCTGTTCCGCCGCGCCGGCCTCGACTTCGACGCCCTGAAGGCCAAGGCCGCCAAACGCGGCTTCAAGGCTGTCACCC
The DNA here is from genome assembly GCA_016234625.1 of Caulobacterales bacterium. Classification (GTDB taxonomy): domain Bacteria; phylum Pseudomonadota; class Alphaproteobacteria; order Caulobacterales; family Caulobacteraceae; genus Caulobacter. The sequence continues at coordinate 3,128 of JACRBD010000338.1, read as the reverse complement.
TGCCCGGCGTGACCTTCTCGGCCAGCTACAATGTCGATCACCAGGTGATCGTGTCCCAGAACGTGGTCGGCGTCCTGCCGGGCAAGACCCGTCCGGACGAGCACGTCGTCTATTCGGCCCACTGGGACCACCTGGGCGTGGGCCTGCCCGACGCCCGCGGCGACAGGATCTATAACGGCGCCGTGGACAACGCGACGGGCATCGCCGCCCTGCTGGAAATCGCCCGCCTCTACGCCGCCGGCCCCCAGCCGGACCGCTCGGTGCTGTTCCTCGCCGTGACGGCCGAGGAAAAGGGCCTGCTGGGCTCGGAATACTACGCCGCCAACCCGCTCTATCCGCTGGCCACCACCGTGGCCGACCTGAACATGGACGGCTTCTCGCCGACCGGCCCGGCGCGGGACTACACCACCTCCGGCGACGGCAAGGTCAGCCTGCAGGATGATCTGGTGGCGGCGCTCAGGGCGCGCGGCCGGACCTTCACGCCCGACCCCGTGCCGGAAGCGGGCCACTTCTTCCGCTCCGACCACTTCCCCTTCGCCAAGCGCGGCGTGCCGGCCATCTCGGTCGGACCGGGCGAGGATCTGGTCACCGGCGGCGTCTCGGCCGGCAAGGCCTACAGCGAGATGTACATCAATGACCGATACCATCAGCCGGCGGACGAATGGTCCGACGACTGGGACCTCAGCGGCATGTCCACCGACATCGCCCTGCTCTACAGCCTGGGCTTTGACCTGGCGACCTCGACCCGCTGGCCGGAATGGCAGGCCGGGTCCGAGTTCAAGGCGATCCGCGACGCCTCGGCGAGCGCGCGACAGTAGCACCTCATCCGGAAGCCCCGGCGCTCGCGCCGGGGTGATCGGAGCATACGATGACCGTCAGCGTCTTCGACCTGTTCAAGCCCGGCATCGGGCCGTCCAGCTCCCACACCATGGGTCCGATGACCGCCGCCGTGCGGTTCGTCGGGCTCCTGCGGGCGGCCAGCCTGCCGGCGGCGATCACCCGGGTGGAAGTCAAGCTCCATGCCTCGCTGGCGCTGACCGGCAAGGGTCACGCCACCGACACCGCCGTGATGCTCGGGTTGATGGGCTTCGTGCCCGCCACGCTTGATCCCGACGCCGGCGAGGCGGCCCTGGCCACCCTGCGCGCCGAGCAGTGGATGATCCTGGGCGGCGACGGTCCGGGCGTCGCTTTCGACGAGACCGGCGATATCGTCTGGGCTGGCCGCGAGCGCCTGCCGCAGCATCCCAACGCCCTGACCTTCACCGCCTTCGCCGGTGAGGAGGTCCTGCTTCAGCGGTCGTACTTCTCCATCGGCGGCGGCTTCGTCCGTGACGAGGATGAAATCCACCGCAACACCGGCGACGAGGAGGGGCCGCCCGTGCCCTATCCTTACGAGTCCGGCGCGGAGTTGCTGGCCATGACGGCGGCGGGCGGGGTGACCATCGCGCAGGCGATGATGGCCAACGAGCGGGTGCGCCGGTCAGAGGCGGAGGTCATCGAAGGCCTGGATGCGATCTTCGAGGCCATGGAGGCCTGCATCGACCGCGGCATGCGCATCGGCGGCGTCCTGCCGGGCGGGCTGGACGTCAAGCGCCGGGCGCGGCAGGTGCACCAGGCGATCATGGCCAAGGTCGAGAAACAGATCAGCGATCCGCTGGCGGCGATGGACTTCGTCAACCTCTGGGCTCTAGCGGTCAACGAGGAGAACGCCGCCGGCGGCAAGGTGGTCACCGCCCCGACCAACGGCGCGGCCGGCCTGATCCCGGCGGTGCTGCGGTTCTACGACCGGTTCTACCAGAGCACGGCCGAGGGCCGCCGCACCTTCCTGCTGACCGCCGCCGCCATCGGCGCCCTGTACAAGAAGAACGCCTCGATCAGCGGCGCCGAGGTCGGCTGCCAGGGCGAGGTGGGCGTCGCCTGCTCCATGGCCGCCGCCGGCCTCTGCGCGGCGCTGGGCGGCAGCAACAGCCAGATCGAGAACGCCGCCGAGATCGGCATGGAGCACAACCTCGGCCTGACCTGCGACCCGATCGGCGGCCTGGTGCAGATCCCCTGTATCGAGCGCAACGCCATGGGCGCCATCAAGGCCATCGACGCCGCGCGGCTGGCCCTGCTGGGCGACGGCGAGCACAGCGTGAGCCTCGACAAGGTCATCGCCACGATGAAACGCACCGGCGAGGACATGAACGAGATCTACAAGGAAACCTCGCTGGGCGGCCTGGCCGTGGGGCTGGCGGTGAACCGGGTGGAGTGCTGAGGGGCACTTGAAGCCAGCCGCGGGTGATGGGAACCTGCCGTGTGGCAAAGGGGCGGAACAAATGCGTAGTGGATGGTTCGTCGCGGCCGCATTGGCGCTCACCGGAGGGACGACCGCTACGGCCCAAGATCAGCGTCCCGACCTGTCTGAACTGGCGGGTGGCTACACCTACTACAATCGGCCCGGGGCTAGCGTTGAGCAGCACAATCGCGAGCTCTCCGGCTGTGTCCAGAAGACAGTGATGTGGAGCAGCCCGCAGGCGGCGCAACCGGGGAGTCTTGGGGACAGCCTGGTATTCCAGTTGGTCTGGGCCGGCTCCATCGCTGGATACAAGGCCTCGCGTATCGAAAACTGCATGGTCGTGCGCGGATGGCGAGTCGTCGACATTGGCGCTCAGGAAGGGCGCACCTTGGCGGGAGTGCCGGTAGAAGCCCTGGTAGCCCGCCTGACGCCCGAGGTAGGCGCTGAGACACCCACAGGCACGATCGTCCGGCGGTGGGCCAATGAGGGCCTACGTCCCGGCAGTTACAGGATCACGTCGCGCGCCCGAAAGCCGAGCCCGCAGCAGTTGAGCCTCCGCCTCTACACGGAAACGCCGCACCCGCCGGTCACGCCTGTTCCGGTGCCGAGCTTGTCGACCATTGATCGGGTCTGGCCCAAGGGGCGGCTGCAGCCGTCCCAGCTTGGTTCGGGGCCGCCGGGGTCGGCTATCATCCTCGTGCGAACCTTTAGCTCGAAGAACGGCGCTGGCATCTCATTCGCTCGAATCGGCGAGACGACCGAGGATCGGCCGGGCGTCCGCGACCGTGCGCCTGACATTCTGAATGCGAACGCCGAAATCTCCTTCGCCAAGAATGAAGGGAACTGGTTT
>JACRBD010000330.1 GCA_016234625.1 Caulobacterales bacterium | reverse complement strand
GCCCGATGCAGCAGATGGCCCACCGAGGCTTCCGCCGCCATGCCGCGCTTGCCGGCCTTGTCCTTCGCCATGACTAAATCTCCGTGATCCTGACGGACACGGACCATAGTCACCCTCCAAGTCGGTTTGACGACAGACGATCTGTGCACATCACCGGACTGTGCTCGGGGGAGGCCGGCGCGCGCGCTCCCACATTTCTGTCCAGATGTAGAGTGGCCCTTTGGCCTTGATGGAATGATGCGCTCCGGACGGGCGTCCTGGTCAAGGACGACCCCTTCGGGGTCGCCGCTACGCGGCCGCGAAGCGGTCCTTGAGCAGGCCGTCCGCCGGAGCAACGCTGGTCGTCAAGACATCAGGGCAAGCTCCGCCGATGCCTTTCCTCTCCCGTAGCCCTCCGGGAGAGGAATGACGCGGGGCAGCTGGAGCCTAGACCCCCGGATCGGGCGGTTCGACCGCGGCGTCGCCCTCTTCGGGCTTCTGCAGATGCTTCATCATGAACGGCGTCTGCGACAGTGAGAAGACCAGCGCCAGCGGCAGCAGGGCGGTGCGGAAGTTGACCCAGAACGCGTCGCTCTGGGTGCGCCAGATCACCTCGTTGGCGACCGCGACGGCGACGAAATACAGGCCGTAGCGCAGGGTCAGCTGCCGCCAGGCGCCGTCGGCCATCTTCAGGCTCCCGCCCAGCAGCGCCTTCAGCGGATTCTTGCGCAGGGCCAGTCCGCCCAGCAGGGCCGCGGCGAAGGCGGCGTTCTGGAAGGTGATCTTCATCTTCACGAAGCTGGCGTCGTGGAACACCAGGGTCAGGCCGCCGAACACCACCGCGAAACCGCCGGCGATCAGAGGCAGGGGCGCGAGTCGGCGCTCGACCACAAAGCCGACGATCAGGGCGATCACCGAGGCGGCCACCAGCACGCCGGTGGCCAGGATCAGGTTGCGGCCGAAGCCGTAGAAGGTCACGGCGAAGGCGATCGGCGCTCCGTAGTCGACGGCGACGCGCACCCAGCGGGCGTTGGATCCAGTCATGGGGCTCAGGACTCCAGACCGACCAGCGAGCGTGAAAAGGCCCGGGCGTCGAAAGGTTGCAGGTCTTCGATGGCTTCGCCCACCCCGATCAGCTTGATCGGCGAGTCGGAGGCCTGGGCCACGGGCACCAGCACCCCGCCGCGGGCGGTGCCGTCCAGCTTGGTCATGACGATGCCCGAGACGCCCACCTGGTTGCCAAAGATCTTCTCCTGGGCCAGGGCGTTGCGGCCCACGGTGGCGTCCAGCACCAGCAGGGTCTCGTGCGGGGCGTCCGGATCGATCTTCTTGACCACCCGGATGACCTTCAGAAGCTCGTTCATCAGGTCCTGCTTGTTCTGCAGGCGGCCGGCGGTGTCGATCAGCACCACGTCGAAATCCTCGGCGCGGGCCTTTTCGATGGCGTCATAGGCCAGGCCCGCGGCGTCGGCCCCGGCCTCGCGGCTCATGAAGGCGGCGCCCGAACGGTCGGCCCAGATCTTCAGTTGCTCGACGGCGGCGGCGCGAAAGGTGTCGCCGGCGACGATCAGCACCTTGGCGCCCTTGTGGCGCAGGTCTTCGGCGATCTTGCCCAGGGTGGTGGTCTTGCCCGAGCCGTTCACACCGACGAACAGCACCACATAGGGTTTGGGACCCGACAGCGGATCGAACACTCCCTGGCGGGGGATCAGTTCGGCGGCCACGGCCTCGGCCAGGGCTTCCTTGACCTCCTCCTCGGTGGAGGACTTGCCGAAGCGGGCCCTGCCGAAGGCCTCGGTGATGCGGGCGGCGGCATGCGGGCCGAGGTCGGCCTCGATCAGCATCTCTTCCAGCTGGTCGAGCTGCTCCTGGTCGAGCGGCTTCTTCACCAGCACGCTGGTGACCTGCTCGGTCATTTCCCGGGTGGTCCGCGACAGCCCGGACGTGAGGCGCTGGAACCAGCCCTGTTTTTGCTCAGCCATGCGGGGGCTCTTAGCGGCTTGAACGCATCCGCTCCACCCCCGTCATCCTGGGCCCTGTGCCCAGGACCCCTCTCGCCGTGTTCCGAACGTGCGCCCTTCGACACGCGCTCTTCGAGCGCTGCTCAGGATGACGAATACAAATTCCCGTCATCCTGAGCAGCCGCGAAGCGGCGTGTCGAAGGACGCACCTGCGGCCGAACGAGGGGTCCTCGCCACAAGGGCGAGGATGACGGGTAGTGTTGAAGATTGAGCACCCATGGCAAAAGGCGAGTCATGACCGCCCTCGATCTCGGCTTCATCCTGTTCGACTACGCCGCCGTGGCCGTGTTCGGGGCCACCGGGGCGCTGGCCGCGGCGCGGCGCAAGCATGACATCGTCACCTTCGCCTTCTTCGCGGCGGTGACGGGCGTCGGCGGCGGGACCCTGCGCGACCTGCTGATCGACGCGCCGGTCTTCTGGGTGGCGCGGCCGGGCTATCTGGTGATGTGCCTGGCCGCCGCCGTGGCGGTCTGGCTGCTGGGCCGGCGGACCTGGCGGATGGGCCTGCTGCTGTGGCTCGACGCCATCGGCATGGCCGCCTACGGCGTGGTCGGGGCGGCCAAGGCCCTGTCGCTGGGCGTCCATCCCATCTCGGCGGTGGTCATGGGCGTGTTGACCGCCTGTTTCGGCGGGGTGATCCGCGACGTGCTGGCGAACG
>JACRBD010000328.1 GCA_016234625.1 Caulobacterales bacterium | reverse complement strand
TGACCACCATGGTGTCGGCCCTGGGCGTCGAGGGCGCCCGGGCGGCCCTGCGCGACCACCTGGAGGCCGCGCGCGCGGCCCTGGCCGAGGCTGGCGCCGGCACGGGGCCGCTGGCGCCCTATGTCATGGCCCTGTTCGAGGCGCGGAAGGTCGCCGCGTGACCGACCGCCCGATTCTCAATGTCTGGAACGCCGAGCACGCTTACGGAACCCGCAAGGTCCTGCGCGGCGTCGATCTGCAGGTCCGGCCGGGCGAGATCTACGCCCTGCTGGGCCCCAACGGCGCCGGCAAGTCGACCCTGATCGGCGCCATCTGCGGTCGATTCAAGCTGGGGGCCGGGGAGGTGGCGCTGGACGGCGAGGACCCTTTCACCACGCCCAACGCCCGAGCCCGCCTGGGCCTGGTTCCGCAGGAGATCGCCCTCTATGGCCACATGACCGTTCGCGAGAACCTCGAGGTCTTCGGCCGACTGTCGGGCGTTCGGCGGCGGGACCTATCCTCGGCGGTCGCGCTCGCCCTGTACCTGACCCGCACCGCCGACCGGGAGCATGTGCCGGTGCGCCATCTGTCAGGCGGCTATCGTCGGCGCGTGAACATCGCCGCCGCCATCCTGCACGGGCCGCGGCTGCTGATCCTCGACGAACCCACCGTCGGCGTCGACGTTGACGCCCGCGAGGCCCTGGACACGGTGATCCGCAATCTGCGCGACACAGGCGTGGCCGTGTTGATCGTCACCCATGACCTGGAGCAGGCCGGGGCGCTGGCCGATCGGGTCGGCTTCCTGCGCGAGGGCCGCAAGGTGCTGGAGGGCGCCCCGCGGGCCCTGATCGAACAGGCCTTCGGCCAGGAGATGGAAATTCTCGTCCAGATGCATATCGAGCCGGATATGGACGGCGAGAGCATCCTGGCCGGGGAGGGTCTGGAAAGGCGCAAGGGCAACCTCTGGGCCCGCCTCGACCAGGACGGCTACAACGCCGCCGCCCAGCTGGACCGCCGGCTGCGCAGCCTGGGGCTGATCCCGCGTGAGATCCGGGTGCGGGCGCCGTCGCTGCAGAACCTGTTCAGCCTCGTCGCCGACTGGAGGCGGGCCGCATGATCCTGGCCATGTTCCGCGTCATGGCGCTGGCGCTATGGCGGGACCGGGGCGCGCTGGTGATGACCTTCGTCCTGCCGCCGCTGGTGTTCCTGATCTTCTCGGCGGTGTTCGCCGGCACGACCGGCGAGGACGTGAGGCTCAAGCTGGTCATCGCCGACGACGCCAACACGCCTGCTTCGCGCCGGCTGGTGGACGCCCTGATGGCCGATCCGGACGTCCGGGCCGAGCGGGCGGTCCCCGACACCGGCGAGCAGGTGCGTCGGCGGGTGAAATCCGGCCGCGCCGACTCCGGCGTCATCGTCCGCGCCGACCCGACCGCGCCGGGCTCGCCGATCGTGGTGGTCTCCGACCCCAGTCGCGCGGTCGCCGCGCCCCTGACCATGGCCCGCGTGCAGCAGGTGATGGCGCGCGCCCTGCCGGACGTGCTGCTCGACCGCACCCTGGTCGAGACCGCCCCCGCCGTGGGCGGATTCACCCCGCGGCAGATCGCCGTCGCCGCCAGGGTCAGGGCGCGGCTGGCCAAAGGCGGCTCTGCGCCGGGCGGATCGCCGCTGTTCGACCGGGAGGACATCACCGGGGCCAAGAAGGGCGGCGGAACGATCGCCTACTACGCCGGGGCGGTGAGCATCCTGTTCGCCCTGTTCTCGGCCATGACCGGGGCCCTGTCACTGATCGACGAGCGGCGCTCGGGCGTAGCAGACCGGATTCTCGCCGGAACCAGGGGCATGGGGCCGGTGGTCACCGGCAAATTCCTGTTCCTGACCGCCCAGGGCATGGTCCAGGCAACGGCCATCTTCGCCACCGCCCAACTGATCTACGGCGTGCCGGTGCTGCAGCACTTCGGCCCCTGGCTGGCCACCACCGTGCTGGCCTCGGTCTGCGCGGCGGGACTGGCCCTGGGCATCGTCGCCTTCTGCAAGACCCGAGACCAGGCGCAGATGTTGTCGACCTTCATCATCCTGATCCTGGCGGCCATCGGCGGCAGCATGGTGCCCCGCTTCCTGATGCCGCCCTGGCTGCAGACGGTGGGCTGGGGCACCCCGCACGCCTGGACCATCGAGGCCTACCAATCGATCCTCTGGCGCGACGCGGGCCTGATGGCGGTGTATCCTGCCTGGGCCGTGCTGGCGGCGACCGGCCTTGTCGGTCTGCGGCTGGCGCATACGGCCACCCGCTTGATCCGCTGAGAGACCCGATGCCACAGATCGCGATCAACCTGGCCCTGTTCGGGGGCGCGCTGGCTTTCATGGAAGGCTTCGCCTGGTTCATGCACAAGTACGTCATGCACGGCTTCATGTGGGTCTGGCACAAGAGCCACCACGAGCCGCGCGGGGGCGCTTTCGAGCTGAACGACCTGTTCGCCGTGGTGTTCGCCGCCCCGGCGATCCTCGGCATCTGGCTGGGGACCAATGGCGGGATGCCGCTGATGTTGCCCATCGGACTGGGCATCACCGCCTATGGCGCGATCTATTTCATGTTCCACGACGGGCTGGTGCACAAACGCTATCCGGTGCCCCTGAGCGGCAAGTCGGCCTTCTGGAAGCGCCTGATCCAGGCCCACCGGTTCCACCACGCTGTCCACGCTAGGGACGGCTGCGTGTCATTCGGTTTCCTGATGGCGCCGCCGGTGCGGGTGCTGAAGGCGCAGTTGGAGGCGCGCAACATCAATCTCCACACCACGGCGCCGGACGGCACCGAAGCGCCGCTCTAGATCTTGCTCCACAGCGCCGGCCGGGCCGGAGCATCCCGCCAGCGATCCAGCGTCACGCCGCGCAGGACCATCAGGCCGCCGCCCAGGGCCAGACCCAGCTTCTCCGCCGTGCTGGTGGACACCCGTTCGTCCCAGGCTGTGGCGCCGCGCGCCACAACCTTGACCCCGATCTCGCGGTAGACGCCGCGCGCCGCCGCCACGGCCCAGGCCGAGCGGAAAGGCAGGCCGCGCAGGCCCCAGCGGGCCGAGGCGTAATAGGGCTCGGCTGCGTCCACCAGACGCCTGGCCAGGCCGGCGATCGCTGGCCGGTGCTCCGGCGCCGCGACTGCGGTCTGCGGAACGCCCGCCTGCGCCAGCCAGTCGGCGGGCAGGTAGATGCGGTCGTTCCGCGCATCCTCGACGATGTCGCGGGCGATGTTGGTCAGTTGGAAGGCCAGGCCCAGGTCCTGGGCCCGGCGCAGGGTCGGCAGGTCGTCCGGCCGGACCCCCATGACGATGGCCATCATCACCCCGACCACGCCGGCCACGTGCCAGCAGTAGTCCAGGGTGTCCTCGATCGACTCGTAGCGCCGCCCGGACACATCCATGGCGAAGCCGTCAATCAGCTCGATGGGATAACGCTCGGGGATCTCCCGACGTTGAGCCACCTCTCGGAAGGCGGCGAAAGCCGGGTCGTCGGTCGGCTCCCCGGCCAGGGCGGCGCGGGTCTGGGCGTAGAGCCCGACCAGCCGCTGCTCGACCTCGGCGTGGTCGAGCACCTGACGGCCGTGGCCGAGGTCCTGGCCGTCGATGACGTCGTCGCAGTGGCGGCACCAGGCGTAGAGCATCTCGGCGTCGGCGCGGGTCTGGGGGTCGAACAGGGCCGCCGCCGCCGCGAAGCTCTGCGAGCCCTTCTGGATCGTCTCCCGGCTGGCGGCGGCGAGGTCGGTCACGTCAGATAGTCCTCGATCATCAGCCCGGCGGTGGCCTTGGCCGAGCCGACCACCCCCGGGATGCCGGCGCCCGGATGGGCGCCCGCGCCGACAAAATAGAGGTTGCCGATCACGTCGTCGCGGTTGTGGGTGCGGAACCAGGCGCTCTGGGTCAGGATCGGCTCCAGCGAGAAGGCAGAGCCCTGGAACGCATTGAGTTCACTCTGGAAATCGGCCGGGGTGAAGATGCGGCTGACCACCAGATCGCGGGTCAGGTTGGGGATGTAGCGCTCTTCGAGGTAGGCGAGGATGCGGTCGCGGTACTTCGGCCCCTCCACGGCCCAGTCGATGTCCGCCGTGCCCAGGTGCGGCACCGGCGAGAGGGCGTAGAAGGTCGAGCAGCCTTCCGGCGCCTGGCCCTTGTCGGTGGCGCAGGGGGCGTGAAGGTAGAGCGAGAAGTCGTGGGCAAGATTGTTCTTTCCGTAAATCTCGCCGATCAACTCGCGATAGCGCGATCCGAAACAGATGGTGTGGTGGCGCACTTGCGGATGCTCGACCTTGAGGCCGAAATGAACCACGAACAGGGACGGACTGAACCGTGCGCGCTTGAGCCGCTTCGCTTCCGACCGACCGCGCCGGGTGTGCCCCAGCAGCTTCTCGTAGGTGTGCACGATGTCGGCGTTGGAGGCGACCGTGTCGAAGGTCTCGACCTTTCCGCCTTCCAGCTCGACGCCGGTGACCCGACCGGCCTGGGTGGTGATGGCCTTCGCCGGGGTGGACAGGCGCAGGGTTCCGCCCAATTCGTGGAACAAAGTGGCCAACGCCGTGATCAGCGCATGGGTGCCGCCCCTCGGGAACCAGACCCCGCCGCGCCGCTCGAGGGCGTGGATCAGGGCGTAGATCGAGGAGGTGGCGAACGGGCTCCCGCCGACCAGCAGGGTGTGGAACGACAGGGCCTGGCGCAGGTGCTCGTCCTCAACGAAGTCGCAGACCTTGGCGTAGACGCTGCGCCAGGCCTGCAGCTTCATCAGCTGCGGCGCGGCGACGATCATGCTCTTGAAGTCGAGGAAGGGCACATGGCCCAGCTTGACGTAGCCTTCCTGGAACAGCGCTTCGGAATAGGCGAGGAAACG
>JACRBD010000335.1 GCA_016234625.1 Caulobacterales bacterium | reverse complement strand
GCCGGAGGAGTCGGTGTGACCGATCACCACGACGCGGGTCGCGCCGCCGGCGGAAGCGTACTGGGCCGCTTCAGACACCACCGTCTGGGCTTCCGGCGTCAGGACGTACTGATCGAACGGGAAGTAGACGATGAATTCCCGGGCTTCGTACTGCGGCGGCGGAGGCGGCGGCGGCGGAGGCGGGGGAGGAGGCGGCGGGGGAGGAGGCGGAGGCGGCGGCGGCGGCGGCGGAGCAGCTTCTTCCTGGAAGCTGTACCGGATGCCGACGGTCACCGACTGGTCGTTGTACTTGCCCGCGAGCGGGCCGGCCGTGCCGACGTTGGTGAAGTCGAATTCGCCGGTCTGGAAGTAGCGGTAGGTCAGATCGATCTGCATGCGGTCGCTGGCCTTGGCCGTGGCGCCCACGATGCCCTGCCAGGCCCAGGCGGAGTCTTCGTCATCGATGATGACGCCCGGTGCGGAGACCGCGCCAAGCTGGCCGCGAGCAATACCGGCGCCCAGACCGATGAAGGGATGCAGATCCCCGTCCGGCATGAAGTCGACGATCACGTTGCCCATCAGGGAGAGGACTTCAGCTTCGCCAACCGTGTCCCAGGGCGGGGACTCCAGCGTGCCAGGACGCCAGCCGCCCTCCAGTTCCACGCGCCAGTTCGGCGACAGGCGGTATCCCAGACGGGCCAACCCGGTCCAGTCATCTTCCCCGTCAATGTTGACGGTGCCGAGACCGGTGGTTCCGCTCGTGTTGTCAGACCAGTGGTAGCCCACATCGACGGCGCCGTAGAGGCCCGTGTCCTGAGCCATCGCACCCGTCGCCGCGAGCGTCGTGACGGCAAGAGCCGCACCCGCCAGAAGCTTGAATTTCATAATGAGAGCCCTCTCCTGCCCGCGATGCGACCAAAGGCCGCTCGAAACTTTGTTATATCAACCATGCGGCGCCCGCCAAGTGTCAGCGAAGCCACACCGTCGCCTAATTTCTGACCTCGCAATCGTGAAGGGCGAGTTTCTCAGTCGAGAGTTGTGCGGTATCGCACCATCGCCAGCGAAACGACCACCAGCACGAAGACGGCCAGAGCCGCCAGACTGGGCCACAAATCGGCGAATCCCAGCCCTTTCAGCAGCGCGCCGCGGACGATGCGCAGGAAATGGGTCACCGGAATCAGGCTGCCGATGATCTGGGCCCACTCGGGCATCCCGCGGAACGGAAACATGAAGCCCGACAGCAGGATCGACGGCAGCATGTAGAAGAACGACATCTGCATGGCCTGAAGCTGGTTGCGCGCGACGGTCGACACCAGGAATCCCAGCGCCAGGCTGCCGAGTATGAACAGCAGGATTCCGGCCGACAGTGGCAGCCAGCCGCCCGTCATGGGAACGCCGAACAGCAGGCGGGCCAGGACCAGGATGAAGGCCGTCTGGATCAGCCCCACCAGCACATAGGGCGCGAGCTTCCCGATCATCACCTCCAGCGGCCTGACCGGCGTTGCCAGCAGGCTCTCCATTGTCCCGCGCTCGTATTCGCGGGTTACCCCCAGGGAGGTCATCATCACCAGGGTCATGGACAGGATGATGCCCAGCAGCCCGGGGACGATGTTGTAGGCCGTGATGGCCTCGGGATTGTAGCGACGGTGGATGACCACCTCGAACGGCGGCGCGGCCGAGGTCCGCGCGACCAGGGCGCCGGTCAGGTCGTGCTTCAGCGCTTCCTGCGGCAGGGCCGCCAGGGCGGCGATGGCCGAGCCGGTGGCCGCCGGGTCCGAGGCGTCGGCCTCGATCAGGATCTGTGCGTGATCGCCCCGCACCACCCGTCGGGTGAAGTCGGCGGGGATGGTGATGGCGAACTGCACCCGGCCGAGCGCGATGGCCCGGTCCAGGTCCGCCGGCGTGCGGGCCGTCTCGACGATGTCGAAATAGTCGCTGTGCTCAAGCGCCCCCAGGGTCGAGCGGGCAAAGGTCCCATGGTCCTGCACCAGCACCGCGGTGGGCAGATGGTGCGGGTCGTTGTTGATGGCGTAGCCGAACAGCAGCAGCTGGACGATGGGCATGGCCAGGATCAGGGCGTAGGTCAGCCGGTCCCGGGTGAGCTGGGTGAATTCCTTGATCAGGACGGCGAGAATGCGGGTGGCGCTCATTCGAAGTTGTCCTTCGACCGGCCCATCAGGTGGATGAACACGTCCTCGAGGGTCGGCTCGACCTCTGTCCAGCGGAACGGCGGCTTGCGCCACGGGGCGATGGCGGCTTCGAGCGCCGCGCGATCGGTCCCGCTCACATGCAGGGCCGCGCCGAACGGGGCGGCCATCAGCACGCCGGGCCTTCCGGCCAGTTCCCGCGACAGCCGGTCGGCGCCGGGTCCCTCGGCGCGGAAGGTGACCAGGCCCGACGTCTGGATGACCTCATCGCCGGTTCCGCGGGCCATCAGCCGGCCGTAGGCGATGTAGGCGATGTCGTGACAGCGCTCGGCCTCGTCCATGTAGTGGGTCGAGACCATCACGGTCAGGCCCTCGGCCGACAGGGCGTGGATCTCGTCCCAGAACTCGCGGCGGGCCTTGGGATCGACCCCGGCGGTGGGCTCGTCCAGCAGCAGCAGACGCGGCTCGTGCAGAATGCAGGCGGCCAGGGCCAGGCGCTGCTTCCAACCCCCCGACAGACTGCCGGCCAGCTGCCGGCGCCGGTTTCCCAGCCCCAGACGCTCGAGCGCCTCGTCGATCCGCCGCCGCCGGTTGTCCAGGCCATAGACCCGGGTGACGAAAGTCAGGTTCTCCTCGATCGACAGGTCCTCGTAGAGGGAGAACTTCTGCGTCATGTAGCCGGTCTGGCGCTTGATCCGCTCGGCCTCCTTGCGGAAGTCCAGGCCCAGCACCTCGCCCTCGCCGCTGTCGGGGGTCAGCAGGCCGCAGAGCATGCGCAGGGTGGTGGTCTTGCCCGAGCCGTTGGGGCCCAGAAAGCCGGTGATCTTGCCGGTCTCCACCTGGATGGCGAGGTCCTGGACGACATGCTTGTCGCCGAAGCTCTTGTTGAGCCCCCGGACATCGACCGCCAGGGTCACCGGGCGGGCTCCAGCGGCGCCACGTCCACCGGCTGGCCGGGGTTGAGCGTGCGCGGCGCATTTGGCCGGGCCTCGACCAGGAACACCAGCCGGTCGCGGCTGCCCCGGCTGTAGATGATCGGCGGGGTGAACTCCGGACGCGGGCTGACATAGTCGATGGTCGCGGACAGGCCGGCGGGGCAGCCGTCGCAACTGAAGCCGACCGTCCGGCCGATCTGGTAGCGGGCCAGGTCCTTCTGCGGCACGAAGAACCGCACCTTCACGCGGTCGTCCGGGATCAGGGAGACCACCGGCTGGTTGGCGGCGGCCCATTCGCCGGCCTGGAAGAAGACCTGCTCCACCCGCGCGGCGGCGGGCGCCCGCGGGCCGGTCCGGTCCAGCTGCGCCTGGGCGGCGGCCAGGGCCTCGCGGGCCTGTTGCACCTGGGCCTCGGCGGCGCGGAGAGCGTCGGGGCGGGCGCCCAGGGTTCCGGCGGTCCGCTGGCTGGTCACGGCCTTCAGATTGGCGACGACGGAGTCGCGAGCGGCGCGAACCGTGTCCAGCCGGGCCGGGGCGTAGATGCCGCGCTGGACCAGCGGAGCGATACGATTGTACTCGGCCTGGGCCTGACGGACGGCGGCCTCGGCGGCGGCGCGCTGGGCGTCGAACACGGCGAGCTCCTGCGGTCGCTGTCCCTTGCGGGCGTCGTCGAGCCGCGCCTGCGCCTCGGCCAGGACGGCTGCGGCCTGGTCGCGCTGGGCGGCCAGCGGTCCCGCATCGAGGGCGAACAGCGGCTGGCCGGCGGCGACCCGCTGACCGCGCACCACCGCGACGCTCGTCACAGGCCCGGCGGTCGAGGACGACAGATAGAGGGACTCCCCCTCGATGTAACCGGACAGGGAGCGTGCGCCTTCGCCGTCGCGACCCCAGATCCACCAGGCGCCGGCGCCCGCGACGGCCAGGATCGCCACGATGGCGACGGGAACTCTCGGGTTCATCAGCGGGCTCCTTCGATCAGCAGGCCGGTCAGGGCGGTCTCGATGTGCTGTCGGGCCAAGGCGGTCAGGTCCAGAGGCTCGGCGCCGACCGGCACCAGCACCTCCCGCCAGAGAACGCCCATCAGCAGCGGTCCAATCAGGGCCAGGGCGTGGAATCGCGGATCGCCCGGGCGGATCTCGCCGCGCGCCTGGGCGCGTTCGATCAGGCCGGTGATGACGGCCAGCACCCGGATGACCACCGCGTCGTGCCAGACCCGGGCGAGATCGGGGAAGTTGCGCGACTCGGCGATGACCATCTTGGCCACCGGCCCGATTGCCGAGGTCGACATCATGTCGGCGGCGCGGACAAGCAGCGTGCGGCTGACCTGGGCGAACGGCAGGTCCATGGCCTGGGCCGCCGCCTCGACCGCCGCGATGTTGGGGCTGATGGCGTCGCGGACCACGGCCTCGAACAGGTCCTGCTTGGTCTCGAAATAGAGATAGAGGGCGCCTTTGCTGACCCCGGCCCGGGCGGCGATGTCGTCCAGCCGCGCGGCGGCGAAGCCTTTCTCGGCGAACACCTCCAGCGCCGCGGCGACGATCTCGCCGGGGCGGGCGTCCTTGCGGCGACGCCATTTGGGTTGGCCGGGGAGCATGATGCGGCCTCATTGATAACTGACTGGTCAGTTATTTAGTAGCCGGGAGGGCGAGAGTCAAGGTTGCGCGGGGACAGGCACTTCAGTGCGTGTCCCCTCGTTCAGGGATCGCCAGCGCAGATTGAACGATCACCCGCGAACAGGGGACACGCACTGAAGTGCATGTCCCCCCGCCCCGATGACACTCGCCCTTTGGCCTTGATGGAATGATGCGCTCCGGACGGTCGTCCTGGTCAAGGACGACCCCTGCGGGGTCGCCGCTGCGCGGCCGCCGAAGGCGGTCCTTGAGCAGGGCCGTCGCCGGAGCAATACTGGCCGCCAAGACATCAGGGCGGGTGCGCCGAACGCTTTCCTCGCACAGCGGACCCGAAGGATCCGATCAGCCCTTCGCCCCATCCCTCAGCCGCCGCCGCCCGCCCAGCGCCTCCGGGCGGTTGAGCTCCTTGCGGAATTCGTCGCGGCGCTCGTGAATCGAGGCGATGACCAGGCCCATGGGGATGCCGATATCGACCAGCGCCGCCTCGGAGAGCTGCAGCGAGGCCTCGATGGTCTCGGGCACAGCGTCAGTGGCGCCCAGTTCGTAGAGCCGCTTGGCGTGGCGGGCGTCGCGGGCGCGGACGACGATGACCATGTCCGGCCGCAGCTCGCGGGCGGTGGCGACGACCACCTCGTTGCCCTCGGGATTGTCCATGGTCACCACCACGGCCCGGGCCGTTTCGAGGCCGCAACGGCGCAGGAACTCGGCCCGCGAGGCGTCGCCGTAGAAGATCGCCGCCCCCGCCCGGCGGCCGGCCTCGACCAGCCTGGGATCGCGCTCGGCGGCGACCCAGGGGATGTCGTGCCGGCCCAGCATGTCGCCGACCAGCCGGCCGACGCGGCCATAGCCGACCACCAGCACGGCGGGCTCGCCCGGGGCGGGCTCGGCCGGCTCCACCGGCGTACTGGCCAGGGGATTGGCCCCGGGCCGTCCGCCCAGCCGAGCGCCGAGCGCCGCCAATGCGGGGATGCAGAACATCGTCACGGTCGCGGCCACCAATACGGTGCGTCCCGCCTCCCGGCCGACCACGCCGCTGTTCATCGCCGTGTCGAGGATGACGAAGGCGAACTCCCCGCCCGCCGCCAGCAGCAGCCCGGCCTCCAGCGCCTTGCGCGGCTTGAGCCCGAAGGCGAGGCCCAGGATGAACACCACGCCGCCGACCAGGGCCAGGGCGCCGGCCGCCATGCCCAGGATGACCACCGGCTTCTGCACCAGCAGCGACAGGTCCAGGCCGATGCCGATGGACAGGAAGAACAGCCCCAGCAGCAGGCCCTTGAACGGCTCGATGGTGACCTCGACCTCGTGCCGGTACTCGGTCTCGGCCAGCAGCAGGCCGGCGATGAAGGCGCCCAGGGCCATGGAAAGCCCGGTCAGGGCCGCCACCAGGCCCGCGCCGATGACGATCAGCAACGAGGCGGCCATGAACAGCTCCTCGCTCTTGGCCTTGGCCACCGAGCGCATCATCGGCCGCAGCAGCAGCCGGCCGAACACCACCAGCGCCAGGACGCCAAGCGCCGCCGGGGCGATGGCCAGCAGCAGCCGCGGCGAAAACAGGTCGCCGCCGCCCCGGCTGCCGATCACCGCCAGGGTGATCAGGATCGGCGCCACGGCCAGGTCCTGGAACAGCAGCACGGCGAAGGTCGCCCGTCCGGCCTGGCTGTGCTGGCGCTTGCTCTCCACCAGCAGGGGCATGACCATGGCGGTCGAGGACAGGGCCAGGGCCGCGCCGATGGCCGCCGCCGCCTGCAGCGGCTGGCCAAACCAGACGGCGACCGTGGCGATCGCCGCCGAACAGAGTCCGACCTGCAGCGCGCCCATGCCGAAGACGTAGCGGCGCATCAGCCGCAGGCGCTCCCAGCTGAGCTCCAGCCCGATCATGAACAGCAGGAAGACCACGCCGAACTCGGCCAGCTGGGCCACGTCCCCGGGGCTCTCGATGGTCACCATCGACAGCCACGGGACCGTCGCGGCCAGCGCCCCCAGGCCGAAGGGTCCAAGCAGCACGCCCGCCCCGAGGAAGCCGAGGATCGGACTGATCCGCCAGCGCCGGAACAGCGGCACGACCACCCCCGCCGTCGCCAGGAACAGGACCACGTCCTTGTATTCGCCGGGGGATACGTCCGCCGCCATGCCGTCTCCGAACCGCTGAAGCGGCAGTATGACCGCCAGAGCGCCGCTTGCGAAAGCCCGGGCGGGCGAATATGGGCCTGCCAGGCCCGATCACCTCGGGCCCAGCCGGACCGTTCAGCCTTGGGAACCGCCAGATGAAACGCCTCGCCTTCGCCGCCGCCCTTGTCCTGCTGGCCTTGCCCGTGCTGGCCGCGAGCGCCACGATCCAGGTCAGCAAGGCCTGGGCCCGCCCCGCCGCCCAGGGCGGCAATGGCGCCGGCTATGCGGTGATCACCAACAGCGGTCCCACGGCCGACAAGCTGACCGCCGCCGCCAGTCCGGTCGCCGCCCGGATCGAGATCCACGAATCGATGGTCATGAACGGCCAGGCGATGATGCATCCCCATCCCGGCGGCCTGGCCATTCCGGCCGGCGGCGCGGCCAGCCTCAAGCCCGGCGGCTTCCATCTGATGTTGATGGGCCTCAAGCGTCCACTGAAGTCCGGCGAGCATTTCCCGATCGTCCTGACCTTCCAGAAGGCCGGCCAGGTGCAGGTGGATTTCGTCGTCCAGCCGATGCCGCCGGCTGGCTGACCTGACGCCGGGTCACGCGTTGACAGGGGTTACCTGATCGCCGCTTAGTCGCCTGATCGTCCCGTGAGAGGACGCATACGGGAGAGCGCGCATGTCCGGCTGGAACTTCGCCGACGTCTGGGAAGAGGTCGCCGCGGCGGGACCGGACCGGCCGGCCCAGATCCGGGGACAGCGGGTCATCAGCTGGCGCGATTTCGACCGCCGCGCCAACGCCCTGGCCACCCATATGCTGGCGGCGGGCCTGGGCCATCAGGCCAAGGTGGCGGCCTATCTCCACAACGCGCCGGAATACCTCGAGACCTACTACGCCGCCTTCAAGGCGAGTCTCGCGCCG
The DNA here is from genome assembly GCA_016234625.1 of Caulobacterales bacterium. Classification (GTDB taxonomy): domain Bacteria; phylum Pseudomonadota; class Alphaproteobacteria; order Caulobacterales; family Caulobacteraceae; genus Caulobacter. The sequence continues at coordinate 11,000 of JACRBD010000335.1, read as the reverse complement.
GTCAACACCAACTACCGCTACGAGACCGAGGAGCTGCTCTATCTCTTCGACAACGCCGACGCCGAGGCGATCGTCTTCCACGCGGGCTTCGCGCCCAAGCTGGAGGCCATCAAGGACCGCCTGACCAGGGTGAAGTGCTGGATCGCCGTGGCCGACGGAGACGCGCCGATTCCGGCCTGGGCCGTCGAATACGAGAGCATCGCCGCGCCCGGCGCCGACAGGGTGGTCGCGCCGGGCGGGCGGTCGGGCGACGACCTGCTGCTGCTCTACACCGGCGGCACCACCGGCATGCCCAAGGGGGTGATGTGGCGCCAGGACGACCTGTTCCAGGTGCTGGGCGCGGGCGGCAACCTGCTGGCCATGGTTCCGCCGCTGGAGACCCCGCACGAGGCCGGGATTCGCTTGCGCACCGGCCGGGCCGGCGATCTGCATCTGCCGCCGCCCTCGATCCAGATCGCCGCCTGCCCGCTGATGCACGGCACGGCGCAGTTCGGCAGTTTCGGCGTGCTGACCACCGGCGGCTGCATCGTCACCCTGCCCTCGCAGCGCTTTGACGCGGTCGAGCTGTTCGACGAGGTCCACCGCCTGCGGGCCAGCGGCATCGCCATCGTCGGCCAGGCCTTCGCCGCCCCGATGCTGGAGGTGCTTGAGGCCAATCCGGGCCGCTGGGACCTCAGCTGCATCCAGCGCATCGGTTCTTCCGGCACCGTCTGGAGTCACGACAACAAGCAGGCGCTGCTGCGGCACCTGCCGCCGGGCGCCATGCTGCTGGACAGCCTGGGCTCGTCCGAGGCCGTGGGCCTGGGCGGCTCGACCTCGGTGGCGGGCGCGGAGGCGACCACGGCGCAGTTCCTGGTCGGCCCTAACGCGGCGGTGTTCAACGAGGCCGGCGAGCGGGTCCAGCCGGGCAACGGCGAGCGCGGCATGGTCGCGGTCGGCGGCTTCATCCCGACCGGCTACTACAAGGACCCGGAGAAGTCGGCCAAGACCTTCCAGACCTTCGAGGGTCGTCGCTGGTCGGTGCCGGGCGACTTCGCCGAGGTCAATGAAGACGGCACGATCAAGCTGCTGGGCCGCGGCTCGCAGGTGATCAACACCGGCGGCGAGAAGGTCTTCCCCGAAGAGGTCGAAGAGGCGCTCAAGACCCATCCCGCCGTTCGCGACGCGGTGGTGGTCGGGGTGCCGGACCCGCGCTTCGGCGAGCGGATCTGCGCGGTGGTCGATGTCGGCTCGGCGGCGGCCCCCAGCCTGGCCGAACTGGCCGCCCACGTCCGGGGCCGGCTGGCCGACTACAAGGCGCCGCGCGAGCTGGTGGTCGCACCCGTGGTCCGCGCCGCCAATGGCAAGGTCGACTACAAGGCCGTCCGGGCCCAGGCCCTCGCGGCGCTGGGGGTGACGGGGTCAACCGCTTGACGCCCGTCCACGGCGATCAGGGGAGCGGCTCTCCAGTCGCCGCGTTCCTGAGGGGTTCAGCCTGTTGCAGCAATCTGCGGTGCGCAATGCTCAAGCCTTAGTGCTAGCCTCGCGGCCGCTGGCTTGGAATTCGGGCTCGGCCAATCCGGTGTGGCTCGACCCGACCGGCACGGCGTCAACGAAAGTCTGGCCGCCAAATCGTTTTTCGCTGGTTCAGCCGTAACGGTACTGGGAAGAAGTCATGAGAAAGCCCGTCACCCTTGTCGCCTTGTCATTGGCGATCTTGGCGCCCCTTCTGTTTTCCGGGTTCGCGCCCGACGCGGTCGCACAGGTGGGAGGCGGGGGCGCCCAAAACACCCTGCCGCCCCTGCAGATCGTCCACAGGACGGGACTGAAGGTTGTCGTGCAGGTGAACTCTGCCGACACCATGCCCAACGGCGTAAGCAAGCAGGTGATGGCCACGAAAAACCTGTACGACGAGTATATCGCCCGGGGCATGAAGCCCGGGAAGGATTTTCAGATCGTTATGGTGTTCAGGGCGGACGGAGCACAGTTCCTGCTCACCGACGCGGCCTATGACCAGAAGGTAAAGCAGCCCCATCCTTCGGGCAACGCCAGCCGGGAAATTCTTGACGGCCTGAACAAGGGCGGGGTGCGGATGTACGAATGCGGCGTGGCGATGCGTCTCAAGGGCTACTCACCGGCCGATATCATGCCCTATGGACGGGTCGTGGCCGCCGGCATCGCGGCCATCGTCGATTTTGAGAAGTCCGGCTACCTATCGATCACGCCATAGCGTTACGCGCCGTCGGCCGGCGGCAAGGCCGGGCGAGACTCGACCCTTCATGACTTTTTTGTAAGCAGCGCGGGCCGTCGCAATGTGCATGGTCGCGCCCAATCCTTTTCACCCTGGGAAACCGCCCACCATGAAACGCGTTCTGCTCTCGGCCGCCGCCGCGCTGGCCATCGCCTGCGCCACGGGCGCCTCCATCGCCTACGCCCGCGCCGACTCCCCCGCGGTCCCCGCCACCGACGTGACCAAGGCGCCGCGCATGGGTCCCTGGGGCTTCGACCTGGCGGGCATGGACCGCAGCGTCAAGCCGGGCGACGACTTCGGCAAGTTCGCCAGCGGGACCTATCTGGCCAACCTGCAGATCCCCGCCGACCGCACCAGCTGGGGGTCGTTCAACGCGCTGCGCGAACTGTCCGACGCCCGTATCAAGGCGGTGATCGACCGCTCTGCCGCCACGCCGAACGCCCAGGGCGAGGCGCAGCAGATCGGCGGGCTCTACAACAGCTTCATGGACGAGGCGGCCGTCGAGGCCCTGGACGCCAGGCCGCTGGCCGCCGACCTGGCCGCGATCCGCGCCGCCAGGACCCGCGACGCCCTGGCGGGTCTGATGGGTCAGTCCAACGGCGGCTTCGGCGGCAGCGCCTTCGCCGCCTATATCAGCCAGGACGCCAAGGACCCGAACGTCAACGTCACCTATCTGACCCAGGCCGGCCTGGGCCTGCCCAACCGCGACTACTATCTCGACGCCAAGTTCGCCGAGAAGAAGACCGCCTATCAGGCCTATGTGGCCAAGCTGCTGGCCATGGCGGGCTGGGCCAACGCGGACAAGGCGGCCGCCGACATCGTCGCCCTGGAAACCACCATCGCCCAGGCGCAGTGGCCGATCGCCGACCAGCGCGACGCCGACCAGACCTACAACCCCAAGACCATCGCAGAGCTGGAAGCCCTGGCCCCCGGCTTCCCCTGGAAGGCCTGGATGAAGGGCGCGAGCCTGGGCAAGGCCCCGCGGGTGATCGTCGGCGAACCGACGGCCTTCACCAGGATCGCGGCGATCTATGCCGCCACCCCGATCGCCACCCTGCAGGCCTGGCAGGCCTTCCACACCACCGACCAGGCGGCGCCCTACCTGTCGAAACGTTTCGTCGACGCCAACTTCGAGTTCCGCGCCAGGACCCTGTCGGGCCAGCCCGAGCAGCGCGCGCGCTGGAAGCGCGGCACGACCCTGGTCAGCGGCAACCTCGGCGAGGCGGTCGGCAAGCTCTATGTCGAGGCCTATTTCCCGGCCGAGTCCAAGGCCAAGATGGAAAAGCTGGTCGCCGACCTGCGCGTGGCGCTCAAGGCCCGCATTGAGCGGCTCGACTGGATGAGCCCCGAGACCAAGGCCCGGGCCCAGGCCAAGCTGGCGGCCTTCACCGTCAAGATCGGCTACCCGAACAAGTGGCGCGACTACAGCGCCCTGAAGATCGACGCCAAGGATCTCTACGGCAACGTCGAGCGGGCCACCGCCTTCGAATGGGCGTTCAACGTGGCCAAGCTGGACCAGCCCGTCGATCGTGACGAGTGGGGCATGTTCCCGCAGACGGTCAACGCCTACTACAACCCGACGCTCAACGAGATCGTCTTCCCGGCCGCCATCCTGCAGCCGCCGTTCTTCGATCCCGAGGCGGACGCGGCGATCAACTACGCCGGCATCGGCGCGGTGATCGGCCACGAGATCAGCCACGGCTTCGACGACGAGGGCCGCAAGTACGACGCGGACGGCTCGCTGCGCGACTGGTGGCAGCCGGCGGACGCGGCCAAGTTCGAAGTCCAGACCGCGCGCCTGGGCGCCCAGTATTCGGCCTTCGAGCCGCTGCCAGGCGTGAAGGTGCAGGGCGACCTGACCATGGGCGAGAACATCGGCGATCTGGGCGGCATCCTGATCGCCCTCGACGCCTACCATCTCTCGCTCGGTGGCCAGCCGGCGCCGGTGATCGACGGCCTGACCGGCGACCAGCGCTTCTTCCTCGGCTTCTCGCAGATCTGGCGCAGCAAGTACCGGGACGACGCGATCCGCCAGCAGGTGGTCTCCGACCCCCACTCCCCGGCCCAGTTCCGGGTCATCGGCACCCTGCGCAACGTCGACGCCTGGTACGACGCCTGGGGCGTCCAGCCCGGCGACAAGTGGTACGTGAAGCCGGAAGACCGCGTCCGCATCTGGTAGGGATCGCGCCCGAAAGGGGACATGCACTCCAGTGCGTGTCCCCATCGGCTTCGAAGCGGCAAGGAAGACGCACTGAAGCGCCTGTGCCCGCGCCAGGCCCCTGCATGAAGAATCTTTAACGTCCCCTCATGCATCCGGGCGTGCATTGTCCCCCGCGACTGTTGTTTCGGGGACATTTCGACCATGAAGACCTTCTGGATGAGCGCCGCCGCGGCGGCCGCCCTGACGTTCGCCGCCGCGCCGGCCTTGGCGCATGAGCAGCACGCCTGCCTCGACGACTTCTGCTTCATGGAGTCACTTGTCAGCGCGTCAGACGCCACCGGCGCCGCCGAAACCGTCTCGCTGGAAAGCCCGCGCTACGGCGCCTGGGGCTTTGATCTGACCGGCATGGACCGCTCGGTGAAGCCCGGCGACGACTTCTTCATGTACGCCAGCGGCGCCTGGTTCGCGCGCACCGAGATCCCGGCCGACCGCACGAGCTTCGGCAACTTCGTCGCCCTGTCGGTTCTTTCCGAGGCCCGCACCCGGGCGATCATCGAGGACTCCGCCGCCGGCCGCATCACCGGCCCCGACGCGGTCAAGGTGGGCGCCGCCTACGCCGCCTTCATGGATGAGGCCCGCGCCGAGGCGCTAGACTTCAAGCCGCTGGGCCCGGAACTGGCAGCCATCCGCAGCGTGAAGACCCGCGACGACATGACCGCCCTGATGGGCCGCGCCAACACCACCGGCTTCTCCACCATCTTCGGCCTGGGCATCGGCGACGACGCCAAGAACCCGGCCCGGTACGCCGTCTATGCCGGCACCGGGGGTCTGGGCCTGCCCGACCGTGACTACTATCTCGACGCCAAGTTCGCCGGGAAGAAGGCCGCCTACGAGGCCTACATCGTCCAGATGCTGACCATGATCGGCTGGGACAAGCCCGCCGAGGCGGCGAGGGAGATCATGGCCTTCGAGACGCGGCTGGCCGAGGTCACCTGGACCCGGATTCAACGCCGTGACCGCGACAAGACCTACAACCCCATGACCCTGGCCGAGCTGCAGGCGGCCACGCCGGGCTTCAGCTGGGACCGCTACCTGGTCGGAACCGATCTGAAAGGCGTCGACCGCTACGTGGTCGGGCCCAACACCGCCTTCCCCAAATACGCCGCCATCTATTCGGCGACGCCGGTCGACACGCTCAAGGCCTGGCAGGCCTTCCACCTGGTTGATGGCGCGGCGCCGCTGCTGTCGAAGCGCTTCGTCGACGCCAATTTCGAGTTCCGCTCCAGGACCCTGGGCGGCCAGCCGGAGCAGAAGCCACGCTGGAAGCGCGGCGTCGGCTACGTCAACGGCCTGCTCGGCGAGCCGGTGGGCAAGGTCTATGTGGCCCGCTACTTCCCGGCCGAGTCGAAGGCCAAGATGATCGCCCTGGTGGCCGACATCCGCGCGGCCCTCAAGACCCGCATCGAGAACCTGGCCTGGATGAGCCCCGAGACCAAGGTCAAGGCGCTGGAGAAGCTCGGCAAGTTCGGGGTGAAGATCGGCTACCCCGACAAGTGGCGCGACTATTCCGGCCTGGTGATCAAGGCCGACGACGCCTATGGCAACGCCATGCGGGCGGCGAAGTTCGAGTGGGCCTATGACGTCAGCCGCCTGAACGGCCCGGTGGACAAGGACGAGTGGGGCATGACCCCGCAGACGGTGAACGCCTACTACAGCTCGGTGAAGAACGAGATCGTCTTCCCCGCCGCCATCCTGCAGGCGCCCTTCTTCCACCCCGAGGCCGACATGGCGGTGAACTTCGGCGGCATCGGCGGGGTCATCGGCCATGAGATCAGCCACGGCTTCGACGACCAGGGCCGCAAGAGCGACGGCGACGGCGTGCTGCGCGACTGGTGGACGGCCGCGGACGCCACCAGCTTCAAGGTCCAGGCCGATCGCCTCGGCGCCCAGTATTCGGCCTTCGAGCCCTTGCCCGGCTACAAGGTGCAGGGCGGCCTGACCATGGGCGAGAACATCGGCGACATGGGCGGCCTGTCGCTGGCCTACGACGCCTATGTGATTTCCCTCGGCGGCAAGCCCGCCCCGGTGCTGGACGGTTTCACCGGCCAGCAGCGGGTGTTCCTCGGCTGGGCCCAGGTGTGGCGCGGCAAATACCGGGACGACGCCCTGCGCGATCTGGTCACCACCAATCCGCACTCGCCGCCCTACTACCGGGTCAACGGCACGATCCGGAACATCAACGCCTGGTATGACGCCTTCGGCGTGCAGGCCGGCGACAAGCTCTACGTCCCGCCCGCTGACCGTGTGAACATCTGGTAGGCCGCGCGGGGACATGTACCGCAGGTACGTGTCCCCCAATCGAGCAGCCCGATTTAGGGGACACGTACCGAAGTCGGTACATGTCCCCGCTCGAACGCTGTCAGACACCCAGTTCAGCCTGCACGAAGTCGGCGCGCTCGGCCACGGACACCTTCGGCAGCGCCACCAGCCGGTAGCCCAACCGCCGGTAAGTCGCCAGCAGGGGCTCGTACTCCGCCAGGGCCTCTTCGAACCCGTGCCGACGCTCGGCGTCCGCGTGGTGAATCTCCGGCCAGGGCGGGGCGACGAAGACGGTCTCGTCGTAACGGCACAGCTCGCCCGCCCGGACGAAGTGATCCGGAACCGGCAGGCCCATCCGCGCCAGCGCCGACAGCGGCTCCACCACGCTACGGTCGAAGAAGGCCAAACCCTCGTCCGACGATGCGCTGATCCGCTGGTGCATGGCCCGCGACAGCAGAAGCTCGGCGAACTTCTCCGGCGCGGTCCAGGGCAGGGCGTCGCCGCCGATCCAGTCCTGCTCGCGGACGATCTGCCGTCCCGCCTCCGGGAACACGCGATGGCCGCGCCGGCCCAGCTCGGCCAGCAGGGTCGACTTCCCGCCGCCGGAGCAGCCGGTGATGACCACCGCCCGACAGCGGCGATCGGCGACGTCGGACGGCCGGTAGCCGTCCTCAAGGGGAGAGGTCATGACGTCTCTGGAGATGTGGGTGGGGGTGCGTGGCTCGTGGTTCGTGGTTCGTGGTTCGTGGTTCGACACGCGCTCTTCGAGCGCCGCTCACCATGACGGGGAGGGGCGCAAGTTCACGTCATCCTGAGCAGCGCGAAGCGCGTGTCGAAGGACGCACGTTGGGATGACTGGAGGTTTTTGACGCTTGCGTCGAAAAACACAGACCCGCCGCGGGGGATAATCGCGGCGGGTCCGGCTTATTCCTCGATCACTCGATCCAAGCGGGCGTTTCCTCCCCGAAACGCCGTGAGGGCAGACCTCTCTGGGGGTCTTGTCCCTCGCGCCGGATGAAAAGACGGCAATTCCCTTGCCCTGTCAAGGCGCGCAGCGGCCAGTCCGCGCAACAAAATACGCCGAAAGGGCGAAAACGGGGTTGTTTCTTGGACCAGCGAGTCAAAAGAACGCCTCTTTTTGACGTCACTGTCAGTTTTTCTACCCGATACGGGCAGACAGCGCCTCGGCGGCCTCGGAGACCGGCTCGAACAGATGCTCCGGCCGGCTGGCGGCCACCGGACCGATTCCCGCGCCCGCGAGCAGGCCCTGGGCTTCGAGCAGATCCCGCTCGCCGATCAGCAGGCCGTTGGCCCGGGGACGGGCGCCCTTCTCCACCAGCCCGGCCAGCGCGGTCCGCGCCGCCTCGTCCCGTTCGGCCGGCCAGACCAGCATGACGCTGTCCTTCGCCCGCGCGCGCGCCTCGACGACGCCCAGCAGCTGGCGCACCACGGCCAGACGATCGCCCGTCCAGTCGGCGGACAGCGAAGCCGCCAGCCTGGCCTGGCTCTTCAGGATCACGCCGTCGCCGACGATCTTCAGATGGTTGGCGACCAGGGTCGCCCCGGTGGTGGTGATGTCGACGATGATCTCCGCCGCGCCGGAGGCCGGGGCCCCCTCGGTGGCGCCGCCGGACTCGACGATGCGATAGTCGGCCACCCCGTTGCGGGCGAAGAAGGCGCGGGTCTGAACCAGGTACTTGGTCGCCACCCGCAGTCGCTTGCCGGTGCGGACCATGTGCAGGTGGGCGACTTCCTCCAGGTCGGCCATGGTCTCGACGTCCAGCCAGCCGCGCGGCACGGCCACCACCAGGTCGGCGCGGCCGAAACCCAGGGCCCGCAGCAGCATCACCCGGCTGTCGAGGTCGGCGACCTGTTCGCGCAACAGGTCCTCGCCGGTGACGCCCAGGTGGACCTCGCCACTGTCCAGGGCCGCGGCGATGTCGGCGGCCGACAGCAGGCGCACCTCGACATTGGGCAGGGCCGGAATGGCGGCGGTGTAGCCCCGGCCGCCGGGAGCGGAGGACAGGGGCAGGCCGGCGTCGGCCAGCCAGGCCTCGACCTGCTCCTTCAGGCGCCCCTTGGAGGGGATGGCGAGGATCAGGGGACCGGTCATTCCACGCCTCCAGCAAACGCCCGCGCCGGTCGCACCATGCAGCCGACCGCGCCCTGGGACGCCGTAGCGCCCAGCCGGGCCGGCAAGCCGTCGTAGCGGCCGCCGGCGGCCACCGGCCGTTCCTCGCCCAGCGCCGTGCTGCGCACCTCGAACACCAGACCGTCGTAGTAGCCGAACGCGCGGCCGAAGCCCGCCGACAGGGTCACCCGGTCGATGGGCGCGCCCTGCTCCGAGAATCCCTTCAGGCGGCGGCCCCAGCCGGCGAAGGCGGCTCGCAGGGGACTTTTCTTCGGGCCGGACAAACCCCGGATACGCTCAAGCGCCAGATCCGGCGCGTCGGATACGGCGAGATATCCACGCACCGCTTCGGCCTCGCCCGACGACAGGGGCGGCGTGCGGGCGGCCTCGGCCCGCTCCGCCAGACGACGGACGATCTCGGCGGCGGGACGACCGCCCACCGGCTCGATGCCGGCGATGGCCCACAGCTGACGCAGGGCGGCCTCGCCCTGGCCCTCGGGCACGCCCTCCAGCGGATTGACGATGCGGGCCGCCTCATCTCCCGGACCGGCGTCGGCGCGGTCCAGCTCGGCCTGCAGCAGGCGGGGACGGGTGAACAGCCGCTTGAGCCGGGCGGCCAGGGCCGGGGCGAGACCCAGGCTGTCGACGAAGGCGGCGAACAGGGCGATGTCGCCGACGATCAGCGACAGGTCCGACCGGCCGCCGGCCTCCGCTGCCCGCCACGCCAGCCCGACCACCTCGGCGTCCGCCGCGGCTGCGTCGCCGCCGCCGAAGGCCTCGACGCCGACCTGCAGGAACTCCTCGGCCCGAACCGACCCGGCGGGGGCGGCGCGGAAGGCCTTGCCTTCGTAGGCGTAGCGGCCCTGGGCCATGCCGCTGTCGATGTGCGCGCGGGCCACGGGAATGGTGAAGTCCGGCCGCAGGGCCAGCTCCTCGCCGCCCTCAGCCTGAACCACGAACAGGCGGGGCCGCATGGCCTCGCCCGACAGGTCGAGCAGCAGGGCCAGCGGCTGCAGCACCGAGACCTCGACGGCCGTGGCGCCGGCCGCCGCGAAGGGCGCGCGGATGGCGGCCAGCGCCTCGGCGGGGACGGGGGGCTCCAGTCTCATTGGGCGGCCTCCACGATCTTGCGCACCGTGGCGACGAGGTCGGCCCGGGCGACGGTCTGTTGCCCCGGCCGCTCGGCCTTCCAGGCGGCGTTGTCGCTGACGTCCTTCGACAGGTCGCGGCCGAGGTCGAGGTCCTTGACCGTGGCGGTTCCGGCGGCGAACTCGTCCTCGCCGATGATCACCGCGGCGGGAGACAGGCGGCGGTCGGCGTACTTCATCTGCGCCCGCATGCCCGACGAGCCGAGATAGACCTCCGCGGCGATCCCGCCGTTCCGAAGGTCGGCGGCGACGGCGAAATAGTCGGCCATGCGGCTCTGGTCGAAGGCGATGATCACCACGGGGCCCCTGCCCTCGCCCGCTTCATCGCGGCCCGCCGCCCTGAGCGCCGCTGCAAGGCGCGAGACGCCGAAGGAGAAGCCGGTGGCCGGGGTCTGCTCGCCGGTGAAGCGGGCGACCAGATCGTCATAGCGCCCGCCGCCGCCGATCGAGCCGAAGCGCATCGGCTGGCCCTTGTCGTCGGTGGTCTCCAGCAGCAGCTCGGCCTCGAAGACAGCGCCGGTGTAGTATTCCAGTCCACGAACGATGGAGGGATCGAAACTGGCCTGGTCGTCGCCGACCCCGAGACCCTTCAGCGCCGCGCTGATCTTCGCCAGTTCCTCCAGCCCCTCGTCGCCCTCGGCCGAGCCGCCGATGACCTTGCTGAGCGCGTCCAGCGTGCCCGACCGGTCGGCCTGGCCGGCGGCGACGAAGGCCAGCACCGACTCGATCGCCCTGGCGCCCAGGCCCGCGCCCTTGGTGAAGGCGCCGGACTCGTCCTTGCGCCCTTCGCCGAGCAGCAGCTTGACCCCGTCGGCGCCCAGGCGGTCCAGCTTGTCGACCGCCCGCAGCACGCCCAGCTTCTGGCCCTCGGTGATCACCCCGGCGGCGGTCAGCAGGCCGTTGAGGAGCTTGCGGTTGTTGATCTTCATCACCGCCGAGCCGCGCGGCAGGCCGGCGGCTTCCAGGCCGGCGACGGCCAGGGCGATGATCTCGGCGTCCGCTTCTGGCCGG
>JACRBD010000334.1 GCA_016234625.1 Caulobacterales bacterium | reverse complement strand
GGTGCTTTCGGCATTAACAAGCGTTATATACAAAATATTGTATAAGCGCAAGGCGGCGAAAAGCCCCTATGCCCTCTCCGGCATCTACGCAGCCGGCCTCAGCTGCTGCTTGACCCGCTCGGCGAGGGTCTTGATGTCCAGCGGCTTGGGCAGGAACGACACGCCGGTCTCGCCTTCCAGCAGGTCGGAGAACTCCGCCTCGGCGTAGCCGCTGATGAACATCACCGGGGCGTCGCCGAGGAAGCCGCGGGCCTTTTTCAGCAGGGTCGGGCCGTCCATGCCGGGCATCATCACGTCGCTGATCAACAGGTCGATCAGGCCGGCGTGTTCCTCGGCCAGGGTCAGGGCCTGTTCGCCGTCGGCCGCCTCGATCACCTCATAGCCGCGCTTGCGCAGCAGGGTGGCGGCGATGCCACGCACCGCTTCCTCGTCCTCGACGAACAGAATCCGGCCGATGCCGGAAAGGTCGCGGGCCGCGCGCGGGCGCGCCATCGTGGCGACGGCCACCGGCGCGGGCCGGGGCGCCGTCAGGCTGGGGATGTGCACCGGCAGGAAGATGCGGAAGGTCGCCCCCTGCCCCGGCGGCGACATGACCTCGATCCAGCCGTCGGACTGTTTGACGATGCCGAACACCTGGGCCAGGCCCAGGCCCGTGCCCTCGCCCACCGCCTTGGTGGTGAAGAACGGGTCGAAGATCTTGCCAATCACCGCCTGGGGGATGCCCGGACCGTCGTCGGCCACCTCGATCATGGCCATCTCGCCCATGGGCGGACCACCGTAGCCGAGGGTCGCGGCCTCGGCATAGGTCACCTTGGCGGTCTTGAGCCAGACCTTGCCGCCGCCCTTGGCGCTGATCAGCGCATCCTGGGCGTTGAGCGTCAGGTTCATCACCGCGATCTCGAGCTGGCCCTTGTCGGCCTTCACCAGCGGCAGGTCGCGGCCATAGTCGGTCTCCAGCCGCACGTTCTCGCGCAGCAGCCGGCGCAGCAACACCTCGAAATCGCTGATCATCTCGCCCAGGTCGAGGACCTCGCGCTGGACGGTCTCCTGGCGGGAATAGGTCTTCAGCTTGCGCACCAGGTCGGCGGCGCGGGCCGAGGCGCCCTTGATCGAGGTCAGCCCTTCGTAGCTGGGGTCGCCCATGGGGTGGCGCTCCAGCAGTTCGTCGAGGCGCAGCTGGATGGCCGTCAGCAGGTTGTTGAAGTCGTGGGCGATGCCGGCGGCCATCTGGCCGATGGCCTGCATCTTCATGCTCTGGGCCAGCTGCAGCTCGATCTGCTTCTGCTCGGTGACGTCCACCAGATAGGCCACCAGCCGGCCGTCGGTGCGGGCCAGGTACAGGTGCGAAATCTGCGAGGGATCATGCGCCAACCGCACCTCGATGGGTCCGGCGCGGCCTTCGCCGGCGCCAAAGCCGGCGTCGATGCGCGAGGCGGGGTCGATCAGGTCGCCGAAGGTCAGACCGGCGGCCGCCTTGCCGGCGGTCATGGCGGTCAGGGCCGGATTGGCCTCGACGATCACCGCGCCGAACACTTCGGGACCTTCCAGCATCGCCGCGCCAAACGGCGAGGCCGAGGCGAAGGCGTCCAGACTGGCCGGACCGGTCGGGGTGACCACCGGCGCCGGCGTGGCGACGGCGGGGACGGTCGGAGCGTCGGCTGTCAGCCGAAGCGTCTCGGTCCCGGCGGCGTCCAGCCGCAGCAGGAACCGGCCCGAGCCCAGCGGGGCCACGGTGACCGGCCATTCCTCGCGGCCGACCTTGACCGCCGCGCGGGCGATCTCGCCCTTGCGGGCCCTGGCCAGGGCGGCGAACAGGCCTGGCGCGGCATGGCCGTTGCGCGGCAGACGTTTCAAGGCGCCGAGGGCGGCGCGCCACGGCGCATTGGCGGCGTGCAGCCGACCGTCGGGACCGGCCACGGCCGCGGCCTCGCCGAGGGCCTCGATGAAGGTTTCAGCGCCTTCGTCCTCGATCTCGATCGGCCGGTTGGCGTTGCGGGTGGCGATCAGGGCCAGGACGATCAGGCCGGCCAGGCCGATCAGCAGCAGCAGTCCCGCCAGGGTTCCGGGCCCGGCCTTCCAGGCCGGAACCGACGCGAACCCGACCGCCAACAGGAAAAAGAGCCCCGCCGCAAGAATCAGCGGGTCAAAACGCCGCTCACGCGGCTCGGTCGGCGCAGGGTCGGCCATCAGTCCAGCCGTGTTGGCGGGCGAATCACTCATTGATCTTACTCGCTAAAGCGCCCGGGCGCGTGCGCCGGGGTTTTGGGCCTGCTTGCGCTGGGCCGCGCCCATGATGAAGCCGATGACCTTGGCCACCGCCTCGAAGTGGGAATCGGGAATCTGCTGGTCGACCTCGACGGCCGCGTAGAGCGCGCGGGCGAGAGGTGCGTCTTCAATGACCGGCACGCCATGCTCCTCGGCGACGGCGCGGATGCGCAGGGCCAGGTCGTCCATGCCCTTGGCCACGCACTCCGGCGCGGGCGTCACGCCCTGCTCGTAGCGCAGCGCCACGGCGTAGTGGGTCGGGTTCATGATCACCACGGTGGCCTTGGGCACGTTTTGCATCATCCGCCGGCGCGCGCGCTCATTGCGGATCTGCTTCTGCTTGGCCTTCACGTGCGGGTCGCCGTCGGACTGCTTGTACTCGTCCTTCAGCTCCTCGCGGCTCATGCGCATGCGCTTCATGAACCGCTGGCGCTGCCAGAACCAGTCGAGACCGGCGGTGACGGCCAGAAACGCCATCACCGACAAGAACAGCGCCTTCAACAGGTCGGCGCTCATCGGCAGGATCGCCGCCGGGTCCATGGCCGCCAGGCGGCCCAGCTCGTCGGATCGGTGGCGCAGGGCCATCCAGGCGACCGCGCCGGTGACCAGCACCTTGAGCGCCGACTTGAGGAAGTTGACCAGGCCGTCGATGCCGAAGATCCGCTTGAAGCCCTCCATGGGAGAGATCTTCTTGAGGTCTGGCTTCATCTTTTCGCCGGTCCACAGCAGGCCCGTCTGGAAGACGTTGCCGGCGACGCCGGCCAGGGCCGCCCCGCCCATCACGGCGATCAGGATCGGCGCCGCGGCCCAGCCTGCCGCCTGGGCCACCAGCATGACGCCGCCACCGGAGGCGTCGATAGTCTGGGGGTGGGCGATGAACGGCAGCAACCGCATGGCCAGGTCCCTGACAAGCCAGCCGCCGCCCACCGCCATGACTCCGAAGGCGCCCAGCAGCGAAGCCAGCTGGCCGACATCCTGCGACCGGGCGACGTCGCCCTTGCGCCGCGCTTCCTCGAGTTTGCGGGGTGTCGGTTCTTCTGTTTTTGAAGCAGCTTCGTTGTCTTCGGCCATCTAGCTGAAGACCTCGAGCAGCTCGCGGTAGCGCGAGGTCCAGACCATGCCGATGACGCCGAGACTCAGGGCGAACACCGACAGGCCGAGCATCACCGACAGCGGCGTGGCGACGAAGAAGATCTGGAACTGCGGCATCACCCGTCCGACCAGGCCCGTGGCCAGGTTGAACACCAGGGAAAAGACGATCACCGGCGCCGCCAGCTGAATGCCCAGGGCGAACGAGCCGGCCACCGTCTGCACGGCCAGGGTCGCCGCGTCGCCGGTCATCAGCGAACGGCCGAAGGGGAACAGCTTGTAGGAGTCGAACATCGCCCCGAAGAACAGGTGGTGCAGGTCGGTGGACATCACCAGCACCGTGCCCATCAGGCCCAGGAAGGTGGAGATGGTGGTGGTTGGCTGGCCGCTCGGGTTGGCCGTCTGGGCGAAGCTGAGGGTCGTCTGGATCGAGACCACCTCCCCCGCCGTGGCCAGGGAGCTGAGGAACAGTCGCAGGATCGAGCCGATCATCAGCCCGATCAGGGTCTCGCGGATCAGCGCCCCGGCGCCTTCGCCGATGGTCGCCGGCACGGTCAGTCCCGGCGCCACCAGCGGGGTCAGGATCAGGCACATGACGAAGGCGAAGGACAGACGGATGCGCGGCGGCACGCTGGCGTCGCCCAGCCCCGGCACAAGCATGATCATCGCGCCGACCCGGGCGAACACGAGGCCGGCGGCATAGACCTGGGCGGCTGTGGCGTAGGCCTCCACGCGGCTACATCGCCGCGATGCGGGCGGCGATATGGGTCATGAACCCGCCCATCAGGGCGCCCATGAGCGGCAGGAAGACCAGCAGCGAGATGAAGATGGCCACGATCTTGGGCGCATAGACCAGCGTCGCCTCCTGGATCTGGGTCAGGGCCTGGAACAGGCCGATGCCCACGCCGACGATCAGGCCGACGATCAGGACCGGGGCGGACAGCTGCAGCGTCAGCCAGATGGCGTCGCGCCCGACGTCAAGAACCTCGGCGCCGTTCATGGGAATGCCTCACTCGGGAATCGACAGGACCAGCCGCCACCCTGGCCGGTTTATGGTTAATGGGTGTTTACGGATGCCCCGGCGCGACCCAGGCTGGGCCGATGATGTCCGGGCCGCTCCTTGATCTGGTCTGTGAGCTGGCCGCCGCCCGGGCCGGGCCGGATCGGCCGCCGCTGATCGGCATCACCGGGGCCCAGGGGTCGGGCAAGACTACCCTCGCTCGCGCCGCCGCCGACCGGCTGGGCGGGGCCGTCTTCTCGCTGGACGACGTGTATCTGACCAAGGCGGAGCGCGCGGCCCTGGCCGCCCAGGCGCACCCGCTGTTCGCGGTGCGCGGGCCGCCGGGGACGCACGACCTTGATCTGGCGGACCGGACCGTGGCGGCCCTGCGCGGCGCGACCCCGTCCTCGACCACCCGGCTGCCCGCTTTCGACAAGCTGGCCGACGAGCGCCAACCGGAGGGCGTCTGGCCGGTCTTCAAGGGCCGGCCGGGGGCGATCCTGGTGGACGGCTGGTGCGTCGGTGCGACCGGCCAGGACCCGGCCGCGCTGGCTACGCCGATTAACGCACTGGAACGGGAGGAAGACCCCAACGCTGTCTGGCGCAGCTACGCCGACCAGGCGCTGACCGGCCGATACGCCGCCTTGTTCGCCGGGTTCGACGCCATCATCTTCCTCGCCGCGCCCTCATTCGACACCGTGCTGGACTGGCGCTGCGAGCAGGAGGCGGGGCTGCTGGGGATCGCCGCCGATCGCCTGCCGGCCGCGCGCCGGGCCGAACTGGCGCGGTTCATCCAGCACTTCGAGCGGATCACCCGTCACATGCTGGCCGGCGGGTTGGCGGCGACCGTCACCGTGCGACTCGACGCGCGCAGAGGCGTCCTGGCCATCGAGCCCTGACGCTTATGCGAAAGGGGGCGGCTTTCGCCGCCCCCTCCGCAGGTTGGTCACTGCCGGGTGTTAGTGGGGGCGAGACCCGCCGCCGTAGCCTTCGCCGTAGCGACGGCCGTCGCGCATCTCGGCGACAATCCGGTATTCCAGACGGTCAAGCCGAGCGTGCAGGATCGCCCGCTCGCGACGGTCCAGGCCGTAGGTCCGGCGGAACTGGTGTTCCATGGCGTCGATCTGGGCCAGGTCGTAGCGGAGAGCACGGGCTTCACGCCAGTTCAGGCGGCCCGAGCGTTCGCCGCGCCAGATGCGCTGGGCCAGCTCGGCCTGCTTGGCGTTGATGGAGTCGCCATAGCCCCGGCCGCCACGACCGTCACGATCGTCGTAGCCGCCACGGCCGTCGCGGTCGCCGTAGTCGCCACGGGGAGCGTCATAGCCGCCACGGGGCGCCGACGGGTCGCCATAGGGCTGGGCCGAAGCAGCGCCGGCGCCGGCGAGGGTCGCAACCGCAACAGCGGCGATGAGGAACTTCTTCATGGTCATCACTCCTTCGGGGTGGTCCCTGACCCGGACGATCCGGGGGGAGCGGGACTTGACGAGGGTGAAGATGGGCCAGCGCCCGTGAGCCTAACCTGAGCGCGTCGTTGTTTTCGGTTCATCTTGCCGAACCGGCGGCGCGAGACCGTCTTTTGTCAGTAAATTCAGTCTGTTGACGCCTAGATCGGCATCCGCATGATTTCCTGGTAGGCGGAAATGACCTGGTCGCGGACGGCCATGACCGTCTCCAGGCTGGCCTCGGCGGAGGAAATCGCGGTGACCACGTCGATGAGCTCGGCCTTGCCCGAAACCTGGGCGGCGATCTGGGTCTCGGCGGTCTTGGAAGCCTGCATGGCGTCGGTCATCACCGACTTGAGCAGATCGCTGAAATCCTGACCGCCGCCAGGGGCCGCGGCGGCCGCGGGCGCGGAGCTGCCGGCGGCGGCGTAGGCCTTGGCGGCGGCCATGGCGGTCATCATCGCCTAGGCCCCCTACTTCTTGAGCAGGTCGAGGGTGCGCATCTCCATGGCGCGCGCCGTCTCGATCACGTTGAGGTTGGCCTCGTAGGCCCGCTGGGCTTCCTTCATGTCGAGCGCCTCGATTAGCGGATCGACGTTGGGCAGCTTGACGTAGCCTTCCGGGTCGGCGGCCGGATGGCCCGGATCGTAAGTCGTGCGGAAATCCGATGAGTCCGGTTGGACCCGGCTCATCCGCACCCCGTCGCCGCCATCCACGGCGCTCGGCTCGAACACCGGCACCTGGCGACGGTAGGGATCGCCGCCGGCCGTGCGGGCGGTGGAATTGGCGTTGGCCAGGTTCTCGGCGATGATCCGCATCCGCGCCTGCTGGGCGCGCATCCCGGAGGCGGCCACGGCCATCATCGCGCCGCCGCTGGATCTGATCTCGGCCATCTAGCCCTCGCTCACCGGCCCGGCGGACGGGCAGCCATCCGCAGCAGGGCCATGGATTTCTGGTAGAATCCGATGGCGGCCTCGTACTCCATACGCGCCTCCCCCATCCTGATCATCTGGTCCTCGAGCACCACGCCGTTGCCGTCGAGGGTGGTCTCGGAGTCCGCGGTAGTCACCGACCGGAACGTCCCGCCGCCGGTCCGACGGGCAAAGCCCGGCAGGTGGCCGGACGCCGTCTGGGCGGGTCGAACCGACTGGAGCGAGGCCATGCCCGCCGGGCTCTGGACCTCGGCGGCAAAGTTGAACGGCTTCAGGTCGCGGCCGACGAAGCCCGGCGTATCGGCGTTGGCCACGTTCTGGGCGATCACCCGCTGCCGCTCGCCCAGATAGCCCAGGCGCTGGCGGAGCATGGCGAACAGCGGAATGCCGGAAATGTCCATCACCTGACATGGTGAACAAACAGGGTTAATCGCGCCTTAAGGGTTCAAGGGCAGAGCATGGGCCTGTTGTTCCCGCGCCCACGCGCGCCCTTGAGTCCCCGTCCCCATGGATCTGGTCGAAATCATCCGGATGATCGCCGCGCTGCTGGTGACGCTGGGGCTGGTGTTCGCCGCGTCCTGGGGCATGCGCCGCTTCGGCCCCGAGGCCATGTCGCGGATGCAGACGATGCGCAAGGAGCGCCGCCTGACCGTCGTGGAGACCCTGGTGCTCGATCCCGCCCGCCGGCTGGTGCTGGTGCGGCTGGACGGCGAGGAACGCCTGATCCTGCTGGGCGAAGGCCGCGCCCTGGAACCGCCCAAAGCCCCGTCCGCCCGTCGCCGCAAGACTCCGGAGATCGCCGCCTGATGCGCGCCGCCCTCACCCGCCTTTGGAAGGCCGCTGCCGGCGTCAGCGCCGAGGACGCCCGCAAGGCCGCCCTGCTGGCCCTGGCCACCACCCTGGTCAGCCTGTTGATCCCCGCCGCCGCCATCGCCCAGTCGGCGGTCAACATCGACCTGGGCACCGGGGCCGGCCTGACCGACCGGGTGGTGCAGCTGATCGGCCTGCTGACGGTGCTGTCGCTGGCGCCATCGATCGTCATCATGACCACCAGTTTCGTGCGCATCACGGTGGTGCTCAGCCTGCTGCGCACGGCGCTCGGCCTGCAGCAGAGTCCGCCCAACGCGGTGCTGATCAGCCTGGCGCTGTTCCTCACCGCCATCGTCATGGGCCCGACCCTGCAGCGCAGCTACGACGAGGGCATCCGCCCCCTCCTCGACCATCAGATGGAGCTGCCGAAGGCCTTCGAGGCGGCCGGCGATCCGGTGAAAAGCTTCATGCTCGAGCAGGTCGACAAGGAAGACCTGGCCCTGTTCGTGCGGTTGTCGCGGATCGAAAAGCCGGCCACTGCCGCCGACACCCCGATCCGCGTGGTCACCCCGGCCTTCATGATCAGCGAGCTGAAGCGCGCCTTCGAGATCGGTTTTCTGCTGTTCGTGCCCTTCCTGGTCATCGACCTGGTGGTGGCCAGCGTGCTGATGAGCATGGGCATGATGATGCTGCCGCCGGTGGTGGTCAGCCTGCCGTTCAAGCTGATCTTCTTCGTCCTGGTGGACGGCTGGCGGCTGGTGGCGGGAAGCCTGGTGGAGAGCTTCCAGCACGGGGCGGTGCCGCCGGGGTAGCGGTCGTAGTGGTGCGATGTCGGCTTTGGGCCGAAAGCGGCGGCCTGCCAGACCGATCTGACTATCCTCGCGGCGTTCCCGCCGCCGGAGCTGGCCCCGAAGCCGCCGTCCGCGTCACCGCCGGCCCCACCGGGGCGGGCTTGTCGCGGAAGCGGACCTTCATCTTCGACACCCAGCCGGCGAAGCCTTCGTTGTCGGCCACGGCGCGGCTGAAGTCGTTGGCGGTCAGGGCCCCGCCATCGACGCCGGTGAAGGCGACCCGCAGGGCCTCGGGGTTCCGGGCCAGCTCGAAATAGCTGCTGTAGCGATCGCGCAGGCGGGTCAGCGCGGCGTCATCGCCGGCCAGGCTGTAGGCCACGCCGGCGCGCAGCAGCTTGGACTCCTCGTCCGGACGCAGCGGCAGGACCGACTTCCAGCGCTCGCCGATGACCTTCTCGAACAGCGCCCCGGCAAGGGCCCAGTTATGGCCCTTCCAGGCGATCTCGGCGCGCACGTCCTCGGCGTCGGCGGAGCCGTCCGGCTCAATGATCTCGGCGGCGGCGTCCAGGCGACCCAGCGCCATCAGCGCCCGGGCGGTCAGAATGCGTCGCTCGGCGTTGAGCGCGGCCGGCAGGATGGTGGTGCGCGAGCCGTTGATCGCGGCCAGGGCCTGTTCCGGCTTGCGGTCCATCAGGTAGATCAGCGCCAGATCGGTCGCCACCTGAGCCTTGGGCACGCCGTCCAGGCGGTTCTCGACCTGGTACTGCAGCAGGTTCGACGCCTCGCCCAGCAGGTCCACGTCGACCAGCCGGCGCACGATCTTGCGCACCATCAGGTCGCCGTCGGCCCCCGGCGGGGTCAGTTCCTGGAAGTCCTTGAACAGGGCGAGAGACTGGATAGGCTCCAGGCCGTCGGCCATGCCGTCGAGGAACAGGGCGCGGAAGGCGTTGGCGAGATCGGCCTGCAGTTCGGCCGCCTGTGGCCGGTCCGGCATCCGCGTTCCCGCCGACCGCAGCGCCTCGAGCGCCTCGCGATAGCGGCCCTGGTTGAGGTACAGTTGGCCGAGCGTGCGGATCGTCTCCAGCTCGGTGGCGTCGCCGCGCCAGCGGTAGCGCAGATTGTCATAGACGGCCGCCGCCTGGGTCGGGGTGGCCGTTCCCATTTCCTGTTTCAGCCGGGTGGCGCGCAACAGCGCCGGCGCCGCCAGCTGGTCCAGCGGGGCCTTGGCGATGGCGAGATAGACGTTGAGCGCCCCGGCCTTGCGACCCTGGGCCTCGAACAGCCGGGCCTGGATCAGCCGGACCGCCAGCTGTTCCTTGGCCGGCAGGGATTCGGAGAGGGCTTCCTGGATCCGGGTCTGGGCCGCGGTGAGGTCGCCCAGCTCCAGCGCCGCCTCCGCGTCGGCGGTCAGGAAGCGGGCTTTCCAGATCGGCGAGAACTGGCTGACGGCCATGGCGCCGGTGGCGAACTTGCTTCGGGCGTCGGCCCACTGTCCGGCCCGCGCGGCCAGATAACCGCGCCAGACGGCGGCCGAGGGGTCGTCGCCGAGGATCGGGGTGGCGAAGTCGGCCTCGGCCTCCTTGTCGCGGCCGACCATGGCGCGGGCGATGCCCCGCAGGCCGCGGAACTCGGGAACGCCCTGGATGCTCTCTTGCTGACGGGCGGCGGCGTTGAGCACGCCGATGGCCTCGTAGCCCAGCTCGGCGCCGATCAGGAACCGGGCCAGGGCCAGGCGGGCCTCGAACGGGGCGTCGTTGCCCTTCGCGCCTTCGGTGGCCGCGGCGTCGGTCAGCGCGCCATAGCGGGCCATGAACCCGCCCGGCCCGGTCTTGCCCCAGGTTTCGTCGATCAGACCCGGCATACCCGCGGCCTGCGGCGCACCCGCGGCAAGATCGATCCGGCGATTGGCGGCCGAAACCGACGACAGGGCCAGGCCCATGGGCCGGCCAATGCGCACCAGATCGCCCTCGGCCGCGACCCGCAGGTCGGTGGCGTAGGGCTCCATGGCCAGACCCTGAATGGTCGGCAGCAGGGCCATCTCGACGTAGTCACGGCGCGAGTCCAGGCCCTTGGACGGGGCCAGGGCGGTGACCACGGCGAGGCGGTCGCCGACGGCGGGGTCATCCAGCCAGATCGAGGCGGTGGCCCCGGCCAGAACGGCGGTCAGGGCGGCCTCGGCGGACTCCCCGTCCCGTTCGACCGAGATCCTGCCCGGCTCGACCTTGGGACCGGGCCCCAGCACCAGGGTCCAGCCGGCGCCTTCGCCGACGATGGCGATCGGCGTGGTGCGCGGCGCGACGATGCGGACGGCGGAGTAGTCCCGGCCCTTGAACGCCTGCACCCGACTGTACTGCGAGACGCCGCGCGGCGCCTTCGAGACATCCAGGGTGGCCGCCGTGTCGAACACCAGCCAGATCGCCTCGCCGCGGCGGAAAACGGCGGCGCCGGCCGGGTTGGCCCAGTCGAAGCGCAGTCGCACCTGCGGTCCGGCCAGTTCGGCGGCCATACGCACCACGCCCCCGGCGGGCATCGGGTTCGGCCGTTGCGCGCGCGGCTCGGGCGGCGGCGCGGGCGTGGATTCAGCAACCGGGGCTGGCGTGGCCGGCGTCTCGGGACGGGCGAACAGATTGACGTAGATGGCCCCGTCGGCCGCCCCGACCTTGGCCTCGGCGTCGTCGGCCAGCAGCAGGTCGATCTCCAGGCCGCCGGGCGTATGCCGCTGTTCGGCGCCCTTGAGCCATCTGGGCGGCAGGATGCGCAGGCTGGAGATGTCGGGCCGGGCGTCGCGGCTGAAGTGCAGCGTCAGCGTCTGGCCGCTGCGACGGGTCGAGACCTTGGCCCCGCCCGCCCAGTGGAACTCGATCTTGGTGAGATCCCGGCTCTGGGCCGTGCGCACCTCCAGCGGCTGACGCGCGGCATAAGCCACCGTCGGCAGGATTGCCGGCGAGGCCGTCCCGACGATACAGGCCGCGGCGACGCCCGACCGAAGGAGGGACCGCAGCGACACTTAGTGCGGCGGGGGCGTGGCGGCGGGCGCCGCGCCGGTGGAGGCGGGCGGCGGCGTGGTCGCCGGGGTGGTCGTTGCGGCGGCGGGTCCGGCTGACGGCTTCACCGCCGGCTTGGCCGGCGTGCGGGCGGGAGTCCGCGCCGGGGTCGACGCCGGCTTCGTGGCCGGCTTGGCGGCGGCGGCGGCGGGCGTGGCG
>JACRBD010000327.1 GCA_016234625.1 Caulobacterales bacterium | reverse complement strand
TACGCCCCCCGCCGTGAGCGGTCCCAGCGTCGCGGCGCCGACGGCCAGCACCAGGGCCGACTGCAGGGCCGAACCGGCGCGCCGTTTGGGCTTTCTGGCGCCTGAGCCGAAGAAGCCGCGCTTTTCGGTCGGCTCCGGGCGGGCTTCGGGAGCGCTGGCCATGCGCGCGGCCGCGCGAGCCTGTTCGAGCACCTCGCGAGTCGATCGCGGACGGGCCGGCTCGTCGGGGTCGAAGGGCGTGATCTCGGGCGCGGCCGGGATTTCCGGCGCCTCGGGAATATCGACGTCCTCGGTGATTGGCGCGAAGCCGTCTGCCGCCTCGAAGTCTTCTTCGGAGAAGGCCGGCGGCCCCCGTTCGGCGACCGGGAAGGGCTCGGGCTCGGCCAGGGCCACGCCCGGTTCAGGACGGACCAGGGCCTGGGGCGCGAAGGCTTCCTCGGGAATAGTTCGGCCGGGCGTCGGGAAAGGTTCGGAAGCGAAGGGATCGCCGAACGGTTCGCGCAGGGTCTCGGGCCGGCGAGCCACCGGCGACGGCGCCCCGGCCGCCAGCACCGGGCCCTGGGCCACCTGCTCCGACAGTCGGCGGTGCGAGGCGCTCAGGCGCTGGTCGATCTTCTCGCGCGCCTCGTCCAGCAGACGCGCGGTGCGCTCCTCGCTCTGGCGGATGCGCTCGGCCAGGTCGGCGGAGGATCGCTCCTGGCGCTGGTTGATGCGTTCAGTGACCCGGGCGACCTGCTCGCCGACCTCGTCGATGGCCAGGGCGCCGCGACGTTCGGAATTGGCGATCCGCTCGGCCAACCGTTCGGTGATGCGGGCGATCTCGCCGCCCAGCTTCTCCAGCGCCTGGGCCTGGACGCCGTCGGCGCGGTTGAGTTTCTGTTCGACCACCGTGGCGATGCGCGCCACCTCGCCGCCGATCTGTTCGATCGCATCGGCGCCGTGGTTCTCAACCGTCTGCACGCGCCGGCTCAGACTGTCGGCCATACTGACAACCTCCCGCCCCATGCGCTCGATTGCCTGGGCCGAGCGGGTCTCCGCCGTCTGGATGTGCGAGGCCATCTCCGACAGCTTTCGTTCCATGCGATCGAACCTGCCTTCCGAGGTCACGCGGAGGCTCTCGGCCATCTCCGCCCGCGTCGCTTCCATGCGGCGGGTCAGGTCGGCGGCGAGGGCCTCGAGCTTCTCGCTTCCGCGTCCGGTTCCGCCTTCCACGGTGCGCAGGCGGCGGTCCAGGGCCACGAACGAGGCGCCCAGGTCGCGCAGGGCGTCTGGTGTGCGGGTTTCGGCTTCCTCGACGCGGGCGACCACGACCTCGGCCAGCTGCGTCGGATCGACGACGGGCGCGGCGGGGGCGGTCTCCACCGCGGCGAGGCGCGCCTCCACCGAGGCCAGGGTTTCCCGGGTACGGGCCTCGCCCTCGTACATCTGGCCGGCGACCTTGCCGAGCATGCCCTCGATGGCGCGCAGAGCCTCGGCGGAGCGGGGTCCGGTGGATTCCAGCTCCATCCGGCGGATGCGTTCGCCGACGCCGCCGTATTCGGTCTTCAGTTCATCCACCGCGCCTTCGAAACGCGCGGCGACGGCGACCTGCTCCCGCTCGGCGGACTCTAGCCGGAACAGCGCCCCGCGGACCGACTGGTCGATGCCGGTAATGGCCAGGGTCGAGCGCTGCTCAGCGGCTTCGATTCGGGCGGTCAGCCGTTCGATGGCCTCGGTGACGCGGCCGACTTCGTCGGCGGGATGGCCGGCAACCTCGTAGCGCAACGGACGGCCCGAACGGGGCGCGCCGACGAACACGGGATCAGTCGGCGGCGGAAACGTCGCTTCAACGGGGGCCTCGGGAACCGCGTCGCCCTCAACGATCATGCGGTTCAGCCACTCGCCCAGGGTCATGCCCGAGCGACGCGCGAGATCCTTGGCGATCTCCCGCGCTTTTGGGTCGATACCCTTCACGCTCCAGGGCGCCCCCGACGTCATACGAATCGTGTCTCCGGCACTCATAGAGGACGCTAACCAGCCAGACTTTGTGTGTAAACGCGAGGTTAACGCTAAATCTAGGGGGTGCGACGATTAGCTGTGGACGAAGCTTGCGTCCGCGTCGTCTGACCGCCATCTGGCCCGGATGGATCTTTCGACCACCCTGACGATCACGGCGGCCTTTGTCGGGCTGACCGCCTTCGCCGCCTGGCGCGGGGCGCGGCCGCCGAACCTGATCAAGGGGCCCCGGATGATCCCCTGGCGCATGGTCATGGTCGTATCGGCGGCGATGATTCTGTACCTGCTGGTGCACCTGGCGGCCCTGGCGGGCCTCTACCACGACCGTTACTGATCGCCGTTCTTTCGTGTTCGCCGGGTCAGGCCGGCCATGCCGCCCGATGACAGCAGACCGACGTCAGCCATCAGCATGGGGATCTGCCAGCCATGCGGGGCAGCGATGTAGCGGGGCTGCCAGAGCGGGTCATACTTGTCCTTGTACCGGCGCACGCCGCGGAAGTTGTAGATTTCCTCGGCCCGCTCGAACAGCAGCCGGCCGACCCGCGACAGGACCGGCGCCAGCGGCCGATCATCAAGGCCTGCCAGCGGCGCGGCCCCGAAATCAAACGCGTGATACCCTTGGAGCCGGCCCCATTCGAAGAGTTCGACGAACAGGAAGTCCATGATGTTCTTCGGCGCCGCCTCGTTGTAGCGCATCAGGTCCATCGACAGGGCCCGGCGCGAGGCGGTCGGCCAGAGGGTGGCGAAGGCGATGATGCGCCCCTCCGACCGCACCACCGCCACCGGAAACTCGGCCACGTAGCGTGGAACGAAGCCACCCAGCGAGAACGACTTCTCGCCGCCGGCGTGGAGCGCCAGCCAGGCGTCGGAGATGGCCCTGAGATCCTCCAACAGATCCGGGACCCGTTCCGGCGCGATAACCTCGAAGGTCGCACCGCCCTCCCCGGCCTTGCGCCAGTTGCGCCGCAGCGCCTCCCGCCGCTTGCCCGTGAGGGAGAACCCGTCAAGCGGCACCGCCGCGGCCTCGCCGATCTTCTGGATCGAGAACCCCAGCTCGACGCAGTCGGGCAGGTCCTCCGGGCCAATGCCGTAGAGGGCCGGTCGGGCGGCGTGGGCGTCGGCCAGTTCGCGGAACCGCCAGAGCAGCTCCATCCGTTCGTCCTGGCGGCCGACCGGGCCGTCCATGGCGATCCACGACCGGCCCCGGACGCCGAACATCAGGAATGTCTCGCCGCTGGGTGAGAACAGGAACCGCTTGTCGCCCAGCAGGGCCAGGTTGGAGTCCGGCTGCGCCCATTCGGCGGTGCGCAGGATGGCGCGGACCCGGTCGAAGTCAGGGTCATCGTCGCCGACCACCCGCGGCGTCGCGGGCATGGCGAAGAGACGCCAGATCCCGAACAGGAGCAGGGCCAGGGCGGAGCCGCCGGTGGTGCGGATGGCCCGGTTCAGGTCATGGTCGGCCATCACCTTCCACACCGAGCGGTCGGCCTGTTCCGCATGAGCGAACGACCACCAGCCGAGCAAGGCCGCGCCGCCGAGAGCCGCCGCCGCCGAGAGCAGCCAGCCCGGGGTCACCTCCATCCGGCTGAGGCCCGCCGCCCGGGGAAAGGCGTTGTGCAACGGCAGGATGACGAGGGTGCAGCCCACCAGCACCGCCGCCTCCTCCCAGTTGAACCCCTTGAACGGGGCCAGGGCGGCGGCGGCCATCAGGGTGATCAGGCTGGCTGTCCAGGCGGCGTCGAGCCGCGAACGCAGCCCGAAGGCCAGCAGGATCAGCACCAGGCCCAGGATCGAGGACAGGAAGTGGCTGATCTCGATCAGCACCGTGGGCGTGACCTTGAGCAGCTCGACCAGGCGTGAGGGATCGGACGGGGTCGCCCCCGAGGCCAGCAGCATCAGGCCCGACGCCGCGGCGGCGATCGCCGCCAGGGTCGGGGCCATCGCCAGAAGGGCCAGCTTGAGATCGCCAAACAGCCGCATACGATTCCCATGCCTACAGGCCGCAATCATAACGCACCGGGCGACGGTTCGCGCGCGAGATGACTCGAACAATCGTTTGAACCAGCTTGCCCCGCCCGCCCCGCGCGGTAAGCTGGGGCAAGCATGCATTCAGGGAGAACGGCCATGGCGGATTTTGGCGGCGGCGATCTTGAGGCCTTCCGCGCGGAGGTCCGCGACTGGCTGGCGGCCAACTATCCGCCCTCGCTGAACAGTCCGATGGACGACGAGACCGAGGCGCCCTGGGGCGGCCGCCGGTTCAACCCGACCAACAAGGACGCCAAGCTCTGGCTCGACCGCATGGCCGCCAAGGGCTGGACGGCGCCGATGTGGCCGACCGAGTACGGCGGCGGCGGGCTGAGCCGCGAGCAGAACAAGGTGCTGGAGAGCGAACTGCGGCGCATCAAGGCCCGTCCGGCCCTGATGAGCTTCGGCATCTGGATGCTCGGGCCCGTGCTGCTGGAATACGCCACCGAGGAACAGAAGCAGCGGTTCCTGCCCGGCATCGTCAAGGGCGAGATCCGCTGGTGCCAAGGTTACTCGGAACCAGGCGCCGGCTCCGACCTCGCCGGCCTGCAGACCCGCTGCGAGGACAAGGGCGACCACTTCCTGATCAACGGCCAGAAGGTCTGGACCAGCTACGCCGACCAGGCCGACTGGATCTTCTGCCTGGTGCGCACCGACACGTCGAAGAAGCACGAGGGCATCAGCTTCGTGCTGTTCGACATGACCAGCGAGGGGGTCGAGACCCGGCCGATCAAGCTGATCAGTGGTTCCTCGCCGTTCTGCGAGACCTTTTTCACCGACGTGAAGGTCCCCAAGGCCCAGCTGGTCGGCAAGCTCAACGGCGGCTGGGAGATCGCCAAGCGGCTGCTGCAGTATGAGCGTCAAAACATCTCCGCCGGCGGCTTCGGCGCAGGCGCCGGCATCGACGTGGTCGAGGCGGCCAAGGAGCATGTGGGTGTGGACGCGCAGGGTCGCATCGCCGACGGCGACCTGCGCACCCGCATCAGCGCCCACAAGATGGACTCGGCCGCCTTCCAGCTGACCGTCCGCCGGGCCGAGGCCGAGGGCAAGGCCAGCAAGGGGCCCAGCGCCGCCACCTCGATCATCAAGTACGCCGCCGCCAAGCTGAACCAGGAGCGCACCGAGCTGACCGTCGAGGCCCTCGGCCTGCAGGGCCTGGGCTGGGAGGGCGAGGCCTTCTCCGCCGGTGAGATCGGCGCGATGCGCTCGATGCTGCGGGCCAAGGCCAACTCCATCGAGGGCGGCACCAGCGAGATCAACCTCAACGTCGTCGCCAAGCGGGTGCTCGGTCTGCTGGATCACCAGTGATGATCGAATTCTGGTACGAGTTCGCCTCGACATACAGCTATCCGGCCGCCATGCGCGTCGAGCGGCTGGCCGAGGCGGCGGGGGTGCGGGTCGAATGGCGCCCCTTCCTGCTCGGGCCGCTGTTCCACGCCCAGCAGGGGCTGACCGACAGCCCGTTCAACGCCTTTCCGGTCAAGGGGAAGTACATGTGGCGTGACATGGAGCGAGTCTGCGCCGAAGAAGGTTTGCCGTTGAACCATCCTTCGCAGTTCCCGCGCAACGGCCTGCTGGCGGCCCGGATCGCCATCGCCGGGCTGGACGACGGCTGGACGCCGGACTTCAGCCGCAAGGTCTATGAGGCCAATTTCGTCGCCGACCAGGATATCTCCGATCCCGAGGTGCTCGCACCCCTGATCGCCGAGGCCGGCGGCGCGCCGGATGAGGCGCTGGAGGCGGCCCAGTCGGAGCCGGTCAAGGCGCGGCTGAAGGACCACGTCAACCAGGCCAAGGCGCGCGGCGTCTTCGGCTCCCCCAGCTTCATCACCGCCGACGGCGAGCTCTTCTGGGGCAACGACCGTCTGGAACAGGCCCTCCACTGGGCCACCATCCACGCGAAGGCCACCGCATGAGCGTGCGTCCTTCGACACGGCCCTTCGGGCCTGCTCAGGATGACGTGCATCCGAGCCTCAAACCCCACGACGTCATGCTGAGCAGCGGCCCGCGGCCGCGTGTCGAAGCACGCAACATGGCAACGACTCCGAGGAACTACTGATGGCCGTCCTGAACGAAGAACAGACCATGCTGCGCGACGCGGCCAAGAGCTGGGCGCGGGAGTCCTCGCCGGTGACGAAGCTTCGCGCCCTGCGCGACAGCGACTCGGGGGCCAGCTTCGACGCCGCCGCCTGGGCCGAGATGGGCCAGATGGGCTGGGCCGGGGTGATCGTTCCGGAAGACTACGACGGCACGTCGTTCGGCTATCTCAGCCTCGGCCTGATCCTCGAGGAGACCGGCCGGACCTTGGTGGCCTCGCCCCTGCTGTCCACCGCCCTGATCGGCGCGGCGGCCCTGACCCTCGGCGGGTCCGACGCTCAGAAGAGCGCCTGGCTGCCCAGAATCGCCGCCGGCGAGGCCATCACGGCCCTGGCGGTCGACGAGAAGGCCCACCACGCGCCGAAGATGACCGCCCTCAAGGCCGAGAGCAGCGGAGATGGTTTCACGTTGAACGGAACCAAGACTTTCGTCATCGATGGCGAGGCGGCCGACCTGTTGATCGTCGCCGCCCGCACCAGCGGCGAGCCGGGCGACACGGATGGCATTACTCTGTTCCTCACCCCGGGCAACGCGGCGGGCGTGACCCGCAAGCACCTGGCCCTGGCCGACAGCCGCGGCGCGGCGGAAGTCACCTTCGCCGGCGCCAAGGGTGAAGTGCTGGGCGAGGTCGGCAAGGGCTGGGCGATCCTTGAGCCGGTGCTCGACCGGGCCCGCATCGGCCTGGCCGCCGAGATGCTGGGCAGCGCCCTGCAGGCCTTCGAGATCACCCTCGACTACCTGAAGACCCGCACCCAGTTCGGCCAGGTGATCGGCACGTTCCAGTCCCTGCAACACCGGGCGGCGAAGATGTTTACCGACCTGGAGACCACCCGCTCCTGCGTCGAGGCCGCCCTGGAACAGATCGACTCCGGCGCGACCGACAACCGCGCCGCCGCGTCGCTGGCCAAGGCCAAGGCCAGCGATCTGGCCCACCTCGTCTCCAACGAAATGGTTCAGATGCACGGCGGCATCGGCATGACCGACGTCCACGACGCGGGCCTCTATCTCAAGCGCGCCCGGGTCGCCGAGCAGCTGTTCGGCGGGGCCAGCTACCACCGCGACCGCTACGCCCGCGTGCTGGGCTTCTGAAGATGAACGTCGACGGGGTTGTCGCGGTCATGACCGGCGGCGCATCAGGCATCGGTTTCGGCGTCGCCCAGGCCCTGGCCAAACGCGGCGCGAAGGTTGTGCTGGCCGACATCGAGGCGGAACGGGCCCTGGCGGCGGCCGAGACCCTGCGCGATCAGGGCCTGGAAGCCACCAGCTGCTATCTGGACGTGATCGACCAGGCCAGCTGGGACGCGACGGCGGACCTCGCCTTCGGTCATTGGGACCAGGCCCCGCAGCTGCTGTTCAACAACGCCGGCGTCGCAGGGCCGGGGACAGTTCACGGCGTCTCGCGCCAAACCTGGGCCTGGGTGTTCAAGGTCAACGTCGAGGGAGTCTACCTCGGCGTGAAAACCTTCGCCCCGCGCATGCTGGACAGCGGCCTGCCCTGCCGGATCGTCAACACCGCGTCGGAGCATGCGCTGGGCCTGCCTGACAGCGCCAAGGGCGGCATCTCGGCGGCCTACACCAGCGCCAAGCATGCGGTGATGGGCTACTCGCTCTGCGCCCGGCGGGACTTCGCCGGAACCAACCTGTCGGTCGGGGTGGTCTGTCCGGGCCCGGTGGCCACCGACATCTGGAATTCGTTCCGCAACCGCCATGGCGACTTCGGCGGCCCGCGGCTCCTGGTCGTCGAGGGCGAGGTTCCGATGTCCCGCAGCCTGCCGTTCGCGACCGCCGGCGAACGGATCGTCGAGCAGGTCGAGGACGACGCATTCTTCATCTTCACCAACGGGCCCAACGAGGCCGAGGTGATCGAGACCTACCAGGCCGAGGTCACTGCCGCGATGGCGGCGTTCCGGCAAAGGTATGGAGTTTAGGGGGAACAGGAAGGCCGGCCCTTCGGTCCTGGTCAGACCTGAAAGATATTCAGAGCCGCGTACTGCAACAGCATGATGGTCTTGGCGTCGCGGATTTCCCCGGAGCGGATCATGGCCATCGCCTGGTCGAATCCGACCTCAAGCACGTCGATATCCTCGCCCTCATCGGGGTGGCCGCCGCCGTCGGACACGCGGTCGCCAAGACTGTAGACGCCGGTGAAGAAGTGCAGCTTCTCAGTCACCGATCCGGGGCTCATGAAGGCCTCGAATACCTTCTCCACCCGGTCGATGCGAAAGCCGGTTTCCTCCTCGACCTCGGACCGAATGCGCTCCTCGGGCTCGGCGTCATCCAGCAGTCCGGCCGGAACCTCGATCATCAGGTCGTCGTGGCCGTTGGAAAAGGCCGGGTAGCGGAACTGCTTGACCAGGATGACCGTCCGCCGGTCCGGGTCGTACAGCAGGATGGCCGCGCCATTGCCGCGGTCGTAGGCCTCACGGTTCTGGGTCTGCCAGCTGCCGTCGTTGCGCTGGAAGGCGAAGGTCGCCTTGCGCAGCACGTACCAGTCGTCGGACAGCACGCGGACCGTCTCGATCCGCACCCGGTGGGCGATGCTCATGGAACGCGTCTAGCCCTTCTTCACGAATGGCTCGGGCGCGCGGCGGCCGCCCTGGCGTTCGAGCATCCAGCCCGGATACTCGGGCGGCAGGGCCGAGGCCTTGTCCAGCGCCGCCATCTCCTCGGCGGTCAACTCGATCTCGGCGGCGGCCAGGTTGTCGTCCAGCTGCTCGACCGTCTTGGCCCCGACGATTACCGTGGTGACGAACGGTTTGGCCAGGACATAGGCCAGGGCGATGCGGGCCACGGAGACGCCCCGGGCGTCGGCGATCAGCTTCATGGCGTCGACGCAGTCCCAGGCCCGGTCCTTGTTGACCGGCGGGAAGTCGAAGCTGACCCGGCGGGCGCCGTTGGGGCCGGCCCCGTCGCGGGTGAACTTGCCGGACAGCAGGCCGCCGGCCATCGGCGACCAGACCATCAGCCCCATGCCCTGGTCCTGCATCATCGGCACGACCTCCCTTTCCAAGTCGCGGCCGGCGATGGAGTAGTAGGCCTGCACCGTCTCGAACCGGGCGTAGCCGCGCGCGTCGGCGATGCCGTGGGCCTTCACCATCTTCCAGGCCGGCCAGTTGGAGCAGCCGACGTAGCGGACCAGGCCCTGGCTGACGAGGTCGTCCAGCGCCCGCAGGGTCTCCTCCACCGGGGTCACGGAGTCGTTGGCGTGGATCTGGTAGAGGTCGATGTAGTCCAGCTGCATGCGGTCCAGGCTGGCCCTGACCGCATCCATGATGTGGCCGCGCGAGGCGCCCCTGTCGTTGGGGCCCCTGCCCATTTCGCCGAAGCATTTGGTGGCGATGACCACGTCGGTGCGCTTGACCCCGAGGTTGCGCAGGGCCGCCCCGACCATCTGCTCCGACTGGCCGAAGGAGTAGACGTCGGCGGTGTCGATGAAGTTGACGCCGCTGGCCAGGGCCCGGCCGATCATGTCGTCGACGCCCTTCTGGTCAACCGCCCCGATGGCGCCCCACATGCCGCTGTTCTCGCTGGCGAAGGTCATCGCCCCGAGGCAGATCTCGGAAACATAGAGGCCCGTGTGGCCGAGCTGACGATACTTCATGCGGAGGACCTCCCTGTCTTTGGAGCCATCCTAGACAGGGAGGCCGATGGCGCAAACAGCCGTTTGAACGATGCTCCCGTGCGTCCTTCGACACGGCCCTTCGGGCCTGCTCAGGATGACGCGCATTTGTGTTCGTCATGCTGAGCAGCGCGTAGCGCGTGTCGAAGCACGCAGGATTAAGCCGCCGCCTGCGCCCTCTGGCTGACCTCCTCGGCCTTGCGGCCGGTGAGCTCGACCATGTGGTCGTAGGTCGCCTCGAAGGTCCCCAGGCCCTGGGTCATCGAGCGCAGGTCGAGAATGAAGTCCTGTCGCTCATCATGGGGCATGTAGACCTCGATGCTGTCCCAGCCGGGCCAGTCGGGCCGGGCGTCGAAGCCCAGCATCCGGCCGCGCCGGTTGGAGATCGAGGAGGTGATCCTGGCCGTCGCGGCGTTGGGCGCGTGGATGACCAGTTTCTCGATGGGCTCCAGCAGGATCGGACTGGCCTGCGCCAGGCCTTCCTGCATGCCGATCCGGCCGGCGGTGCGGAAGGCCATTTCGGACGAGTCCACCGCATGGAACGACCCGTCGATCAGGGTCACCGACACATCGACCACCGGAAAGCCCAGCGGCCCCTTCTCCATCGCGTCGCGGATGCCCTGCTCCACCGCCGGGATCCACTGCCGGGGCACGACCCCGCCCGTGATCCTGTCGATGAACTGGAAGCCCTCGCCGCGGGCCAGGGGACGTATCTCCAGCAGGGTGTCGCCGAACTGGCCGTGGCCGCCGGACTGCTTCTTGTGCCGGCCGCGCTGGGTCACCGCCTTGCGGATAGTCTCGCGGTAAGGCGTCGCCGGGGCGTGGCTGTTCACCTCGACCTGGTAGCGGCGCTTCAGCCGGTCGAGCGCCACCCGCAGGTGCGCCTCGCCCTGACCGCCCAGCCGCATCTCATGCAGGGCCGCGTCATGGACCAGCCGCAGTCCGGGGTCTTCCTCGATCAGCTTCTGCAGGGCGCCGGAAAGCCGCACGTCGTCCTTGCGGTCCCTGGTGGCGATGGCCAGTTCGTAGACCGGGACACGTGGGGCCGGCGCGACCTTCGCCGTGACGCCGGTCTTGCCGGTCGTCAGCAGGTCGCCGGCGTGGGCGCCCTCAAGCTTGCCGAGAGCCACCACATCGCCGGCCTGGGCCGAACTAATCTTCTTCGTCGCCTGGCCCTGGACCGCGAACATGCCGCTGACCCGACCCTTCTCGCCGTCCGGCAGGGTGAACTCGGCGCCGTCCTGCAGCGTGTCGCCGAAGATCCGGGCATAGGCCATCTTGCCGGCCTGGCCCGCATGGGAGGTCTTGAGCACATAGGCGCCGGCGCCTTTGACGCCGAGCCTGTCGGCGGCGGCGGCGGGCTCGGGCGTATCGTGCCGCAGGGCCTTGAGCAGTCGGCGCACGCCATTGCCCTGGGCGGCCACGCCGAAGAACACGGGTGTGATCTGGGCGGCGCGGGTCTCGGCGATCAGGTCGGCGAAGATGGTGTCCGGACTGGGCGTGCCGTCCTCGAGCAGGATCTCCATCAGACCGTCGTCGAAGTCGGCCATCTGTTCGAGCATGTGGAAGCGGGCCGAGGCCTCCTCGTCGACCAGCTCGGCCGGGATCTCGACCTGTTCCGACGGCTTGCCGGCGCGGTAGACGAAGGCGCGTTCGAGGGCCAGATCAATGAAGCCGGCGACGTGCTCGTCCTTCCAGATCGGCAGCTGGCGGGCCACCAGCGGAGTCGTGCTGACCGGCTGGAGGGCCTTGAGCAACTCATCCACATGGCCGCGGGCCTGGTCGATCTTGTTGACGAAGATCGCCCGCGGCACGCCCAGCGCCTCGAGCGCCTTGAGCCAGGGCTGGGCCAGAATGGCCTTGTCCGGGTCGGGATCGACCACCACGATCGCCAGGTCAAGGGCGGCCAGGCCGTGATCGCACTCGGCGCGATACTCGACCGAGCCGGGGTAGTCGATGAGGGCGTAGCGGTCGCCCATGAAGTCGAAGCCGGCGAGGTTCAGCTCGACCGACTGACCGGCCTGTCTGGCCTCGGGGGAGGCGTCGCCGACGGCGCCGGGCTGGCCGACCACCCCCTGGCGCTCGGTGGCGCCGGCGGCGTGCAACAGGGCTTCGAAGAGAGTCGTTTTACCGGCGCCGTTCGGACCGACCAAACCGATCGTCCGAACCGCGCCCGATTTCCTTGCAGTCATGCGAGTTCTCCCACCGTTCGGCGGCGAGACGCGCGGCCTCGCCGCGACTCTTCTGGTTATGGGGGCGCGAGACCCGAGCCCCACGAATTCATCGAACACCCGGCGGTGCTGCGGGGCAAGTCAAAGTGATCAGAGCGCTTGTTTTCCAGGCCTTCGGCGCCGCGCAATAGTTCGTGAGGGGG
>JACRBD010000326.1 GCA_016234625.1 Caulobacterales bacterium | reverse complement strand
GTTCCTGCCCGGTCTGCTGGTTCCGGAGTCCCTCGCCTTTGCCCAGGCCCTGGTCGGGGGGGCCTGGCGGCCGCCGGGTGACGCGCCGTCCCGCCTGCCCGGTCCACCGCCGTCGCCAAGGGCCCTCGCCGCGCGAGGTTTGCGCGCGGTCGGCGGACTCGCCGTGCCGGTGGACCAGCTGGAGCGCCTCGACGAGCGGCTGCGCGCGGGGTTCAAACCGGGCGTGGGGTTGGTGCTCAATGACGCCGATCGCGAGGCGCTGGGTTGGACCGCGCCCGATGCGGCGACGATTCTGCGGGCTCTGGGCTTCACCCCGGTCTCGCGCGGCGAGCCTACGGTCTGGCGCCGCCGCAACGACAAGGCCGCACCCGCGCCCGCGCCGCCGGCGCCCAACTCGCCGTTCGCCGCCCTGGCCGGATTCAAGGCCGCCCCGCCGCGTCGCAAGCGGCCTCGCCGCCGGAAACCCGCCGCGTCATGAGCCCCGTCTTCTCATGAGCGAGGACAGCTGTCGCGCCGACGTCTGGCTGTGGCGCGCGCGCTTCTTCAAGACCCGCACCCTGGCCGCCCGCTATGTCGAGGAGGGCCGGGTGCGGATCACCCGCGCCGGGGTCGAGGGCCGCCTGGACAAGCCCTCGCGGATTCTCAAGATCGGGGACGATCTGGTGTTCGCCGTGGGGGGCCGGGTGATCGCGGTGAGAGTCGCCGCCTATGGCGAGCGGCGTGGCCCGCCAGCCGAGGCGCGCGGCCTCTTTACACCCCTGGACACGCCGGAATGACCGGTCCGTCCTGGAAGGCGGGCCCAGATCAATTGCACGCCGGGCCCTTGAGTTTTACTGCGGTCGCTGAGAGACCTCGCCGCATTGACAAGCCGGCCCTCGCCTTTGAAAAGGCGCGCGCACCCAACCGTCTGGACCGCCAAGTTTTCTGATGACCTACATCGTCACCGACGCCTGCATCAAATGTAAGTTCATGGATTGCGTCGAGGTCTGCCCCGTCGACTGCTTCTATGAAGGCGAGAATTTCCTGGCCATCAGCCCGGACGAATGCATCGACTGCGGCGTCTGCGAACCCGAGTGCCCGGTGGACGCCATCAAGCCCGACACCGAGGACGAGCCGGACGGCAAGTGGCTGAAGATCAACGCCGAGTTCGCCAAGGTCTGGCCGAACATCACGCTCAAGGGCGTGCCGCCCGCCGACGCCGAAGCCTTCGAGCGCGAGACCGGCAAGTTCGAGAAGTACTTCAGCGAAAAGCCCGGCAAGGGCTCCTGATCGGCGGCCGCTGGAAATCCCCACCGCGGCGCCCGGGTTTCGCAACCCTTTCTTTAGGCTCGATTTTGTGATAGGGTCTTGTCTGACGTGACGGGTCCGCCGTCGCGCCTTGGTTCAAGAACAGCCGCAAGTGAACGGCGCGCCTGACGTAAGGCGAAGGTGTCCTAGAGGTCTATCCAATCTGGTCGAAGTCCGCCGCGGCGCTTCCGCGGTCGGGGAAGTTTTCGTCTCAGGTTGGCCGTTTCCAGGGCTGCGGCCCGCGGGGCTGACCCTCGCGGACAGGGTGCAAGAGAAGGACGAACATATGAGCAAGTCTGGTCTGGCGTTTTCGGTCGATGACCACGTTGTCTACCCCGCCCACGGGGTGGGCACGATCCGCGCGGTCGAGACCCAGGAAGTCGCCGGCATGTCGCTCGAGGTCTATGTCATCACCTTCGACCACGAGAAGATGACGCTGCGCGTTCCGACCAAGAAGGCGGTCACCTCGGGCCTGCGCCCGCTGGCCGAAGGCCTGGTCGTGACCAAGGCCCTGACGACCCTCAAGGGCCGCGCCCGGGTCAAGCGGACCATGTGGTCCCGTCGGGCCCAGGAGTATGAGGCCAAGATCAACTCCGGCGACCTGATCTCGATCGCCGAAGTGGTGCGCGACCTGCACCGCGCCGAGAACCAGCCGGAACAGTCCTATTCGGAGCGCCAGCTCTATGAATCGGCCCTCGACCGCATGGCCCGCGAAGTCGCCGCGATCGAAAAGATCGACCGCGACGCGGCGGTGGGCATCCTGACCAAGTCCCTGCAGAAGGCCGCCTAGGCTTTTTCAGTGATCTGATTTCGTGAAACGCCCGGTGGCAACGCCGGGCGTATTGCTTTGCGCGGGGACATGTACCGAAGGTACGTGTCCCCTAATCAAGCTTCCGCGGCGGTTCGACCAGCGGCCGCCCTGTGCGAAGACTCGCTCGTAGCCCATCCAGTTCCGCTTTGCCAAAGTCACTGTCGAAAATGCTCGCGCCTTCCCGGTGAAGCAGAGCATCGACTGGTCCGGGCGTGAGGAGACGATCCGGTCGAATTCCGAGATGAGCCTGAACACTCGACCACGGCCAGCTCGACGCCGCAGCGACGAGCCCCGCCCTCACGGGATTCAGGCCGACGTACTTCACACATCGCTCGAAATAGGCGGCATCCATCGGGGAGGACTGGAAGCGGCCCTGCCACAGGCCGCCAGTCCATCCCTCTCTGGCGTTGATATACTGACTGTACTTGAGATGTGTGCGTCCAACGGCGATCGCGAGACTGCCTTCATCGAAAGGCGTGGCGATGAGATGCACATGATTGGGCATGAGGCAGTAGGCCCAGACCTCTACGCCGGCATTGCCAAATTGTTCGCGTGCGATGCTCAGGTAGGATGCGTAGTCTGCAGCCTTGAAAAAGGTGCGCTGGCGTCGGTTTCCCCGCTGCACGACATGGTGCGGCCGGTTCGGGACAATGGCGCGAGCAAGACGCGGCATACCCATGCCTTAAGGCGTGTTTCTTCAAAATACAATCTATGGAGAATCTTGATTGGGGGACACGTACCTTCGGTACATGTCCCCGAAGGGCTCGACTCCCCCAGCGGAACCCGCTGTACGGCCCTGCCCCGCTACCACCACAGAGCACCGCCGCATGAAGCCGCCCGCCTGGCGCCAGGACCGCGCCCTCTATCCGCACAGCATCCGGGTGCAGACCCGCTATCACGACGAGGACCGGCTAGGGCACGTCAACAACATCGCCGTGGCGGCCTACTACGACGAGGCGCGGTCGCGGCTGATGCGGCGGACCTTCGAGCTCACGAACGGCCTGACCGGCGTGCGCATCGTCACCGCCGACGTGCGGGTCAGCTACATGGGCGAGGTGTTTCACCCCGGCGACGTGGAGGTGGCCTCCGGCATTCTGCGGATCGGCAACTCGTCCTGGGAGATCGGCCAGACCATGTTCCAGAACGACCGCTGCGTGGGGGTCGCCACCACCGTGCTTGTCCAGGCCTCGGCGGGGGGTGCGGGGACAATTGTCCCGGAGCTGCGGCCGGCGCTGGAACAGCTGCTGATCGTTGAACCGTAGGGGACATGTACCGAAGGTACGTGTCCCCTAACCCACCGCCGCCACCCGCTTCGCCAGGGCCTCGTTGACCGCCACATAGTGGGGCCGGAAATCCCGCTCCAGCTGCTCGGCGGAAAAGGTCATGGCGATCAGGCCGCTTATGTTTTCGCCGTGGATCAGCTTCGTGCCTTCCGGGGCCGGCTCCAGCAGGAACAGGTGCGTGCCGTGGAACAGCAGCGGCACGATGCCGGTCCAGGCCAGGGCGGTGTAGGGCTCGAAGCGGGTCAGCCGGACCGTCTGGGTGATCGTCGCGCCCGGCTTGCCCGCCGGGTTGAGGAAGGTCGTGCGGATCTTGCCGCCGGCCTGAGCCTCGCCTTCGGCGGCGATATTGAGCGGGTTCCATTCGTGATAGCGGCCAAAGTCGGTCAGCACCGCCCAGACCTTGGCCGGCGGCGCGGAAATGACGGCTTCGGTGCGGATCTGTTTCATGGCTCGAGCCTGCCCGACCGCGACGGAGTGATCAACCGCGCGGGGACATGCGCGTGCGTCAGGCCTTCGGCGCCAGCACCCTCAACCCCAGACCGGTGATCACGATCAGCACCGCCTCGATGACCATCGGCGGGATCAGGACCTGCCCGCCGCCGGTGAGGACCAGGTTCAGCGCCCGGCCGGTCAGCGCGATACCGAGCATCAGCACCACCGGGACCAGCCATTTGCGCTCGTTCCGCGCCGCCGCCATCAAAGACAGCACCCCGGCCGCGCCGAAGAAGCCGGCCATGTCGGCCCGCATCGTGCCCAACCCCGCCGCGCCGTCGGGCAGCAGGCCCATGGCCGCGCCGATCTTGTCGGGGCTGATCCAGAACCGGCTGGCCAGCAACAGCGCCAGCAGGCCGACCAGGCCAATCAGGCCCCGCATGAATGTCCGTCCCATGGTCTCTTCCCCGTTCGACCGGTCCCGGCGCCACCGGAGGATCCGGTAGACGGCGTACGCGACGCTCCCCAGCAGCACGGCGGCGATGGCCGCCAACGGCAGGGCGAACGCCTCGATGATCCGCAGGAAGATGTTCTTGGCCACTTCCCTGTCCGGCGCATAGCCGGAGGGAATCTCGGCCACCCCCACCCGGGCGGCCCAGGCGCGGTAGTCGGCCAGCAGCTCGGCGGCCTTGCCGGGCATGGCCGCGCTGAGATCCTTCGTCTCACCCGGATCGTTGGCGATGTCGTACAGCCGCCACGCGGGATCGCCGAGCGCGCCAGCGTTGCGGGTCAGCTTCAGGTCACCCTTGAACAGGGCCGAGTCCCCGGCCGCCTCCAGGCCCACCGGCGTGTCGGCGTCATAGACGGCCGTCGCGGTCCCGGTGAGCACGCCCTTGAGGCTGCGCCCCGCGATTGGCGCGGCCGGCGCGGGCGCGGGCGCGACGCCGGCGTAGTCCAGCAGGGTCGGGGTAATGTCTCTGATGATCGAGAAGGCCCGGGTGGTCGCCGCCTTGCGCACGCCCGGCCCCGACACGATCAGCGGCACGCGCGTGCCGCCCTCGGACGCATAGAACTTGAACAGGGCCCCCGGCGCCGCGGCGGCGCTGGCCCAGCCCGGACCGATGGCGGCGTAGGTTCCCTTGCCGCCTAGCCCCTTGATGCCCCAGCTGTAGCCGACGCTCTTCATCCACAGCTTGAACACCGGCTCGACCGTCGGGTCGCCGGCTTCGGGTCCGTTGTCCGACAGCACCACGAACAGCGTGTTGTCGTACTGGCCGGTGGCCTTCAGGTGGGCGACCAGTCGGCCGAGGTGATGGTCGGCCGCCTCCAGCATGCAGGCGTTGACGGCCATTCGCCTGGCCGCCAGCTGCTGCTCGGCGGGGGTCAGCTTGCTCCAGGCCTTCACGTTCATGGGCATGGGGCCCATGGGCGTGCCGGCCGGGATCAGGCCGGTCCTGACAGCGCCCTCGTAGCGTCGCCGGCGCTGGACCTCCCAGCCGTCGGCGTAGCGGGCCTCGTGCTTGCCCACATAATCGGCCGGCGCCTGGATCGGGATATGGATGGCCAGCAGCGGGAGATAGGCGAAGAACGGCCGGCCGTCGTCAGGCTTGCCATCGACGTAGCGGATCATCTGGTCGACCAGGAACCGCGAGGAATAGTAGTCCGCCGGCAGGGTCGCCCGCTTGCCGTCCTCGAACCAGTCGGCCTGTTTGTAGATCGGGAAATAGGGCCGCTGCTCCCAGTTGTCCGAGCCCGTGGCGTCCAGGGCGATGGACCGCTCGAAGCCGCGGTCGCCGGGCAGGTCGCCGGGGCCGTGCCCCAGGTGCCACTTGCCGGCCATCCAGGTGTGGTAGCCGCTGGCCCGCAGCAGGCTGGCCAGGGTGACCACATTGGCGGCCAGCCGGCCCTGGTAGGCCGGGTCGCGGCGATGCGCCGGCGGGGTGGATTCCGGCAGGTTGGCGACCCCGGCGGTATGGCTGTCGACCCCGGTCAGCAGCATGGCCCGCGAGGGCGCGCACATCGGCGTGGCGTGGAAGTTGGAAAACCGCACGCCGCCGGCGGCCAGGGCGTCGATGGTCGGGGTGGCGATCTCGCCGCCATAGGCGCCGAAGTCGGTGTAGCCGGCGTCATCGACGACGATGACCACGATGTTGGGCGCTTTCGAGGGGAGCGGCGCCGCGGCGCTTGGCCCGAAGGCCAGGGCGATCAGACCGACGACCGCCAGACCGGCGGCCCGCAGACCGCGGTGCGAGGCGGCGACAACCCCCGAAATGCTGTTCATCGCCGCCTCGCCCGCCGCCCGCCACACCCCCCGGTGTCGCGGGCATAGTAGCACGAACCATGCCAGTTACTAGTGAGTAACGGCGCTGGCGTCAGTCGGTGTCGGCGGGCGTCGCGAGCCCCTCGGCCAGGGGATGCGCCTCGTGGACCACCGGCCCGCGGGCCAGCTCCGTCGCCAGCCGGTCGCGGTCCAGCTCGCCCTCCCAGCGGGCCACCACCAGGGTCGCCACGCCGTTGCCGACCAGGTTGGTCAGGGCCCGGCATTCGCTCATGAACCGGTCGATGCCGACGATCAGGGCCAGGGCGGTGATCGGGATGTCCGGCACGACCGCCAGTGTGGCCGCCAGGGTGATGAAGCCCGCCCCGGTGACCCCGCTGGCGCCCTTGGAGGTCAGCATGGCCACCCCCAGGATGGTCGCCAGCTGCCAGCCGTCCAGATGGGTGTTGGTCGCCTGGGCCAGGAACAGGGTGGCCAGGGTCATGTAGATGTTGGTGCCGTCGAGGTTGAAGCTGTAGCCCGTCGGGATGACCAGGCCCGTCACCGACCTGGACGCGCCCAGCCGCTGCAGCTTCTCCATCATCTGCGGCAGCACCGACTCCGAGGAACTGGTCCCCAGGACGATCAGCAGCTCCTCGCGGATGTAGGCGATGAACCGGAAGATCGAGAAGCCGGACAGACGCGCCACCAGGCCGAGCACCACGAGCACGAACAGGAGGCTGGCGCCATAGAACACCGCGATCAGCACCGCCAGGTTGCCCAGCGCCGCCACGCCATATTTGCCGATGGTGAAGCCCATGGCCCCGAAAGCCCCCAGCGGGGCCAGCCGCACGACGATGTGGATGATGCCGAAGAACACCTTGCCGATCTGGTCCAGCGTGTCGGCGACCTTGTGGCCGAAATCGCCCATCCGCGAGCAGGCGATGCCGGTCAGGATGGCGATCACCAGCACCTGCAGCAGCTCGCCCTGCGCCAGGGCGCTGAAGAAGGTGTCGGGGATCAGATGCAGCAGCCAGGGGATGACGCCGTCGCCATGCGCCGCCTTCTCCGCGTATTCGGTCGCCACCCTGGGATCGAGGGTCGCCGGATCGACATTGAAGCCCCGCCCCGGCTTGACGATCAGCCCCACGATCAGGCCCACGCCCAGGGCCATGGTCGAGATCACCTCGAAATAGACCAGGGTCTTGATGCCCACCCGGCCGAACGCCTTCAGGTCGCTCATCCGGGCGATGCCGCCGGCCACGGTGACGAAGATGATCGGGGCGATGACCAGCTTGACCAGCCTGATGAAACCGTCCGCCAGCGGCTTGAGCGCGACCCCGGTCGCCGGCCAGACTGCTCCGACCAGCACGCCGAGCGCGATGGCGATCAGCACCTGGACATAGAGCAGCTTGAGATAGCGCATGAGCCCCCCGACACGCCGGCGACGGGGTTCCGTTCACGGCCCCCGCACGCTATGACCGGCCCGCATGGCCCGGTAGCTCAGCAGGATAGAGCAGCGCTTTCCTAAAGCGAAGGTCGGGGGTTCGAGTCCCTCCCGGGCCGCCAGACAGTCGCTGCAGCCTGCCTCTTCGCGCCGCTGCCGCGCCTGAACCCCCGACATTCCGGGCGTTTGCGCAGCCCAAACCGTCATTCGCATGCCGTTGATGGTCGCGTTTTCGCGCCTTCACGGGCCCTTTACGGGCCCCGGTCTCCGGCCCTGAAAAAACGTGACGGTTTCCCTGCCAACAGGGAAATTTACAGGGATGGAGTGATCGGGAATGGGGCCGGCGTTGGCGCTGCCTCCTCGCAACCGCCTGTCCTGTCGGGGGTTGCGCCACGCGCGCTTCGCCGAGTCGCTAATTTAGAACAGGGATTTTCAGGTGGGGTAACAGGGAAGGAACAGGCGCGTATCAGGATCATAACAGGCGCTCATCAGGGCTTGAGCAGGTAGGCGCCGGAGCGGCTGAGGTCCTCGAAGAGATGGGCATGGTCGGCCCATGCCAAGGGCATCGGACACTTGAGCAGCTGGCGCAGGGCAAGGCCGCGAGGATGGTCGCCGGCCATGATCCGCCGCTGAAGCACTGGAGACATCAAGGCGAGGCGGACGATCTGCCGCTCGTGTGCGGTCTCGGGCGTAGCGGCCTCGACCACATGTTCAGGCGCAACCAGTGGCGAGGCCTTCAGCGCCAGCAGATCGGCGTGGGCGCGGCGTAGCGCCTTAACCAGCGCGCGATTGATCTGGCGGGGTCCCTCCTGCTCCGCCCCCCGAAGGAAGGCCCGCCCGCCTCGCAACTGTAGGCGATGTGGCAGGACGATGCGGATCAACGCATCGCCGCGATCCGGCACGGCCGTCTCGTCGGTAGCAATCCGGCGCCGGACGCCGGCCAGGGCGAGATCCGGATGGTCGCCCGGAAACAGCGCTTCCCGGTCGATGACGATGTGTGTCTCAGCGCGCCGAAGCTCCACCCGGCTCAGCAGGGTGGCGAGATCGGCAACGGCGATCGTTGTCCTGCCTGTAAAACGCTGCAGGGCCTCGACCAGGAACATCTCTAGCGAGTTGGCCGAGATCCGCCCGTGGACGCCGTCGCCGCGCTGGCCCTTCACTCCGGTCTGGCAGGACAGCGGGATGTAGTAGCGATAGAGCTGCTTCTGCTTGCCGTAGGCGAAGCTAGGG
The DNA here is from genome assembly GCA_016234625.1 of Caulobacterales bacterium. Classification (GTDB taxonomy): domain Bacteria; phylum Pseudomonadota; class Alphaproteobacteria; order Caulobacterales; family Caulobacteraceae; genus Caulobacter. The sequence goes on along the minus strand of JACRBD010000326.1, from coordinate 11,917 downwards.
CTCATGCGCTCGCCATCGGCGTCGAACAGCTTTCCGGCCAGGACACCGGGCGTTGCGCGCACCGGCACCTCGCGGCGAGCGACCGCAAGGCTCCTCATCCGCGCCTGCGCCGCATCAAACACCTCCCGGGTGATGATCGGCTCATGAAGACCAGGATGCACCTTGTCTCTGTGCACGATCTCGCCGACGTAGACTGGACGCCGGAGGATCTGGACCACCGCGCCGAAACTGAACGGAAAGCCGCCCAGCGCTTTGCCCGATCGCGACACCCAAGCCTTCGATCGGTAGCCGTCCTGCTCAAGCTCCTCGGCCAGGGCGCGTGTCGAACCCAACGCCAGATAGCGCTGGAAGATGTGCCGGACGACTGCCGCCTCCGCGTCGTTGATCACCAGCCTGCGGTCGCGGGCGTCGTAGCCAAGCGGCGGATTGCCGCCCATCCACATACCCCTCGCTTTCGACTGGGCGATCTTGTCGCGGATGCGTTCGCCGGTGACCTCGCGCTCGAACTGGGCGAACGAGAGCAGCACGTTGAGGGTCAGTCGGCCCATGCTGCTCGTGGTGTTGAAGGCTTGGGTGACCGAGACGAACGACACGTTGCGCCGGTCGAACACCTCCACGATGCGAGCGAAGTCGCCGAGCGAGCGGGTGATGCGGTCGACCTTGTAGACGACCACGATGTCGACCAGCCCCGCGTCGATGTCAGCCAGAAGCTGACGCAAGGCGGGGCGGTCCATGTTTCCGCCCGAGAAGCCGCCATCGTCGTACGGCTGTTTCAGGACCGTCCACCCCTCGCCGCGTTGGCTAAGGACGTACGCTTCGCAAGCCTCGCGCTGGGCATGCAGGCTGTTGAAGTCCTGCTCGAGGCCCTCCTCGGAGGACTTGCGGGTGTAGATCGCGCAGCGAAGTTTCGTCGCCATCAGGTAGCATCCCGAAGACCGAAGAACTTCGGCCCGTTCCAGTTCGTCCCGGTGATGGCCGAGGCGACCTTCGAGAGTCTGGGAAGGGTCTGGTCGCGCCAGCGGAAGCCGCCTTCAACCACGTCGACGATCTCCAGCCGCCCCTTCCATTCCCGCTCCAGCCGCATGCCGGGCCGAAGCTCAGGACCCGCCGTCGGCATGCTCTTGCGGAACAGCAGCGCCTTGAGCGCCGGGTCGATGCCGCCGAGCGCCTCGGCCTGGATGCGCCAGGCGAGGAGCCTCGCTAGAAAGTCGCTCGACCGGATTCGCGGCGGCGTCCCATACCGCCGCCGCCACTCCTCCCGCAGAGGCTCGAGGCCCAGACTCTCCAGGGCCCGGACCTCTGCGGTGATGTCGCGCTCTGCGCTCATCCCTTCGTCGCCCGATAGATTCGCAGGCCTTCGACGATCTCCGACGTCACCGTCATCCCGAGCTTCTTCTTCAGGGTGCCCGCCATGAACCCGCGCACCGAGTGCGGCAGCCATCCCGTGGCCTCCGACATCGCCACGATGCTGGCGCCCTGGGGCCGGGTCAGCAGCTGCACCATCAGCTCGGTCTTGTTGAGCTTTGCGGGCGCAGGCGTCGGCTCGGCGACTGCAGCTGGTACGGCTTTGGTCTTCTTCGCTGCGGCGCCCTTGCCGGCCGGCGCCACTGCAGCCCGCCCTTCGATGGTGATCAGGCAGCGGCCCTCCGCTCCGTCCTGGGGCGTTGCAATCAGCAGCCCCTCCTTGATCAGCGCCCGGGCGGTGGTCTTGCCGGCCTTGGCGATATCGATGAACCCGTCTTCGTTGGTGGCGGCCGCTTCCAGCAGCTGGCGCCGGGCGTCGTTGAGTTTGGTCATGGTGTCTGGTCCTGTCTGGCGCGGCGCGGATATCGCGCCGCCGCACCAGCCAGAGCCCCGTCGCGGGACGGACCGCCGGGGCTTGCCGGCGGCAGGTCTCCCTCGCCCCGGCAGACCCAATGACGCTCTGGTCGGCGGCGAAGTCCAGCGGTCAGAGCGCTGTTTCTGCGCCGCGGGCGATGAGCACCGTCGCAGCGGCGGACAGGGTGGCAATGTCCGCGCCCAGGGCGCCGAGCGCCGTCATGTGAGCGAAGCGCCCGTCACAGTCGTCTGGCGCCCGCGACGCCGCCAGATCCACGGCATCCTCCGCCAGGCCCGCGATCAGGGACTTGAGCAGGTCGTAGCCCTGGCGGGCTTCGTCGGGATGGATCATGGCGGCCTCCGGCTGGCGGGGGACCGTCACACCGTGACCCCCGCCTCGCAGTCCAGCCGCGCCGGGACTCGTCAGGCCTCTTCGGAAGGCTCGTCGAGTAGACTGCCCGCGGGCACACCCAGCGCCCTGGCGATCCGCTCGATGACGTCGATGGTGGGATTGCGGACCTTGCGCTCGATGCCGCTGATGTACGTCCGGTCGATAGGCACCGCGCCGGCCAGCGCCTCCTGCGACCAGCCCCGCGCCTTGCGCAGGCGCTTGATGTTGAGAGCCAGTCGGCTGCGAACGTCCATGTCCGCAGACCACGCGGACGATGACCATCAAACCACGGACCATGAGTCTCATTTTGCTGGACTTCGCCGGTGGGCGGAGCGAACTGCGATCCATGTTCGATCCCTGGGCCCCGGCAAACTCCGTCCTTCGCGAGAAGGTCATCGAGCATGTGTTCCTGGCCGAACTCTCCCGCGCCCTGCTGCTGAAGACCCGGATCCCGTTCGAGGTGCTGCGGTCGGAATTCGACGCCAACGGCTATGACCTGGTCGTCGAGGCCGGCGGGATCCTGCGGCACATCCAGCTCAAGGCCGGACGGTTGGGCGGCAAGCGCGCCAACGTGGACATCAACGCCGCCCTCAGCAGCAAGCCCGGCGGCTGCGTGGTCTGGATGATGGTCGACGAGGCCTCACTGCAGCTCGGACCGTTCTACTGGTTCGGCGGAGCGCCGGGTGAGCCGCTTCCGCCGCTAGGGGACAAGATTGGCCGCCACACCAAGGGTGACGCGACCGGCGTCAAGGCGTTCAGGCCCGCCCTCCGGGTTATCCCGAAGGGCCGGTTCACACGGCTGGAGACCATCGAGCAGGTGGCGGAAAAGCTGTTCGGCGCCCCTGTCACCGATGAGCTCGAACGCCTCAGGCGCCACCTGGCTGACCGGGGTACAGAACCCCTGCCCACAGGGCCCGGGCATGACTGGCTGGCAGCGGTCAGGGGTGGCCAGTTCAGCGCCAGCCCGACAGACCTCGACTGGGAACGGTCCGCCCACTTCGCACATCTGATCGACGGGTTCGTGCTGGCTGGCGAGATCGGCATTGATGATCCCTATGCCTTCGCAGACGGCGCGCTCGCTAATGCGCGGTTGTCGGGCCGCTGGCGCGGATCGCCCGCCCGGCTTTGGCTGGCGCTGTTCATGGAGCACCGGCGTTGGCGGCAGTCGGATGCCGACCCGGGTCCTGACGTCGTCGCCCTGCTCGACCGTCTGGTTCGAGCGCTGACATCTTCACTCACATAACGGGTAGACGGCGTCCTGGAAGGCCTGAACGCACTCCAGGACGCCACCCCCTGGTTACTCAGCCGGCTCCTTTGCCGGCATCACCAGCACCCCGTGCGTTTGCCGTGGGTGTTTTCGCTCCCATTCTGCCAGATCGATCTCCAGCATCGCGACCCGCGTCTTCAGGTATTCGATGGCGTCGAGCTGCTTCTCGTTCTCCTCGGCCGCCCGGTTAGCCGCGTCGAGCACCAGCTTCATCGCCTGGCGATCGCCACCAGCGGCCATGATCGCCGCCTTCTCGAAAATGGCTTCGTAGAGCGACTTCGAGGCCACCCCGTCGGCTGACCGGACCGGCACCTCCTGTTCCATGATCCTGAAGATAGCCAACCGGTTCATCACCGGCGTGCCGTGGTATTTTCTCTCCTTCGTCGGCCGGCCTTTGGGGTTACCGCTCACCCCCTTCCGGAACCTGCCGGTCTCATCGCGCTCTTCCTCCATCACGCGACCTCCGCCAGCGCCAGGTCAGCCAGGTGTTCGACCTCAGCCGCGCGCCGCGCCTTCACCTGGGGGAACGTCTCGCCGGTCTCCTCCAGGACCGCCTTCTGGTTCGTCTGCCGTTCCCATCTCCCGATCGTCACGTCGCAGTAGCCGGGCTCATACTCGATCAGCCGGGCTCGCCGCCCACAGCGCTGGGCCGCGACCAGCGTCGAGCCGGAGCCGCCGAACGCGTCCAGGACGATGTCTCCGCGCCGGGTGGCGTCCTTGATCGCATCCACGATCATCGGCACCGGCTTCACCGTCGGGTGCATCGCGAGCTCTGCTTCCGCGCCCGTCTTCGAGGCGCCGCGGTACTCCCAGACGTTGGTCCGGTAGCGGCCGTTCTTCCCCAGTTCGACATTGTTGAGGTGCGGGGCCTCGCCGACCTTCCAGACGAACACCAGTTCGTGCTTCGAACGGTAGAAGGTCCCCATCCCCCCGTTGTCCTTCGTCCAGACGCAGAGGTTCTTCAGGTCGGTGTAGACGCTCTCACCCGCATCCAGCATCTCGCCCATGTGGCGCCAGTCCATGCACTGGTAGTGCAGGGCGCCGTCCAAGCTTACGGCCGCCTGGTTGGCGAAGACGCAGGTCAGGAAGCCGACAAACTCACCCTTCGACATCTCTCCCGACGCCATGGCGAACTCGGCGTGCTTCACGCCGCCCGAGCCCCCGACGAAGCCCTCGATCCGCACGTTGTAGGGCGGGTCGGAGAACACCATCCGGGCCTTCTCTTCACCCATCAGCCTCTCGAACGACGAGGCCTCGCGGGAGTCACCGCAGAGCAGGCGGTGCTTCCCCAGGATCCAGACATCGCCGCGGCCGGTCACCGGGGCGGTCGTAGGGGGCGTCAGGGGCGAGGCTTCCTCGTCATCGGCAGCGTCGATCTCGCCGCCGCCCAGGATCACATCGATCTCCCCGGCGCCAAAGCCGGTCAGGTCGATCTCGAAGCTGAGGTCCAGGGCGCAGAGTTCGCCGATCTCGATCTTCAGGATCTCCGGGTCCCAGCCGGAGTTGAGGGCCAGCTTGTTGTCCGCCAGGACGTAGGCCCGCATCTCGTCTGCAGTCAGGCCTTCCAGCGAGATGGTCGGCACGGCTTCCAGGCCGAGCCGGCGGGCCGCTTCCACGCGGCCGTGGCCGGCCAGGATCATGCCCTCGTTGTCGACGAGGACGGGGTTGGTGAAGCCGAACTGGCTGATCGATCCCATGATCTGGGCGATCTGGCGCTCGCTATGGGTGCGGGCGTTGCGGGGGTTGGGGGTGAGCCCTGTCAGGGGCATGGGGGTTACGGTGCCGACGGGCGCATTCTCTCCTGGAGCGGGGATCACACTTTACGTCTTTGGGAGAACGATGGCGGCCTTGGGCCGGTCCTGGAAGGACATGCCGGCGCTGTGAACGGAGCCCTTGCTCTTGCCGACGGGCGCATTCTCTCCTGGAGTGATGATCAAAACCTGCGTCTTTGGGAGAGCGATGGCAGCCAAGGGCCTGTTCTGGAAGGACATACCAAATGGGTGAACGGAGCCCTGGCTCTTGCCGACGGGCGCTTTCTCTCCTGGAGCGGGGATCACACTTTACGTCTTTGGGAGAACGATGGCGGCCTTGGGCCGGTCCTGGAAGGACATGCCGGCGCTGTGAAAGGAGCCCTTGCGCTTGCCGACGGGCGCATTCTCTCCTGGAGTGATGATCAAAACCTGCGCCTCTGGGATAGCGATGGCAGCCCAGGGCCGGTCCTAGAAGGAAATTCCCGGACGGTGAGCGGCGCTCTCGCGCTCTCCAACGGGCGATTTATTTCCTGGAGTAAAGATGAGGCACAGCTCTTCTGGTCTGAAGATGAGGTCCTGCGCCTCTGGGAGCATGATGGCAGCCCGGGGCCAGTCTTGGATGGGCATACTAATGAAGTATATGGAGCCCTCGTTGTTGCCGACGGGCGCATACTCTCTTGGAGCGCGGATGCCACGCTGCGCCTTTGGGAGAGCAACGACAGCCCGGGGCCGGTCCCAGACGGACACGCGCTAGCGGTCGAGGGAGCCATCGCCCTTGCCGATGGACGCATTCTCTCTTGGAGTGATGATCACGCCCGCATTTCCGAAAGGGACGGTAGCTTAAGTGGTGTGTTGAAGGGACATGCCTTGTGGGTGAACGGAGCACTCGCTCTTGCCGACGGGCGCATTCTCACTTGGAGTCAAGACTACACCTTACGCCTTTGGGAGAGCGATGGCAGCCCGGGGCCTGTTCTGGAAGGACACGCCGATTGGGTCCACGGAGCCCTCGCTCTTGCCGACGGGCGCATTCTCTCCTGGAGCAAAGATCACACCCTGCGCCTTTGGGAGAGCGATGGCAGCCGGGGGCCTACCCTTGAAGGACATGCCCGGCAAGTGTGGGGCGCCCTCGCCCTTGCCGATGGACGCATTCTTTCTTGGAGCAAAGATCACACCCTGCGTCTTTGGGAGAGCAACGGCAGCCCGGGGCCGGTCTTGGAAGGACATGCCCTCGAAGTGTGGGGTGCCCTCGCCCTTGCCGATGGACGCATTCTTTCCTGGAGCAAAGACCACACTCTGCGCATATGGGAGCGCGATGGTAGCCAAGGGCCGCCGCTCAGAGGGCACGCCGGGCCTGTAAATGGAGCCCGCGCTCTTGCCGACGGGCGCATTCTCTCCTGGAGCGGGGATGCCACGCTGCGCATATGGGAAGGCGACGGTAGCCCGGGGCCGGTCCTGGAAGGACATGCCAACTGGGTGAACGGCGCCATCGAGCTTGCTGACGGACGCATTCTCTCCTGGAGCGAAGATCGCAGCCTGCGCCTCTGGGAGCGCGATGGCAGCCCGGGGCCCGTCTTGGAAGGGCATGCTGAACAGGTTAGGGGGTGCTTGGTGCTTGCCGACGGGCGCATTCTCTCCTGGAGTACCGATGGCGCTATCCGGCTATGGAACCCTCAAGGGAAAAGAGCAGGAATCTGGTCGCCCCATTCCGGGCCAATTACTAAGGTCTTTCCGATTGCGACAATTCCGGATTTATATTGTGTGCTCGTTGGCCGGCACGTGCTCAAGATTGAAATCCCCACTCTCCAATCCGAGCCAGCGAAGCAGTAATTCCGATAGCTTGTCAGATTCGAAGACTTGTAGCACGAAGGCCACTCCTGCCCCACTCGACCAACATAATTTACACGGATGATAGGCAATTGATCCCGCGGCTGCGGTTGCTGCACTCTGCTTTGACCTAAACCGCCCTGAACATCGGATTGACGGCCGCCCTCCCGACCAGCCGCCCATCGTCCAGATAGTCCACCCTATCGACGATCCGGGTCCGTTCGCCCGCCTTGCGCACCGCCACGCTGCCCTTGCCCATCGCGAACAGGTCCTCGGCGGACACATCCCCCAGCACCTCGGCCATCTGCTTCGACATGCTGAACGCTGAGTGTCCGAACGTCGCCAGGGAGGCGCAGTTCTCGATCATCACCTCGTGGTCGTTGGGGTAGGCCTGTTTGAGCTGGGCGTAGCTCTGGAGCAGCAGCATGCAGCGCATGCCGTAGCCGCGGGCCAGGGTGATCGCTTCGGGGATCTGGTCCATGCGGCCAAGCTGGGCCACCTCGTCGAGCAGCAGTAGCGTAGGCTGCTCCGGCGGCCGCTGGCGCCCGAGGATCAGGCTCATCAGCGCCGAGATCCAGAGCCTCAGAAGTGGGGCATGCGACCGGAGCTTCGACGGCGGGGCGACAATGTAGATCGACAGCGGCTTTCCCCGCCGCACGGCGTTCAGGTCGAAGGTCGTCGATGACATGGCCGTCTGGACGGACTCACTGGCGAACACCCGCAGGTGCTGATGCAGCACCGAGACGATGCAGCTGCGCGTGTTGTCGGCGCTAAGGCTGAGGAGCCCGGCAATCTGGGCCTTGGCGAACGGCTCCATCGGCATCGTGTCCATCAGGACGGCCATGCCGTAGATCGGATCGTCGCTGTTGGCGATCTGCCAGATGCGGCGGAACGAGCGGTCATCCTCTTTGGGACAACCGATGACATGGGCGATCAGCCCGGCCACCACAGCCTGGGCGCTTTCGTCCCAGTAGGCCTCCTTGATCGGACCTGCTTGGTCGATCAGCAGACGCGCCATGGAGTAGGCGTCGTCCGGCATGCCTGGCGACGAGGCGTTGATCACATCCAGCGGATTGAACCGGTCGGCGCCGTCCGAGACGAGTTTCCACGGATCGAGGATGCAGACGGCGTGGCCCATTTCCCGGCGCCGGAAGTCCGCGGTCTCCCGCGCCAGCTCCCCCTTCACGTCCAGCACAATGACCGGATTGCGGGCGGTCAGCAGGGTCGGCAGCAGGACGTTCCGCTTCTTGCCGGCGCCCGTCGGAGCGAAGACGGCACAATGGCCGTCGCTGTCATCGACGACATAGGCCTGTTCGTCCGACGCCGGCTCCGCCTGGCGGCCCGCGCGGAAGCCGATGGGGGATCGACCGCCCTCCCTCGGGCTGCGTCCAAGCAGGAATCCGGTGTCTGGAAGGCGGGTCATGGCGGCTCTCTCCTCGGCGTCACGCGCTTGTCCAAACATCGGAACCGTGCGCCGATAGCGAAAGCGGGGCGCAGCGCCGCCGGCGCCGAAACGGGCGACGGCATTGGCGGCGGGCGACAAAATCGGGGCGGGGGCGAACATGGCCGACGAAAAGCCGGAGCCGATCTGCGAGTTTTCGCTGCTGGCCTATCAGGTGCTGGTCGTGGAGAAGCGCGCTCTCGTCCGGGACGTCGCCCAGGCCCTGAACCTGAGCGCCGACGCCCTCTACAGCCGCCTGCGCGGCCGCAGCCGCTTTCGACCGCATGAGATCCGCGCGCTGGTCGACCATGTCGACGATCAGCGGCTCCTGAGGTTCTTCGCCGACGATAGCCGCTTTGTCGTGGCTCGGCGCCCGGAGGGTGCGGTCGTCGATCGGGACATCAGGATCGCGGCCGCGACAACCCTGCAGGAAGCCGCCGATCTTATGCGGGTGGTGGCGCGCTCACTCATTGATGGGCCACGCCTCAGCCATCGGGAGCGTCAGGCGATCCTGAACGAGGTTCTGGAGTGCGAGACCGCGATCGCAAACCTGCGCGCGACGATCGAGGCGGCCAATGACCGATCGACGGCGGCCGGGCGGAGCGTTGACGTATCGAACGGCTAGCGAGCGGCGGGTCAGGGCCTGCCCGGATTCTCTGACCCAAGACTGGCGGACGGTGCGCCTATCGTCGACGCCGGTCTCTACGCCTGGGCTCCTTTACGGAGATCCGGATCGTAATTGTCTGCTTCTTCGGCTGAAAGCTCGCCCACACCCGGCTGACCACGCGGCGACAAAGTCTGGCAAGTGAGAGAAGAATGGCCCTGATCTCGGGCGGAAGGCTGAGATCACTGGCGCTGACGCCACGACCCGGCGTGAGCAACAGCGGCGGTCTCTGCTCTGGTGCGATCCCCATGCTGCCGTGAATGCGGTTGGCCGAACTCGGAATTGCGGAGGCGGAACCGGACGTGTTCGCCAGTTCTCCTCCGCGTCGCCCGGCGCCAGATGCATCGAGGGCGGATCGCAGGGCGGTGCGGATCAGATCGTCCTTGAGGAGCCCCGCCCGGTTCTTCCCATCAGCCGGGAGTGACGCTGCCCCCTGATTGACAAAAATGCCCCGCGTGGCCCCTGCCGGGCCGCCGAGCAGCAAGCCTTGAGAGACTTTTGAAGTGCGCTCAAGCGGAATGCAGGCGCAGTTGCGAAGGTCCAGACCGATCAGGTCTGCCTTCAACATCACGCCGTCACCCGGCGACTCCGGCCAGCCGGCAGCCCAGGACAGCACGACCCGACGATCCCGCAGAAACTGTCTCAGCACCCCTTCGTAGGCGCGAAATTCCGGCTCCGCTTGGCGCAGGCGTGAAATGGCCGCGCGCTTGTCCGGAAGGCTGGGAGAATGCCAGGGAACCGCCTCAACCTGCATGACGGTCTGGGCGCCCATGAGAGCGCCAATCCGGCGCATGGCGGCGATGTTGGCTCTGGCAGATGGCGCGATCGGCGCATTGGGGGCGGCGTAGAACGCTCCGAGGCGGCGCGCCGCCTCACCATAGGTCCCGGCGCCGTGGAACAGACTGTCCGGCTCGACGTCTGGCCGCTGCTGAAAGGGCATTCCGGCGCCCGGATTGGTCGAGACAAAGACGAGTCCAGGCTCTCCCTCACCGAAGATCAGATAGGGCTCGGGCGCGTGCTCCAGAGTGAAGAGTCTTGCCGCTACGGCGCCGGGCGACGACCGGCCAGCCAGCCAGTCACGATAGAGGCGCTCACATAGGTCGAGATAGGCGTTCACCGACCCAGCCTTGCCTCGCGGGGTGCGGGCGTCAATGCGAAGGTTCGCCCCCGGGGAGCGACCCCGAAAGACCATCGGAGCCAACGTGGCCAGTTCCCCGCACCGGGCGCGGAGACTGCAGCGGTCTGGTCCGGGCGTCTTCGCGGCGCACCCGCTCTGAATCGAACCTTTGGTTCCCTAACAGACGCCTCTGGAAATCAGCCTGGCGGTTCCCCGTGAGACCGTACGGCGGCCGCTTTTCGTGGTTGTCGGACATCTCGCGACAGGTCGCTGACCGCGGACACGCCACCCATTATGCGATTTCCGCGGACGATTTTTAGCCTTACGAATTCCTGACGGACATTTGACGGGTGACGCGGCCCACTATTTGAACCCCCTTACGTGACATGAGTGGACAAATGTCCACTTTATGCGATTATGACGGACGCAAAGGCAGAGGCAGCAGGATCAAAGCAACCATGGCGGACGTCATCTTCACAGGCTCAGGTGACGAAGCCCTGGATAGAAAAATCCGGAGGAGTCATGCCGCCGGCAAGCTCCTGCGTCTGGCCAACGGCGTGTACGTTGAACCCACTGGAGAGCCAGTGGAGACCACAGTCCTGAGGAACTGGCCAAGGATTGCCGCCTACCTTGTCCCGGACGGCGTTGTGACTGACCGATCCGGCATTGAAGCCATGCCCTGGCGCGATCGTTCGAGCGGATCTCCGAAGGGCGACGCCATCCTTTTCATGAGCGCCCGGCGCAGTCGCACCGCAATAAAGCTTCCCGGACTGATCATCCACATTCGCCCGGGTGCGGGCCCGGTGAACGAGGACATTCCCTACCTGGGGACACATCTCGCCAGCGAGACCCGGCGTCTGCTGGACAATATGGCGCCGTCGCGCGTCCGTTCGGGGCCAGCACGCACCTTGGGGGCGGCCGAGGTGGAAAAGCGCCTGGACAGCCTTTGCACCACCCACGGCGTCAACCACCTCAATGTCATTCGCGACAAGGCCCGCGAACTCGCGCCACGGATCGAACGGGAAAAGGAGTTTGAGGCGCTGAACGCGATGATCAGCACCCTGCTTCAAACGCGAGAAGCCAGACCGCTGACGCCGCAAGGCCTGGCTCGCGCAAAGGGGCATCCGGTCGACCCCGTCTGCGTCGGTCGCCTGGTCAAGCTGGTTGAGTTTTTGCAGGCCCGCGCGCCGTTCACCGTGCCCAATGCAGACACCTCACCCGAACGCAAAAGAGCCGGAGCCTTCATGGAGGCGTACTTCTCGAACTTTATCGAAGGGACAGAGTTCGCCGTCGGCGAAGCGATGGAGATCGTGTTCGAGGGACGCGTTCCCGAAACCCGTCCTGAAGACGGGCACGATGTGCTTGGCACCTATCTTCAATTGATCGATCCCGGGGATCGGTCGGCGCTGTCGAGCGACGCCGATACTTTCATCGAAGAGGTGCAGGAGCGCCACCGCAACCTCATGGCGCCGCGCGCTTCTGTCCTGCCCGGCATCTTCAAAACCAAACCCAACCAAGCCGGCAATACAGCCTTCGTCCATCCCGATCTCGTGCGCGGGACGCTGCGGGAGGGCGTGAACATCCTGCGTTCGATCTCCGACCCTTTCTCACGCGCGATCGTCGTCCATTTCCTGTTGGTAGACG
>JACRBD010000322.1 GCA_016234625.1 Caulobacterales bacterium | reverse complement strand
GTGGGCCGACGCGCCGGACGGTGAAACCGAGCCGCGCCGCATCCTGTTTTCGGAGAAGTTCGCCTGCCCGGTCAGCGGCTTCACCATCAGCGAGATCGAGCCCAGGCTGTTCTCGTTCAACAACCCGTTCGGCGCCTGCCCGGTCTGTGACGGCCTTGGGGCCAAGCTGGCGTTCGACGCCGACATGGTCGTGCCGGACAAGGACAAGAGCCTGCACAAGGGGGCGGTGTCACCCTGGGCCAAGGGCCCCTCGCCGCTCTACACCCAGACCCTGCAGGCCCTGGCGCGGCACTACGGCTTCTCGATGGACGCCCCCTGGCATGCGTTGCCGGAGGCGGCCCAGAAGGTCGTGCTGTACGGCACCGGCGCGGAGAAGATTCACTTCGTCTACGACGACAACGCCCGCAAGTACGAGGTCAACAAACCCTTCGAGGGCGTGCTGCCCAACCTCGAGCGGCGCTGGCGCGAGACCGACTCCAGCTGGGTCCGGGAAGAGCTGGGTCGCTACCAGTCCGACACCCCCTGCGACGTCTGCCATGGCGCCCGCCTCAAGCCCGAGGCCCTGGCGGTCAAGATCGGCGGCTGCAACATCGCCGAAGTCAGCGTCCTGGCCATCCGCCAGGCCAGGGCCTGGTTCGAGGCCCTCGACGGCCAGCTGACCGACAAGCAGATGGAGATCGCCCGACGGATCCTGAAGGAGATCAACGACCGCCTGCGGTTCCTCGTCGACGTGGGGCTGGACTACCTCAACCTGTCACGCGGCTCGGGCTCCCTGAGCGGCGGCGAGAGCCAGCGCATCCGCCTGGCCAGCCAGATCGGCAGCGGCCTGACCGGCGTGCTCTACGTACTGGACGAGCCGTCCATCGGCCTGCACCAGCGGGACAACTCACGGCTGCTGCAGTCCCTGCGCGGCCTGCGCGACCTGGGCAATTCGGTGCTGGTGGTCGAGCATGACGAGGAGGCCATCCTCACCGCCGACTATGTCATCGACATGGGCCCGGCGGCCGGCGTGCATGGCGGCCACATCGTCGCCGAGGGCAAGCCGCAGGACATCCTCGACAATCCCAGGAGCATCACCGGCATGTACCTGTCGGGCGTGCGCGAGATCGCCGTCCCCGAGCAGCGCAGGCCGATCTCGACCAAGCATGTGCTGCGGGTCGTCGGCGCCACCGGCAACAACCTCAAGAGCGTCACCGCCGAGATCCCTGTCGGCACCTTCACCTGCATCACCGGGGTCAGCGGCGGCGGCAAGTCGACCTTCACCATCGAGACCCTCTACAAGGCCGCCGCGCGCCGGCTGAACAACGCCAGCGACGCCCCGGCCCCCTACGAGAAGATCGAGGGGCTGGAGAACTTCGACAAGGTCATCGACATCGACCAGAGCCCGATCGGCCGCACGCCGCGGTCGAACCCGGCCACCTACACCGGCGCCTTCCAGCCGATCCGCGACTGGTTCGCCCAGCTGCCCGAAAGCAAGGCGCGCGGCTATGGCCCGGGTCGGTTCAGCTTCAACGTCAAGGGCGGTCGCTGCGAGGCCTGCCAGGGCGACGGCCTGATCAAGATCGAGATGCACTTCCTGCCCGACGTCTACGTCACCTGCGACGTCTGCAAGGGCAAGCGCTACAACCGCGAGACCCTGGAGATCCTGTTCAAGGGCAAGTCGATCGCCGACATCCTGGACATGACCGTCGAGGAGGCCGCCGACTTCTTCAAGGTCGTGCCGCCGGTGCGGGACAAGATGGAGACCCTGAAAAGGGTCGGCCTGGGCTACATCCACGTCGGCCAGCAGGCGACCACCCTGTCAGGGGGCGAGGCGCAGCGGGTGAAGCTTTCCAAGGAGCTCAGCAAGCGGGCCACCGGCCGGACCCTCTACATCCTCGACGAGCCGACCACCGGCCTGCATTTCGAGGACACCAAGAAGCTGCTTGAGGTGCTGCACGAGCTGGTCGACCACGGCAACACCGTGGTGGTCATCGAGCACAATCTCGACGTGGTGAAGACCGCCGACTGGATCGTCGATTTCGGCCCCGAGGGCGGCGACGGCGGCGGCGAGATCGTTGGCGTCGGCCCCCCGGAGAAGGTGGCCGGCATCGCCGGCAGCTGGACCGGCCGCTATCTCGCCGAGGTGCTCAAGCGCCACCGCGACCGCGCCGGCGAACGGCGCAAGCGGGCCTGAGCGATCAGGCGGGCGAACCCTTGAGCTGGGCGTAGGCCGCCGCCCCCGGGGCGGCGCCGATGACGACCTGAACAATCGTGCCGACCATCTGTATCAGCGCCTGCAGAACAACCGCGACAATGGCCGCGGTTCCCAATGGCATGACCTGAGCGCTCCGCGGCGACTGCAGGTCGAAGCTCGGCATAGGGACGCCGGTGAACACCACGGGCAGGTAGCTGAGCGCGGTGGCCACCAGGCCGACGACGATTCCCAGGACGATGGCCAGAAGCCACATCCCGAGCAGCGGCCAGAAGCGGCCCCGGGTCAGCGTCCATGAGCCGAACAGGGTCACGCGTCGCTCGACGAAGGTCTGGACGGCCGCCAGTGACAGTCGCGTGGTGACCCAGATCATCAGGAAGAACAGGGCGATGCCGCCGAGCACGCCCGCCAGCACCCTGTAGGGCTCGGGCGTCAGGGCGATGGTCGTCGATGCCAGCACAACGAGGCCCAGCCCGCACAGCATGGACACCAGCATGATCAGCAGGGTCAGCAGGATCTGACGCCCTTCGTCTCCGCCGATGGCCAGATAGCCAAAGCCGCGCGGCTTTGGTCGCAGGATGGCGCGAAAGATCGCCGTGTTGGCCATCGCCGTCAGCAGCAGGATGACGGCGAAGAACAGTGGGAAGGCGACCGCGAACATGATCGGATTGAAATCCGGCTTCCTGAGCGCTTCCGCGTCGCCGGCGAGCAGGGCCTGCCAGGCGGCCGGCGGCAGCACGACCAGCAGCATCGTCGCAAGCAGGACGACAATGCCGGCGGCGTAGGCCACAGCCCAGAACAGCATCAGGAAAGGGTGTCGGCCAGCCAGCCGGAACCCCTCGAACGCGGCGTTCGTCGCGGAAAACATATGCCCCTCCCCCCGATTGAAACCTAGTCTAGGCGAATGCCTCGTCCGGTCCCTTCACGCCAACAAGCTGGCGATAGATCTCCGGCGCCGGACACAGCACGATCAGCGTCAGGAACGGCGCCGTGATGATCGCGAAGGCCGTCCGGACGATCATCGCCGGCGTGTAGAAGGCCTGCAGTGAGCTGAGGTCGGGCGACTGCATCTCTCCGACCGCGGACATCCCGCCGCCGACCAGCATCGCCGCCACCATGACCAGGGCCTGGATGGCCATCCAGACAATCACCACAAGGACGAAGGCCAGCAGATAGGCCCCCAGCAGCGGCCAGAACCGGCCTTTCGTCAGCCGCCAGGAGCCCAGCAGATTGAGCCGCCCCGTGGCGAAAGTCTGGGCGCTGGCCAGCGACAGACGGACCATGAGGATGATCAGGAAGCAGACCACGGCCAGCCCCGCGATCACGGCCACGAACACCGCCAGGCCCTTGTTGACCACCGCCACCGCAATGGCGATCACGGTGACCCCGACCACGCCGGCAATGTAGGCGGCGAAGATCACCAGGGTCACGCCGATCGCCACGCCCAGCTGGCGAAGCTCATCGCCGCCCAGGCGCAGGTAGCCAAAGGCGCTGTCCGACGGACGAAGGATCATGCGGTTGACCGCCGCGTACTGCACCGCGTTGATCGCGAACGAGTAGATCAGGACCGGCCCGATGAACGGCCAGAGCTTGTTCAACACAGCGAGCGACGCCTGCGGATCGGGATTGGTCTGGGCGCCCAGCTGCTCCAGTTCGGTCAGGTAGGGTCCCATGATCGGGAAGATCGCGACCGACAGGGCGAGCGACGCCGCCCCGAAGACAACGATCCAGACCAGCATCGCCCTGAAATGTTCGCGGCCCGCCCTGAAACCGCTGAACGCCGCATCCGAAGCCGAGAACATTTCGCTGCACCCCATCGCGTCCAGCCCCGGACGCCCTCGCCAAGGGAGCATTCCGCGCGCCCGCAGGCAAGCGAGGCTTCGACGCCTCAGGTGCATGCGGGTTCGAGACCCTTGGCCACAGGGTCGCTTCAGAGCAGTGACAGAGCTGATCTCCCGTGCTTTTCTGCCCCTTCGTGGTTTGGCGACGACGTCCCAATCCTTGGTCCAGTTTTTTGGGAGGTCCCTGTGAAGGTTCTTCTGCTCTCCATCGCCGCCCTGTCCGCCGCAACCGCCATCGGCGCCACCGCCCTTGCGAGCGACGCCGCGCCCGCCGCCTCGCCGCCGGCCGCCGTGCCCGCGCCCGTCGTGGCCCCCGAGGCGACGAAGGATCCGAACGCCCGGGTCTGCAAGACCACGCCGGTGATCGGCACCCGCGTCCCCAGCCGGGTCTGCATGACCCGCGCCGAATGGGAACAACGGTCTCGCCAGGACAAGCAGGACCTTGAGTCGGCCCAGCGCTCGGGCCTCGCCACCTGCGGCACCAAGCCATGCGTCTGATCGACTGACATGATCCTGTATGGCGAGAACAACCCGGCGCCCAACCCGCGCCGGGTGCGGATATTCATCGCCGAAAAAGGCATCGACCTGCCCGAAACCCGGGTCAACATGCGCGCGCGGGAGCACAAGTCCGACGAGCACCGCGCTCGCAACTCCCTGGGCCAGGTGCCGACCCTGGTGCTGGACGACGGAACGGCGATCTCCGAGAGCGTCTCGATCTGCCGCTATCTCGAATCGCTCCATCCGACGCCCGCCCTGTTCGGGACCACGGCGGTGGAGCAGGCGCTGGTCGACATGTGGATCCGCCGCGTCGAGTTTCAGCTGATGACCCCGGTGGGGATGTTCTGGCGCCACGCCCACCCGCTGACGGCGGCGCTGCTGACGCAGTTCAAGGATTTCGGCGAGTCGAATCGCGAGACCTGGGCCCGGGTCGGCGGCTGGCTGGATCGGGACATGGCCGACGGACGCCCGTTCCTCGCCGGCGACACATATTCGATGGCGGACATCTGCGCCCAGTCGTCGGTGGACTTCGCCGCCTTCACCGGCCTCGAGCTGCCGCCGGAGACGCCGCACCTGCACGCCTGGCACGAGCGGGTTTCCGCCCGCCCCAGCGCCCAGGCCTAAGGTGCGGCAGGGCTGGGCGAATTCGGTGACGGTTTACGAATTCGACAAGCCCCACGGCGCCTGAAGGGCCGGCGGGCGAATTCGTAAACTGTCACCGAATTCTACTCGACCGGCGCCTTGAGCCGCCGATAGGCGGCCGCCGGCGGCGCGTAGAAGATCACGAACACCAGCACGATCAGCAGCGCCTGCAATCCCAGCTGAAGCAGCAGTTCACCGACGATCGCCAACCCCAGGCCGAGGGTCAGGTGGGTCAGGTCGTGGCTGGCCAGCTGGCCCATCAACGACAGCCCGCCGGTGACCTTGGCCAGCACCAGCCCCAGGGTCAGGGCGACGATGACGATGAGCACGACGTACAGGATCGTCAGCCCCAGGGTCAGCAACAGCCGCCAGAACTGACCCTTGGTCAGTCGCCAGGCCGCGCCGAGGCGGAAGTGATGCTCGGCGAAGGTCATCACCCCGGCCAGGGCCAGCCGCACCATCAGCCAGCAGAGCAGCACCGCGCCCCCGACCGAACCGGCCTTCGTCACCAGGCCCTGCATCTCGCCCGAAGCGTTGGCCGCCAACACCACAGCGGTCCCGTAGAGGCCGCTGGCCAGGGCGAAGATGAAGATCACGAGCAGGCTGACGAGGAACATCCGCAGTTCGTCGGCGCTGACCTTGAGGTGCGCGAAGCCCTTGTCTTCGGGGTTGAGCACCGTTCGGTAAACCGCTGTGACGAGCATGATCAGCATGGCCATGGCCAACGGAACTACGAGCAGCGCGCTGGGCCCGTACCGGGCGAGAATCTCGCCGTAGCCCCGCTGCACCCCGGTCGCCTCGACCGTGGCGAGGGTGCCGATGTTGGGCACCAGCAGGATCACGATCATCGCCAGCAGCGAGAGCAGGTAGAAGCCGGTCCAGGCCAGGATCAGGCCCGGCCGGTCGCGGATGATGCGGAACCCCTCGAAGGCGGTGTCGATCGGAGACAGCTTCATTGGTCGGCGCCCTCCCGCAGGCGCTGATAGATGTAGGTGGACATCCCAACCAGGATCGGGAGGTAGAAGAAGGTGGAAACGATTCCAACAACCAGCTGGGTCCAGCCCAGGGCCTGGGGGCTGTTTGTCGTTTCGACGAGCCAGCCGGCCAGAAATTGACCCGCGATGACCGGCGACAGGGCGATCAGGCTGGCCAGGGCCGTGCGCGCGGTGGCGCCCCGGGTCATCCCCAGCACACCAAGGAACCGCAGCCTGCCTTCGGACGTCGTCGCGGGCGCCGCCAGGGAGAGCCGGGCGTTCAGGACAAACAGGCCCAGGAACAGCGCCAGGCTGGCGACGCTGTACACGGCCTTGGCCCGCGGGCTCAGCGCCGCGAAAGTCTCGTCGAGAGGCGCGGTCGTTGATCCGGCGATCGCGCCGGCGAGGGCGATTTCGATCAGGTTCAGGATGACGCCCGCTGCGAACCCGCACACCGCCAGAACCAGCAGCGTGAACAACCCCACCAGCGCCAGCCGCGTCTCGACCATGCCCCATTGCAGGCCGAACCAGCCAGGCTCACCGTGCGCCTTCGAAGGCAGCGCCACCCGGTAGAGCGCCCCCTGAACGATCACGCCGGCGAGCAGATAGAGGGCGATCCCCACGAGAATCAGGGGCACGGTCTTGCCGAACAGCAGAACGACCAACCCGGCGAGCGCGACCAGCAACGGCCCGGACGCTTTGAAGACGTTGCCGCGCCAGAAGCCGAAACCTTCGGCCACTGCTGCCCGGACCGAAAAACGCGCCTGCGACATACGACCTCTCGCGCGCTCGCGCGGTGTGTTTCCTTCGCCGACTTAAACCCTGCTTCGCCGGTTGTGGCGACAGGATTTGCGTCGATTCAGAGCGAGGTCCGACGGCTGTGGCTAAACCACCGCGTCAGGGGTCTTCCGCAGCTGGCGATAGGCCTCCGCCCAGGGCGCGGTGGCGACGGTCAGGAAGGCCGCGCCGACGATGCTGCCAATCAGGCCAAGCCCGACCGCCCAGGGCAGGACCTGCGGCATCCAGGCCGCGACCGGCCGGCTGAAGAAGGCCTCGATGGAGGCATGAGATATCGCCTCCGGACCCGACAGACCCGTCACCGCCAGCCCCACGGCCATGACCACTGCGAAGACGACCATCTCCAGCGCCATCATGATGAACCAGACGATCAGCGCCACCAGCAGGAGCCGGAACGCGTTGCCGCGCGTGACCCGCCAGGACTCGAACAGCCGGAAGTCCTTCTCCGCGAAGCTCATCGGCGCCGCCAGGGAGAACCGCAGCAGCACCCAGATCAGCGACACGAAGAAGCCGACGCACAGGAGGATGCCCACCCCAACCGCGATGGGATGGGAGGCCTGCCACAGGGCGATGCCGACCCCGACCGACACGCCGATCCAGACCGCCGCCCCCAGGCCGACCAGAATGCCCAGCACCACCACCACCAGCGCCAGCATGACCTCGGCCATGCTGACCCGCAGATAGGCCCAGCTGCTGGCGGACGGCTGGAGTACGGCGCGGAAAATGGCGCCCGTGAGCATCACGCGGTAGATCAGGCTGGTCAGCCACAGGATCGGATGGGCCGCGTACATCGGCGCCATCATCGCCATCATCTGCTCGGGATCGGGGTCCGGATTGGCCTTGGCCATTTCCACGAACGCCGCGAAATTGCCGATCATCGGACCGATGAACGCCAGCGCCGGCAGCACGCCGACCACGAACAGGAACAGCCCCCAGCCGGCGACCGTCAGGGGCTTTCGCCTTACCAGGTCAAAGCCCGCGAACGCCGTCTTGCCGATATCAATCTGAGCCACGATCCGCCCTCCCCGAAGAACCACGGTTTGCGGAGACCATCACATCTGACCGCGCGACGCCAGTATCTGCCGCTTTCGCGCGAGCGCCCCGCGCTCTATGTGTCCGCCCATGACGATGAAACCTGTCCATGTGATCGGCGGCGGCCTGGCCGGATCGGAAGCCGCCTGGCAGCTGGCGCAGGCCGGCGTGCCGGCCGTGCTGCACGAGATGCGCCCGGTGCGCGGCACCGACGCCCACCAGACCGACGGCCTGGCCGAGCTGGTCTGCTCCAACTCCTTCCGCTCGGATGACTGGCAATACAATGCCGTGGGCCTGCTGCACGCCGAGATGCGCCGCTGCGGCTCGATCATCCTCTCCAGCGGCGAAAAGCACCAGGTGCCGGCCGGCGGCGCCCTGGCCGTGGACCGCGACGGCTTTTCCGCCGAAGTCACCGCCCGGCTGGAAGCCCATCCGCTGGTGACGATCGTCCGCGAGGAAGTGGCGGGCCTGCCGCCGACTGACTGGGACAGCGTGATCATCGCCACCGGTCCCCTGACCTCCCCGGCCCTGGCCGAGGCAATCCTGACCCTGACTGGCGAAGACTCCCTGAGCTTCTTCGACGCCATCGCCCCGATCGTGCACTTCGACTCGATCGACATGAGCAAGGCCTGGCGCCAGTCGCGCTACGACAAGGAAGGCCCCGGCGGCGACGCGGCGGCCTACATCAACTGCCCGATGGACCGCGATCAGTACGACGCCTTCATCGACGCCCTGCTGGCGGGGCCCAAGTCCGAGTTCAAGGACTGGGAGACCGTGCCCTATTTCGACGGCTGCCTGCCCATCGAGGTGATGACCGAGCGGGGCCGCGAGACCCTGCGCCACGGCCCGATGAAGCCGGTCGGCCTGACCAATGCCCACAACCCGACGGTCAAGGCCCACGCCATCGTCCAGCTGCGCCAGGACAACGCGCTCGGCACCCTGTGGAACATGGTCGGCTTCCAGACCAAGCTGAAACACGGCGCCCAGACGGATATCTTCCGCATGATCCCGGGGCTGGAAAACGCCCAGTTCGCGCGGCTCGGCGGCCTGCACCGCAACACCTTCCTCAACAGCCCGCGGCTGCTGGACGAGAAGCTGCGGCTGAAGGCGGACACGCGCCTGCGCTTCGCCGGCCAGGTAACCGGGGTCGAGGGCTATGTGGAGAGCGCCGCGCTGGGCCTGCTGACCGGACGGCTGGCGGCGGCGGAGCGCCTCGGCCGGCCGATCGACCTGCCGCCCGCGACAACGGCCCTGGGCGCCCTGGCCACCCACATCACCGGCGGCTTCCTCGACGGACCCAAGGCCAGCTTCCAGCCGATGAACATCAACTATGGCCTGCTGCCGCCGATGGAGGCGCCGCGCCAGGACGCCGAGGGCCGCAAGCTGCACCCGCAGGATCGCGGCCGGGCCAAGAAGCGGCTGATGAGCGAGCGGGCCCTGGCCGACCTCGACCGCTGGCTGGCGGGTGAGGTTCTGGCCGCGGCGGAGCAAGGTCCGCTTCCAACCG
>JACRBD010000034.1 GCA_016234625.1 Caulobacterales bacterium | reverse complement strand
GGCCGATCTCGCCGCCCAGGCCGCCGAGCAGATCTTCGCCGCCCGTCTCGCCTCGGCCAAGTCCGACCCGCAGGTCGATCAGGCCATCGCCGGCCTCGCCGCGCGCCTGCAGTAGCGGCAAGGGGACATGTACCAAAGGTACGTGTCCCCCAATCGAGCTGTTCGTGAATCTGGATTAGGGGACACGTACCTACGGTACATGTCCCCGTGACTAGCGCCGCCGGAAGTGCTTGCGCACCTTCTTCACGAAGCGCCGGTCGCGCGGCAGCACCACCCGCTCCATCCGCAGGACGCTCTGCCAGAACACCGGCATGACCTCCGGCTCGCGCCGCAGCAGGCGACGGATCGGGAAGACCATCCTGGGGTGAGCCCGCTGGAAGCGGATGAACTGGCGCTTGGCCCAGAAGCTGTTGCGCAGGGTGACCATCAGCCCGACGACGATCACCGGGATGCCGCCCGGGCCGGGCAGCGGCGCGATCAGCACCCCGAACGCCACGATCGCCAGGCCCAGGCCGAAGAACAGCCAACGCCCGGCGCGCGCCAGCAGTTCGCGGGCGGCGTCGTCGGCGGGCGTAAAGGCGCGGGGCATCGTCAGAACGAGGGACATGATTCACGTGAACGCGGGCGAAAGAGCGCTGCGTTCCCGGGGGTCTGCCTCGCTGCAACATTGGATATGTGCAGCCGACAACGGCGCGTAAAGACGCGCGCTCCCTCTATGACAAACTCTTCACGCGTCCTGCACGGCTATTGCGCCGCCAGTGGCGGAATTGCCTCAGGTCGCCAGCGCAGTTTCGGCTTGCGGGCAGCCAAAGTCTCGTCCAGGCGGCGCAGCGGGGCATGGAACGGGGCGCCCTTGAAGCGGTCGACCTCGCCGGCCTTCGCCGCCGCGGCCAATGCGCGCAGGGCGCCGATGAAGCGGTCGAGCTCCTGTTTGCTCTCGGTCTCGGTCGGCTCGATCAGCATGGCCCCGTGGACCACCAGCGGAAAATACATGGTCATCGGGTGGAAGCCCTCGTCGATCATCGCCTTGGCGAAGTCGAGGGTGGTGATGCCGGTGCCCTCCAGCCAGTGGTCGTTGAACAGGGCCTCGTGCATGCAGGGGCCGTCCGGGAAAGCCGGGCTCATCACGTCGCCGAGGCGGGCCTTGATGTAGTTGGCGTTGAGCACCGCGTCCTCGGCCACCTGGCGCAGGCCGTCGGCGCCATGGCTGCGCATATAGGCATAGGCCCTCACGAACATGCCCATCTGGCCGTGGAAGGCGCTCATCCGGCCGAAGGCCGCGGCGGCCTCGCCGGTCTGGTTCTCGACCAGCGCAAAGCCGCCCGCGCCGCTGACCACCCAGGGGGCCGGGGCGAACGGCGCCAGGGCCGCGCTCAGCACCACCGGACCCGCGCCCGGACCGCCGCCGCCGAGGGGCGTGGAAAAGGTCTAGTGCAGGTAGATGTGCAGGGCGTCGACGCCCAGGTCGCCGGGCCGCACGCGGCCGACGATGGCGTTGAAGTTGGCTCCGTCGCAGTAGAAGTAGGCGCCGACCGCATGGGTCAGGCGGGCGATCTCGATCACGTCCCGCTCGAACAGGCCGCAGGTGTTGGGGTTGGTGACCATGATGGCCGCCACCTGGTCGGTCAGCTTGGCTTCCAGGTCGGCCAGATCGACGCGACCGTCGGCGGTCTGGGCGATCTCGACCACGCCGTAGCCGACGAAGGCCGCCGTGGCCGGGTTGGTGCCGTGGGCGCTGGTCGGGCAAAGGACGGTCTTGCGGTGGCCCTGGCCGTTCGCCTCGTGGGCCGCCCGGATGGTCAGCAGACCGCACAGCTCGCCATGGGCGCCGGCCTTGGGGGTCATGGCCACCGTCGGCATGCCGGTCAGGGTCTTCAGCCAGTGCGCCAGCCGGTCGATCAGCGCCAGCGCGCCCTGCACCGTCGAGACCGGCTGCAGCGGGTGGATGTCCGCGAACCCGTCCAGCCGCGCCATCTTCTCGTTGAGGCGCGGGTTGTGCTTCATCGTGCAGCTGCCCAGCGGATAGAGGGCCAGGTCGATGGCGTGGTTCTTCTGGCTCAGCCGCACATAGTGGCGCACGGCTTCGGGCTCGCTGAGGCCCGGCAGCCCGATGGGCTCGGCGCGCAGCAGGCCGTTCAGGTCGTCGGCGGGTTGCGCGGCCTCGGGCAGATCGACTCCGGTCTTGTCCCAGCCGCCCAGCTCGAAGATCAGCGCCTCGTCCTGCAGCAGCCCGCGCGCGCCGGTCAGGGTCGGGTGGATATAGTCGCTGGTGAGAACCGGCGCGGTCGGGCGGCCGACGGCGTTCATGCTGCTGCTCATCGGAAGGCTCCGCCGTTTATCGTCCCCTTCCCCCTGGAGGGGGGAAGGGTCAGGGATGGGGGTGGTGAAAGTTCGGCCTGCGCGGTGACGGGGACTGTTCTCGATCGTCCCGCGCCGTTGTTCCCGACAGGCCTCCACCCCCATCCCCGGCCCTTCCCCCCTTCAGGGGGAAGGGAGAAGAACGG
>JACRBD010000325.1 GCA_016234625.1 Caulobacterales bacterium | reverse complement strand
AGGCCCTTGTCGGTCAGGGGATGGCGGAACAGGGCTTCGAAGGTCGCCGGCGGGATGGTGGCGCAGTCAGAGCCGGCCATGGCCGCCTGGGCCACATGGGCCGGGGTGCGGATCGAGGCGGCGAGGATTTCGGTGTCGAAGCCGTAGTTGTCGTATATCGCGCGGATCTCGCCGATCAGCGCCATGCCGTCGGCGCCGTGGTCGTCGAGGCGGCCGATGAAGGGCGATATGTAGGACGCGCCGGCCTTGGCCGCGAGCAGGGCCTGGGCGGCGGAGAAGCAGAGGGTGACGTTGGTGTTGATGCCCTCGTGGGCGAAGGCGGTGGTGGCGATCAGGCCGTTGCGGGTCAGCGGCACCTTGACCACGACGTTGGTGGCGATGGCCGCCAGCTTGCGGCCCTCGGCCAGCATGCCCTCCACGTCCATGGCGGCGACTTCGGCGCTGACAGGGCCCTCGACGAGATCGCATATCTCGGCGATGACCTCCGCCATGGGCCGGCCGGACTTGGCGATCAGCGTGGGATTGGTGGTCACGCCATCCACCAGGCCGGTGGTGACGAGGTCCCTGAGGACGGCGGTGTCTGTGGTGTCGAGGAAGAGTTGCATGGCCAGGGTTTTAGCGGCGCGGAACGCGGGGCGCCACCCGTGAGCCGAATCGCCGCTGTCCTCTTGCCCATGCCGCTGCCCGAGGCCTTCGATTATGCCGAGCCGGAGGGCATGGAGCTGGCCGTCGGCGACCATGTGGCGGTGCCGCTGGGACCGCGCACGACGCGCGGCGTGGTGACCAGCCTGCGCGAGGCCGCCGGGGGCAACCGGCCGCTCAAGCCGGTGCTGCAGCGGCTGGACGATCCGCCGCTGCCGGAAGGCGCCCTGCGGTTCGTCGAATGGGCGGCGCGCTATGCCGTGGACCCGCCCGGTTGGCCGCTGGCCATGGCGCTGCGGGGCTTGCGGGCGCCGAAGCCGAAGCCGATCAAGCTGCTGGCCGCGACCGGAGCCCTGCCGGCTCGGGCGACGCCGGCGCGGGACAAGGTGCTGGCCGCCGCTGCCGATGGCCCCCTGACCGGTCCCGAACTGGCCGCCAAAGCCGGGGTTGGGGCGGGTGTGGTCAAGGGGTTGCTGGAGGAAGGCTGTCTCGAAATTCAACTCCATGTCCCCGAGACGGTTTTCGACGAGCCCGACACGGCCCGGCCGGGTCCGGATCTCAACCCCAGCCAGTCGGCGGCGGCGAAGGTGCTGACCGGGATGATCGGCGAGGGTGGCTTCCAGGCGGCCCTGCTCGACGGGGTCACCGGATCGGGCAAGACCGAGGTCTATCTCGAGGCGGTCGCCGCCGCCCTGGACGCCGATCCGGCCGCCCAGGTGCTGGTCCTGCTGCCCGAGATCGCCCTGACCCAGGCGGTGATCGCGCGGTTCGAGCACCGCTTCGGCGCCGAACCGGCCGAATGGCATTCGGCCGTCCCGCCGCCCCGCCGCCGACAGGTCTGGGAGGGCGTGGCCACGGGCAAGGTGCGGATCGTCGTCGGCGCCCGCTCGGCCCTGTTCCTGCCCTACCGCTCCTTGCGGCTGATCGTGGTCGATGAGGAGCACGACGGCTCCTACAAGCAGGAGGAGGGCTTCATCTACCAGGCCCGCGACCTGGCCGTGGCCCGGGCCAGCCTGGAGAAGTGCGCCGTGGTGCTGGCCTCGGCGACGCCGTCGCTGGAGAGCCTGTGGAACGCCGAACAGGGCCGCTACCGCTGGCTCAAGCTGGCGGCGCGGCACGGCGCGTCCGAACTGCCTGACGTCACCCTGATCGACATGCGCGAGACGCCGCCCGAGCCCGGCCGCTGGCTGTCGCCGCCGCTGATCGAGGCGATGAAGGAGACCTACGGCCGCAGCGAACAGACCCTGCTGTTCCTCAACCGCCGGGGCTACGCGCCGCTGGTCCTGTGCCGCGCCTGTGGCGAGCGGATGAAGGCGCCCGACAGCGACAGCTGGCTGGTCGAGCACCGCTACACCGGGCGGCTGGTCTGCCATCTGACCGGCTTTTCCATGCCCAAGCCGGACCGCTGTCCCCACTGCGGGGCCCAGGACAGCCTGGTCTCGATTGGCCCCGGCGTGGAGCGGGTGGAAGAGGAGGTGAAGTTCCTGTTCCCGCAGGCGCGGGTGGCGGTGTTCTCTTCCGACACCGTGTTCGACGCCGAGGGCGCGCGGTCGATCGTCAAGGCCATGACCGACGGCGAGATTGATGTGCTGGTGGCCACCCAGGCGGCGGCCAAGGGACACGACTTCCCCCTGCTGACCCTGGTGGGGGTGGTCGACGCCGACCTCGGCCTGCGCGGCGGCGACCTGCGGGCCGGGGAGCGAACCTTCCAGCTGCTGGCCCAGGCCAGTGGCCGGGCGGGGCGCCGCGACCGGCCGGGCCGCGCCATGCTGCAGACCTACGCCCCCGAGCACGCGGTGATGCAGGCGCTGGCCGCCCAGGACCGCGACGCCTTCATCGAGGCGGAGATGACCGGCCGCGAGCTGGCCGGCCTGCCGCCGTTCGGCCGGCTGGCGGCGATCATCTGTTCAGGGCCCGATCCGGTGGCGCTGGAGACCTATGTCCGCGCCCTGGCGGCGGCGGCGCCCAACACCGACGGGGTGGACATCTACGGCCCGGCCGACGCGCCTCTGGCCATGGTGCGGGGCCGGCGGCGCAAGCGGTTCCTGGTGCGGGCCGACCGCACCGTCGACCTGCAGGGCTTTCTCGCCGCCTGGCGGGCGCGGGCGTGGCCGCCGGGCTCCGTGCGGGTGGCGATCGACGTGGATCCTTACAGTTTTCTTTGAGGGGAAGGGGACATGTACCGCCTTCGGTACGTGTCCCCCAAACGAGGAGCCGCGGGTTTAGGGGACAGGGTTTAGGGGACACGTACCTTCGGTACATGTCCCCTACAGCCTAATGCTTCGTCTCTCCCGTCGCGCCGGCCTTCGACCTGGCCCTGCGCGCCACCATGTTCAGACCCTCGACCAGGCCGGAGAAGGCCATGGCGGCGTAGATGTAGCCCTTGGGCACATGCACGCCGAAGCCGTCGGCGATCAGCACCGCCCCGATCATCAGCAGGAAGCCCAGGGCCAGCATGACGATGGTCGGGTTCCGGTTGATGAACTCGGCCAGCGGCCCGGCGGCGAAGAACATGGCGCCGACGGCGATGGTCACCGCCACGATCATGATCGGCACGTGATGGGTCATGCCCACCGCGGTCAGGATCGAGTCGATCGAGAACACCAGGTCCAGCATCAGGATCTGCACGATGGCCGCGCCGAAGTTGGTGATGGCCTTGTTCCTGGCGTCCATCACGTCGCCCGTCGGGGCCGGATCGACGGTGTGGTGGATCTCCTTGGTCGCCTTCCACAGCAGGAACAGGCCGCCGGCGATCAGGATCAGGTCGCGCCAGGAGAAGGCGGTCTCGAAGCCGGGGTCGCCGTGCTCGTTCAAGGCGCCCTGGATGCCCAGGTCGATGACCGGCTGGGTCAGGGCCACCAGCCAGGCGATGCCGAACAGCAGGACGATGCGCATGATCAGGGCCAGCGACAGGCCCACGCTCCGCGCCCGGGCCCGCTGCGCTTCGGGCAGCTTGTTCGACAGGATCGAGATGAACACCAGATTGTCGATGCCGAGCACGATCTCCATCACCACCAGGGTGACCAGGGCCGCCCAGGCGGCGGGGTCGGTGGCGAGCTGCAGCAAGCTGTTCATGCGGAGGTCGGGCCTTTCACGACTGGTGAACCTGATCAGGTCTACATAACCCGCCTCGCGCCGGGTTGAACCGCTTTTGCACAATTCTCCTGGCGCGCGACTTGCACTCGCTCCGCAGGCGCCCGCCTTCGGCGCCGCCACGGGACAGGACCCAGCCATGCAGGACGCAGCCAACATCCGGCCTCTGACCTCCCTGCGCTTCTTCGCGGCGCTGTGGGTGGTGCTGTTCCACTACTGGCCCAAGCTGGACGTCGGCTTCACGCCGGCGCTGGTGAACAAGGGCTACCTGGGGGTCGAGCTGTTCTTCGTCCTGAGCGGCTTTATCCTCTGCCACGTCTATCTCTCGGCCCTGGGCGAGGGCCGTTTCCGCTACGGATCGTTCCTGTGGAACCGGCTGGCGCGGGTCTATCCGCTGCATCTGGCGACGCTGGCCGGAATGATCATGCTGGGCGTGACCGCCGGCCTGGCCGGTGTGGCCATCGATTCCGGAATCCTGCGCTGGGACTCCCTGCCGGCCAACCTGTTGATGGTCCAGGCCTGGGGCTTCGCGCCCGCCGCCGCCTTCAACCATCCCTCCTGGTCGATCTCGGCCGAATGGTTCGCCTACCTGACCTTCCCGGCGTTCGCCTTCGTCGCCTGGCGGATGCGCGGCAGACCCTGGCTGCTGACCCTCGGGACCCTGGCGGCGATCTTCACCCTCTATCCGGCCTTCCAGGCCCTGACCGGCGAGTCGCTCAACAGGGCGACCATCGCCTGGGGCGCCCTGCGAATCGTCCCCTGCTTCGCCCTGGGCTGCGCCATGCATGGCCTGTGGCGCTCCGGCGCGCTGAAAAGCATCCGCATGGCGGCCATCGGCGCCTTCCTTTCGGGCGCCTTTGTTCTCGCCGCGGCGGCCCTGGGTCTGCCGGACATGCTGGTCGTGGCCGGGTTCGGCGGCCTGATCCTGAGCCTCGCGGGCCTCGCGGGCAACGGTTCTACCTTCGGAACGCAGGGCGTCTTCGTGTATCTCGGTGAGATAAGCTACTCGACCTACATGATCTGCGTGCCGTGGAAGATCATCTTCGTGAATGCGGCGGCGCGAGTTCTGAATTTAACCGATGAAAAGCTGCCATGGCCCCTGTGGCTTGTCTTCATCGCGGCCCTGGTTCCACTGTCGGCGGCTTCGTATCATCTGATCGAGAAACCGGCCCGCGCCCGCATGAAACTGATGGCCGACTCATGGCGTTCGCGGCGTGTCGCCGCAGCCGGTGCATGAAAAGACTCTTTTCATTCGGCCGTGAGATAGGTATCCCCTCATTCTCAAGTGTCGCGGGGGAGACCTCCTGAATGCGCCAACGGACCAGAACCATCTTTGGTTCCCTGGCCGCCGCAGCGGTGATCAGCCTTTCGCCCACAGCGAATGCCCTGGCTGATATCTATTGGCAGTGTGTGCCGTTCGCCCGACTGCTGTCGGGAATCCAGATCTATGGCGACGCCAGGACCTGGTGGGGTCAGGCTATCGGCAAGTATGAGACCGGCGACAGTCCGCGCATGGGCGCGGTGCTGACCTTCAAGCCGACCGGCCGGATGCAGCTGGGCCACGTGGCCGTGGTCAGCCGTCTGGTCACCGACCGCGTCATCCAGATCACCCACGCCAACTGGTCCCAGATCGGCGGCGCCCGCGGCCAGATCGAGCGCGACGTCACCGTCATCGACGTGTCGCCGGTGGGTGACTGGAGCATGGTCAAGGTCTGGTACGACCCGATCCGCGACCTGGGCACCTCGGTCTATCCGACCTACGGCTTCATCTACCAGAATGGTCAGGCCCAGAAGCTGGCCCAGACCGATCCGCGCTACTGGAGCGCTCAGGGCGTGACCATGGCGCGCTCCGCCGCCACCCAGACCGCCTCGACCGTCGGTCCGATCCCGTCCCCGCTGGGTGTGATCAACCAGGCCGCCGACGCCACCGACCGGATCGCCGCGCTGATCGCGGCCGCCACCGGCCAGGGCGCGTCGCAGGACGACACCGACAAGTAGCCCGGGCCACGGTTGACGGTGGGCCGCCGCCGCGCCATTCGAGGACGCGGTTCGGAGGCTTGAACGTCCATGCTGAGGGTGCTGCGCTGCGGCGGGGGCGGACTGGAATCCGTCGAGGTTGACCCGGACTGGGTTCTGCCGGCCGACGTCGCCTGGATCGACCTGGCCAGCCCCGATCGCGCCGAGGAGCTGCTGGCCGAGCAGGCTCTCGGCGTTCAGCTGCCGACCCGCGAGGAGATGGCCGAGATCGAGGTCTCGTCCCGCCTCTACAAGGAGGACGGGGCCACCTTCATGACGGCCTTCGTCCTGATCCATGCCGACGAGGCCGAGCCGTCGCTGGAGCCGATCACCTTTGTCCTGGCCAAGCGGCGGCTGGTGACCATCCGCTACGCCGAGCCGCGGGCCTTCATGGCCTACGCCGCCCAGGCCGGACGGGACTCCGACTTCTGCCAGAGCGGGGTCGACGCCTTCGTCGGCCTGCTGGACGCCCTGGTCGACCGCATGGCCGACATCCTCGAAAAGACCTCCGCCGAGGTCGAGCTGACATCGGCCGACATCTTCCGACCCACGCGCAGGGGCGGGTTCAAGCCGCTGTTGCGCCGGCTTGGCCATAGCCAGTCCGTCACGGCCAAGACCCGCTCCAGCCTGGTCAGCGTCGCCCGGCTGTTGTCGTTCGCCGCCCTGGCCGACGACATCGCCGACGGCAAGGAGCACCGCGAACGGTTGCGGTCGCTGCAGCGGGACGTGCAGTCGCTAACCGATCACGCGGCCTATCTGACGGAGAACGTCACCTTCCTGCTGGATTCGGCGGTGGGCCTGATCAACACCGACCAGAACGAGATCATGAAGGTCTTCTCGGTCTGGGCCGTGGTGCTGATGCCGCCAACCCTGATCGGCTCGATCTACGGCATGAACTTCAAGCACATGCCTGAACTGGGCTGGGTCGGCGGCTATCCGCTGGCCATCGGCATGATGCTGGTCGCCATGCTCATCCCGCTCTGGTGGTTCCGCAAGAAGGGCTGGCTGTAGCGCCGGTTACCCGCCAGGAAACAACCGTTCCTTAAGCCGGTCAGGGCGATGGTTCCGGCTTCCTCAAATCGGGATCCAAATGTCCGCCGCCCCCAGCCTTGTCCATGCCCTCGACTTCAGCGTCGTCAAGGCGGTGATCGAGGCGCATGGCCACTATCTCGGCGGCCGGCGGGGCGGCAAGCGGGCCAACCTGACCTACGCCGATCTGTCCAACATGGTCCTCGACGACCTGGACCTGTCCGACGCGGACCTGACCGGCGCCCGGCTCGCCGGCGTCAGCCTGCACGGCGCGAAGCTGAAGCGGACGATCATGTTCGGCTGCGACCTGCGCGCGGCCGATCTGCGCGCCACCGACCTGACCCAGGCCGACCTGCGGGGCGCCTGTCTGCGCGGGGCCAATCTCGCCGGGGCCAACATGGCCGGCTGCGACCTGCGCGAGGGCCGCATCGCCCTGCAGGGCAGCGGCCAGGAGTTCCGCATTCTCAAGCATGAGCGCAAGGCCGGCGAACTGAACTACGCGGTTTTGCGGGGGGCCAATCTGACGGGCGCGCAGATGACCGGAACCCACGCCCTGTCGGCCGACTTCACCGATGCCAATCTCACCAGCGTCTGCCTGAACGGAGCCAAGCTGGTCAACGCCGTGCTGGACGGGGCCGATCTCTCGGGCGCCGAGGTGTTCCACGCAGACCTTTCGGGCGCCTCGATGAAGAACGCCGTCATCGTCGGCGTGAATCTGGACGACGCCAGCCTCGATCGGGTCGATCTCTCCGAGGTTCTGCGGGCGCCGCCGCCGATCGTCTATGTGGACGACCGGCCCCTGGGGGACGTGCTCACCGAGCACGAGCGCTACTGCGCCAGCGAGGGACAGGTGGGCCGGGTGATCAAGGTCTCCCGCATCGACTTCCGCCCGCTCAAGCAGCTACGCCGCCGCATGCTCACCGGCATGAGCGCGCCGCGCTCGGTGTTCTTCGGACTGGACATGGAAGGGGCCGAGCTGCAGGGCTGCGACCTCAGCGAGGCCGACCTGCGCGGGGCGAACCTCAAGGGCGCCGACCTGCGCGGCGCCAGGCTGATTGGAGCCAAGCTGAACAAGGCCGATCTGCGCGAGGCCAAGCTGGGCCCGCTGATGATTGCCGAGGGCCGCTACATCCGGACCGACCTGACCCGGGCGGTGCTGCGCGGCGCCGACCTGCGTGACTGCCACGCCCGCCGGGCGCGGTTCCTTGAAGCGGACCTCAAGGGCGCGCGCATCGAAGGGGCGGACCTGCTCGAGGCGGAGTTGGAGACGTAGCCTCCTATCCTCCCCTCGGAGAGGGGAGGGGGACCATGCGGAGCATGGTGGAGGGGGCAGCACCGCTGCTTCCCGAAAGTCCTGAAGACCGCTGCCGACCGTGACCGGCGCTATGACTCTGACCGCTGACACCGGCGCTGACCCCTCAGTCAGGCTCCGCCTGACAGCTCCCCGGCAAGCGGGGAGCATTGTTCATGGTTACAGCCCCTTCCTCAATGGCAGCAGATCCGGGAACACCGGGTCGCGGCCCTCCTGTTTGGCGACGAAGGTCTCGGCCATGTGCGGGCCGGAGAACATGCCGGTCTGCCAGACGGCGATGTAGTCCAGGCCGTCCTTGATGGTGTGGTCGCGGGCGTAGTTGATCATCACCTTGCTGCCGGCCACAGCCAGCGGCGACTTGGACGCGATCTCCTTCGCGGTGGCCAGGGCGTGTGCGACCACGGCCTCGTGGGTGTCGAACACCTCGTTGACCAGGCCGATGTCGCGGGCCCGCTGGGCCGGCAGGCGGCGACCGGTGTAGGCCAGCTCGCGCACCCAGCCTTCGGGGATCAGCTTGCACAGACGCGGGAAGGTGCCGACATCGGCGGTCATGCCGATGTTGATCTCCATGATGCAGAAGAAGGCGTCGGCGCTGCAGTAGCGGATGTCACAGGCGCTGGTGAAGTCCACCGCCCCGCCGATGCAACCGCCCTGGATCGCCGCGATCACCGGCACGCGCGCCTCGTCGAGGCAGGAGAAGGTGTCCTGCAGCGCGTGGACATGGCGGCGGAAGCTCTCGCCGGCCACGTGGCGATCGGCTTCACCGCGACCCTCGCCGACGTTGGCGAACACCGACAGGTCCATGCCAGCCGAGAAATGCTTGCCGGTCGAGGAGATGACGATGCAGCGGGCGCGGGCGTTGTCGTCGATGTCCCGCACGATGGCCGGCAGCTCGGCCCAGAACGCCTTGTTCATGGTGTTCATGGCTTCGGGCCGTTTGAGCTGGATATGCGCAACCCCGTCCTCGATCGATACGTTGAAGCAGGTCCAGGCGGCGGCCGTGGCGGTATGGGCGTTCATGGGTTCAGTCCTCGCGGGTATTCACACATTCTCGTGAGATGACGTGGGGAAAGACAAGCCCGGACGTATTGATGTCGCGAGCCGGGGCTAAAGTGGCCTCAGACGACGCCTGACAACTCACGGGAGCTTACCATGCGTATCGCTATAACCGCCGCCATCGTCGCCGCAGCCCTGGTCGCCGCTCCG
The DNA here is from genome assembly GCA_016234625.1 of Caulobacterales bacterium. Taxonomy (GTDB): domain Bacteria; phylum Pseudomonadota; class Alphaproteobacteria; order Caulobacterales; family Caulobacteraceae; genus Caulobacter. The sequence continues at coordinate 137 of JACRBD010000325.1, read as the reverse complement.
GGAATCGCCAGCGCCGGCGTGTTCAGCTGCGACGCCTCCGGCGGCAAACAGGAAGGCGGCGCGGTCGTCGGCGCCATCATCGGCGGCCTGATCGGCAGCCAGGTGTCCAAGAACGAGCGCGGGGCCGGCGCGGTCGT
>JACRBD010000324.1 GCA_016234625.1 Caulobacterales bacterium | reverse complement strand
GCCGGAAAGCGCGTGCTGTTCGCCTCCTGGACCGAGGGTTCGTCCGAGCGGCTCGGGACCATGCTGTCGGACCACGGCCTCAAGCGCATCCCGTTCGCGCCCTACTGGCAGGCGGCCAAGGCGGCCGACCCGAAGATCCCGCAACGGGTGGTGCTGCCGCTGGAGTCCGGGTTCGAGACCGACAACCTGGCGGTCATCTCCGAGACCGACATCCTCGGTGATCGCCTGGCCCGGCCGCGCAAGAAGCGCCGGGCGGCCAACTTCCTCGCCGAGGCCAGCGCCCTGACGCCGGGCGACCTGGTGGTGCACATCGACCACGGCATCGGCCGCTACGCCGGCCTGAAGACCCTCGACGTCCAGGGCGCGCCGCACGACTGCCTCGACCTGGAATACGCCGGCGAGGCCAGACTCTACCTGCCGGTCGAGAACATCGACCTGCTGACGCGCTACGGCGCCGATGGCGAGAACCTCCAGCTGGACAGGCTGGGCGGCGCTGGTTGGCAGAGCCGCAAGGCCAGGGCCAAACAGCGGCTGCGGGAGATGGCCGAGGGCCTGATCCAGATCGCCGCCGCCCGCCAGCTGAAGTCGGTGGAGGAGATCGATCCGCCGTCCGGCCTGTTCGACGAGTTCTGCGCCCGCTTCCCCTACGAGGAGACGGATGACCAGCTGAACGCCATCGGCGACGTTCTGACCGACCTGGGCGCCGGCAAGCCGATGGACCGGCTGATCTGCGGCGACGTCGGCTTCGGCAAGACCGAGGTGGCCCTGCGGGCGGCCTTCATCATGGCCATGAGCGGCAAGCAGGTGGCCATCGTCTGCCCGACCACCCTGTTGGCGCGGCAACACTTCAAGACCTTCAGCGAGCGCTTCCAGGGCTGGCCGATCAAGGTCAGCCGCCTGTCGCGCCTGGTGCCCGCGAAAGAAGTCGGCGAGACCCGCGAGGGGCTCGCCAACGGCGAGATCGAGATCGTCGTCGGCACCCACGCGGTGCTCAGCAAACAGGTCTCGTTCAAGGACCTGGGCCTCGTCATCGTCGACGAGGAGCAGCACTTCGGCGTCAAGCACAAGGAGAAGCTCAAGGAGCTTCGCGCCGATGTGCATATGCTGACCCTGACGGCCACGCCGATCCCGCGCACCCTTCAGATGGCGCTCAGCGGCATCCGCGAGATGAGCATCATCGCCACCCCGCCGGTCGACCGGCTGGCGGTGCGCACCTACATCACCCCCTGGGACCCGGTGACCCTGCGCGAGGCGCTGCTGCGGGAGAAGTACCGCGGCGGCCAGGCCTATTTCGTCGCCCCCCGGATCAAGGACCTGCCCGATCTCGAGCGGTTCCTGCGCGAGCAAGTGCCGGAGGTGAAGTTCGTCGTCGGCCACGGCCAGATGAGCCCGACCCAGCTCGAGGAGGTGATGAGCGCCTTCTACGACGGCCAGTATGACGTCCTGCTGTCGACGACGATCGTCGAAAGCGGCCTGGATATCCCCACCGCCAACACCCTGATCATCCACCGGGCGGACATGTTCGGCCTGGCCCAGCTGTACCAGCTGCGCGGGCGCGTCGGCCGGGCCAAGGCGCGGGCCTACGCCTACATGACCACCCCGGCGGACAAGCAGCTGACCCTCTCGGCCGATAAGCGGCTGAAGGTGCTGCAGTCGCTGGACAGCCTGGGCGCCGGCTTCCAGCTGGCCAGCCACGATCTGGATATCCGCGGCGGCGGCAACCTGCTGGGCGACGAACAGAGCGGCCACATCAAGGAAATCGGCGTCGAGCTGTACCAGCAGATGCTCGAGGACGCGGTCGCCGAACTGCGCCAGAAGCAGGGCGCCGAGGCCCTGGCCGACCGTGGCTGGTCGCCGCAGATCAACACCGGCGCCGCCGTGATGATCCCCGAGGCCTATGTGCCGGACCTCAACGTCCGCCTGGCCCTCTATCGCCGCCTGTCGGAAGCCGAACAGGCGCAGGACCGCGAGGCCCTGGCCGCCGAACTGATCGACCGGTTCGGGCCCATCCCGCCGGAGGCCAGCAGCCTGCTCAAGGTGGTGGCCATCAAGGGCCTGTGCCGCGAGGCCAACGTCGCCAAGATCGATGTCGGCCCCAAGGGCGCCGTCGCCAGCTTCCGCGACGACCACTTCGCCAACCCGATGGGCCTGGTGCGGTTCATCCAGGCCAACCAGATGATCTGGAAACTGCGCCCCGACCAGAAGATCGTCATCAAGGGCGAGTGGGACACACCGGCCCAGCGACTGGACGCGGCGGAGCGGATTTTGACCACGCTGGCGAAGCTGGCGAAGGCGGACTGACGGTCTTTTCCACGGTCTCGCGTCCGCGCAAACGATATTGCTCAGGCTTGCCAGACATCAGACCTGACTGCTACATATAAGCGAATGCCATGAATGTACAACTTATGGGCAACGACACGAAATTGCCGGCGCTGGTCTCGACCAAGGGCCGTGTCACGCTGCCTGCTGAGCTAAGGCGAAAGCTCAACTGGCGCCCCGGCATCAGGCTGACGATCGAAGAGACAGAGGATGGAGTGCTGTTGAACGCAGCCCCTTCCGAACCTGATTCTCAGGATGTCGAAGCCGCCGCCGGCTCGTCTAGGGTTGTGTCTCGGGGTCGAACGGCCAGCCGATCGTGAAACGTATTACCGGACGTCCCTCGGTTGGAGACGTCGGATCGCCAAGCCGCACGGGAGCGATGCGATAGCAGCACTGCGCCAAAGCTGCGGCGTTGCCGCTCCCGAGAAAGCTCTCTCGATCACCTTCGGGCGTTTGCGAAATGGTCCGGCAAGTTGCAGGAACGCCATCCGCGGCGATGACGCAGGCCACGGTGGCGGTGGCCGGCTTCCCCGCGGCCAACGCCAGTCGCGGATAGAATTTCGCGAGTTCTGATCTCGTTGGTTTCCGCACCCAGGCAGGCGTGGTCTCGGGGCCGTCGAACTCGTCAAGTCGGTCCGCGAGGTCTCGTCCCCGCTCACTGACGTTGCTCTCGTCATCCACCCAGCGATTCAATTCCGCCAAGCCCTGGAAATAGGTGAGCACCAACGCTTGGGGACTGCCATCGCGCCAGGTGGCGGACTGATCCAGCCCCAAGGCTGCAAATACCGGAGCCCAGAGTCGGGCCCGGACCGGTGAGCCTTCAGGCAAGCGCAAATCCAGTTTCGTCGCCGCGAGTGACGCGAATGGCAGATTGCGGATGGAGGCGGCGAGTTCCTCCTCCGTGATGCCACGCTCCAGCAGCAACTCCTTGCTGGCGCGGTATCTGAAGTAGGGCGCGACGTGATCCTGGCGACGATACCCGTCCACGGAGTTGTAGCAGTGTCGCCACGCACTACGCCACGTGTCCTCGACCTCAACGCTGACCGAAATGAGCGTCCGCATGCGATCTCCTGATCGCAGGAGCTCCTGCTTGGCCAAGTCCTGGTCTGCCGGACCGAGACCACTCCACAGGCAGGCCCCAAAGTTCGTGACGTCTGCGGGCTCGACGTCAGGCCGTAGCGCCCATTGGATTGGCGCGCCTCTTGGCGGTCGCGCCCTGATGAGAGGAGCGCTCGATGTGAGGAACGGTTCGCCAGAGGCGACGCTGATGACCTCAACCCAGGCCCTGAAGCCTTTGGCTCCCTGAATTCTTTCGCGATGTAGCCGGCCGGTCAGGAGCCGCCACTGACCTGGCGTCGGCGTCGGGGCGAACTCCGTAAGCACCGCAACGACGCCGAATGCCCTCAAATGATCGTCGGGCCCGCCCATACTGTCCGCACTGAAACACTTCAGGTCCGGGCGGGAGGCGGGGCTCACGAAGCACCCGAACTCCAACCCTCGTGGCGGCGTTGTCGCTTCGCTGTCACCATAGGCATGCTGAAGCTGCGCTTCGGTGGGCAGGATCAGAATTTCGGGCGAGGTCGCCGCGCTAGCGTTCGTGAATGCGGTTGCGGCCAAGACGATGACGCCGAGGTGGCGGAAGACGTTCACGAACATCTACGCCGCCCGCGCTTGGCTCAGCAGCTTCCGCGCCCGCAGGAACATCTCCAGCCGAGTGACGCCGAGCAGCCCCACGCCGAGGATGACGAAGGCGTCGGTGATGAAGTTGACGGTGATGTGCAAGGCGCCGGCCTCCTCCGTCAGCACCGAACGCAGGCCTAGGCGGATCGCCACCAGCCCGACCAGCAGGATCATCGCCGCGGGCGAGGCCTGCTGATTCAGGTCATGCGTCGCCGGATCAACGGTGATGGTCATCATCCGTCCGCGCTGCCAGCCGATCGCGCCGCCGATGGCGAAGATGACCGCCAGCCGCAGCCACTCCAGCCCTTGCGGACGGAACTGCCAGAGCAGGAAGCCGGACATCAGGATCAGCACCGCCGGCGTGACCCACAGCCACTCCAGCTTCAACGGCCGCTGCTGCCGCGAGCGCATCATCCGCAGAGAGAAGATCGCCAGGAAGATGACGATGCCGATGATCGGGCCGACGGTCTTGGGGTCCCTGAAGTCCATCACGCCATCTCCAGCGCCTTGTCGATCGCCTTGACCAGCCGCTCGGGCGGCTCGGCGCCGGAGACAGCGATCTTGCCGTCGAAGATCATGAACGGCACGCCCGACACCCCGGCCTGATGGGCCTGGAAATGCTCGCGGGCGACGGCGTCCTTGTCGACGCCCTCGGAAAAGGCCTGCAGCAGACGCAGGCGGTCCATGCCGGCCCTTTCGCCGATGTCGGCCAGCACCACCGGGTCGCCGATGTCCTTCAGTTCGGTGAAGTAGGCCGCCAGCACCCCTTCCAGCACCGGACCCTGCAGGCCCTCGCCCTGGGCCCACCGGATCAGGCGATGGGCGGCGTTGGTGTTGGGCGAGACCGGGATGTCGGCCAGGTTCCAGCTGATGCCATCCTGCGCCGCGGCCTCGTCGAGCACCTTGCCGATCTCGGCCCGGCGCTCGCTGTTGGGAAACTTGGCGGCCATGTAGTTGTGCCGGTCGACGCCTTCTTCCGGAAGGGTCGGATCGAGCTGGTAGGGCCGCCAGGTGATGGTGGCCTTCAGGTCCGGCCGCAGGGCGAGGGCCTTTTCCAGCCGCCGCCAGCCCAGGTAGCACCAGGGACAGACGACGTCGGCGATGAAGTCGATCTGCATGGCGGGCGCTCCCGTTTAGCCGGCTTCACGCTGCAGGGCGCGGCTGGCGGCCCGTTCCAGGGCCTTGGCGGCGTTCTCGCCCGGCTCCAGCTGGGCGATGCCGATGTCGAAATCGACGGTGAAGGGCGTCTTGCCCTCGCCGGCCTCGAAGGCGGTGCAGGCGATCACCGCGGCAATCCGCTCGGCGGCGGCGCGGCCGGCGGCGGCGGGCGTGGCGGGGAGGGCCAGGGCGAACACCTCCGGCCCAAGCCGGGCGGCGGTGTCCTCGACCCGCACGAGGCGGCCGATCATCGACCCGATCTGCGGGATGGCCCGGTCGAGATAGCCCCCGGCGCGGGCGGCGGTGGTCTCGGGCCGGTCAGCCAGGCGCAGGACGCAGACGCTCATCGGCCGGTTGCGAACCCGCGAGGCATGAGCCAGCCGGACCATGTGGCTTGCGAACAGGTCGCGGGTGAACAGGCCGGTGGCCGCGTCCATCAGCCCGCTGCTGCGGGCCCGCTCCAGCGCCTTGCGGATCGAGGTGGCCCGGCGATAGCTGCGCGACAGCTCGATAACCCGCTTGGCCGTTTCCGTCTCCGGCGTCTCGGGCGAGGCGACGTCCGACACCCCGCGGTGGAAGGCCTCCGAGGTAGTGACGTAGCTTTCGCCGCGCAGATAGAGCAGGGCGGGGATGTGGTAGAGCCGGGTGTTGCGGCGCATGCCGGCGGCGATGCTGAGCGCCTCGGCGCTGTTGTCGCCGGCCCACAGGACCACCGAGTCAAAGTCGCGCTCGTGCAGGTAGTCGAAGGCGGTGAAGGCGGTGAAGGCCCCGACCACGTCCGCGCCGCTGCGGGTGAGGGCGTTGCTGAGGGCGAGGAACTGCGGGGCGGGCTCGCCCACCGCCAGCACACGATAGGGGTCCGACTTGGGCTCGGGCAGGTCGAGGCGCCGGCCGCGCTCGGCGAAGGTTTCCAGCCGCAGCTCGAACTCTTCCTCGGCCACGGCCATGCGCACCAGCGACTCCAGCCGCAGCACGGCCTGGGCCGGATGGAGGGGAGGGGCCAGGGTCAGGTCGAAGGCGTAGCTGTCCAGCTCGGGATCGGGATCGCCGATGGCGATCACCGGCAGGCGGCGCGGCGCGCAGGCGGCCTTCAGCCGCCGGGCCAGACTGAGGGCCTCGTGACCACCGCTGGCGACATCGACGATGGCCGCTTCGATGGCCAGATCCCCAAGCGCCGCGATGGCCGCGTAGGGCCCCCGCGCCGTGATCGTGCGCCAGCCAAGCCGATCCAGCCCTTCGGCCAGCGGTCCGGCGAGCGCATCGTCCCGCGCCACGATCAAAATACGGGCCTGAATTGACAAGCCGTCTGAACTCCCGCCCTTGACGCCGCCGGGCCCCCGCCGGCTATCCGCTGCGCGTCAAGATTCGCAACGGGTCACCATAACAGAGGCGGGGTCCCGGCAAAGGGTTACAGCGCCGCAGGAGATAAACCATGACCGATAAACCGCTCGCCGGCCGCGTGGCCGTCGTCACCGGGGCTTCCAGCGGGCTCGGACGGCGCTTCGCCCATGTGCTGTCGGACGCCGGCGCGGCCGTGGCCCTGATGGCCCGGCGCACCGATCGCCTCGACGCCGAGGTGGCCGCGATCGTCGCCAAGGGCGGCAAGGCCGTGGCGATTCCACTCGATGTGCAGGATGTCGAGGCCATCGGGCCGGCGTTCGACGCGGTGGAGGCGACGCTGGGGCCGATCTCGATCCTGGTTAACAACGCCGGGGTCGGCGGTGACGGGATGGCCATGGACATGAGCGTCGAGACCTTCGACCAGACCTTCGCGGTCAACGTCCGGGGCGTCTATTTCGGCGCCGTCGAGGCGGCCAAACGGATGATCGCCAGCGGCGTGGCCGAAGCCGGCGAGGCGCGGATCATCAACATCGCTTCGATCGCCGCCTTCAACCAGCTGCCGGGCCTAAGCGTCTATTGCGCCTCCAAGGCCGCCTGCGCGTCGCTGACCAAGGGTCTGGCCCGCGAGTGGGCCCGGCCGCGGATCGCCGTCAACGCCATCTGCCCTGGCTACATCGAGACCGAGATTAACGCGGACTGGTTTCACACCGAGGGCGGCCAGAAGCAAATCAAGGGCTTCCCCCGCCGCCGGCTGATCGACGAAGACGTTTTGGACGAGGCCCTGCTGATGCTGGCCGGCCGCCGGGCGCATTTCATCACGGGGACGCTGATCAGCATCGACGACGGGCAAACGTTATAAATACAATTAAAAGACGACTAGCCGAGCCGCTCCGGTCAGGATATTCTGCCGCCATGGCCAAGGTTCCGCTGACCATCGAGCTCGACGAGGAAACGGCTTTCCGCCTGCGGATCGCGGCGCGGACAGCAGGCGAGGCGCCCGACGCCTTCGCGACCCGAGTCCTGGTCGACGCCGTGGAGGCCGCTTATTGGGCGCCCGCGCAAGCGAGCCTCGCCGAGTATGAACGGACGGGCGTGTCCTACTCGGTGGAAGAGGTCTTTGCCGACCTTCGCGCTCGACTTGCCGCGAAGCAGCCCCAAGGCGGCTAAGCTTGAGAGTCCGGGTTTCGGCGGAAGCCAGACGCGACCTGAGGCGGCTGTTCACCTATCTGGGCGGGCGCAACGAAAGCGCGGCCAATCGGGCGCTCGATACCCTTGAGGCGGCAATTCAAAGCCTTGCCCAAATGCCTGATCGCGCCCGAAGAGGCCCTGGCTCGCTTCGCGAACTCATCGTGCCGTTCGGCTCTGCTGGCTACATCGTTCAGTTTCGACGGGGCGGGGCCACCGTGGTCGTCGTCCGCATCTTCCACAGTCTCGAAGACCGGCCGCTTGCCTGACCATGCGTCAGCGGATTTAGCTCTGGGTCGAACCAGAGGAAACGCGTCATGGGCAAGGGTCCGCTTTCGGGGCTGAAGATCGTCGAGTTCGCCGGCATCGGGCCGGGGCCGTTCTGCGGCATGCTGCTGTCGGACCTGGGCGCCGACGTGGTGCGGGTCGATCGCAAGGGGGGGCGTGGCGGCGCGCCGTCGGACGTCACCAGCCGCGGCCGTCGCTCGATCGCCCTGGACCTGAAGTCGCCCGACGCCATCGAGGCGGTGCTCAAGCTGCTGGAAAGCGCCGACGGTCTGATCGAGGGCTTCCGCCCGGGCGTGATGGAGCGGCTGGGCCAGGGCCCCGATGTCGTCCTGAAGCGCAATCCCAAGCTGGTGTTCGGTCGGATGACCGGCTGGGGCCAGTTCGGGCCCTACGCCAAGGCCGCCGGCCACGACATGAACTACATCGCCATCACCGGCGCGCTGCACGCGATCGGCACCAGCGACAAGCCGGTGCCGCCGCTGAACCTGGTCGGCGACTTCGGGGGAGGGGCCCTCTATCTCGCCTTCGGCCTGATGGCCGGAATCATCCACGCCCGCGAGACGGGCCAGGGGCAGGTGATCGACTGCGCCATGAGCGATGGCGCCGCTTCCCTGATGGCCATGTTCTACGGCTTCAAGGGGGCGGGCATCTGGAAGGACGAGCGCCGCAGCAACCTTCTCGACGGTGGGGCGCACTTCTACGACACCTACCAGTGCGCCGACGGCAAGTGGAT
>JACRBD010000314.1 GCA_016234625.1 Caulobacterales bacterium | reverse complement strand
CGAACTCACCTCCGGATCTTCAACCAGAGCTTCGCGGCACCATCCCAGAACCTCGATGGCCAGGCCGCTGATCCCCGTCCGGGCGGCCGCCAGAAACAGGCCGGCCAGGACACCGGCGCTGCGCGCTTGGCCCTGTTCCGCCAAGGCGGCGCGGCGTTGGCGCAGTTCGGCCGCGCAGATCGCCGCCAGGGTCTGGCCATTGCCCGCGCGGGCGATCAGCCGCGATTCCACCATGGGCGACCAGGCGTAGGTCCAGGTTTCCAGCAGCGCGTCCTCGCGCCAGCCGCTCAGAGGGTCGGGGCCGCTGATCCGGTTGGCGAACTGCGCATCGACCAGATCAAGGGCGAACAGGAACTGGCTGGCCTCGGCATGGCGGGGCTTGCGGAGAACGTCCAGTTCACGCGTGCGGCGTTCGCCGCCTTCGAGGGTGAAGCCCAGGGTCCGCGCCTGGCTCCGCACGGCTTCGACGATCGGCGGCTGGGCCGCGCCCGGGGGCAGGTCGCCGATGGCGTCGCCGGTCAGGAACGCGGAAAAGGCGTTCAGCAGCGGCGTCTGGCCAAGTTCGATGGCGTGCTTCACGGCGGCGGAGCGCAGGGCGTCGAGCACCTCGGCGCGTCCGGCGAAGGGCAGGTCCCGCAGCTGGGCGAGGCGCGCGGCGGCCGACGCAGCCTGGGTCAGGACCGGGGTCGAGAGCGCCAGCCCGGGCGAGGTCCGGCGCAGATGATCGGCGAAGTCGGTGAACACGGCCATCGCCAGGTCGGCCGGGTCGCCGCCCTCGGACAGCGTCCGCCACAGACGGTCGTACCATTCCGGATGAGGCAGGCCGGCGCCGTAGCCCGACGCCTGGTCCATCTGCCGGAAGGCGTACCGGATGAGATAGGCGTTCTGGGGCGGGACCTTCACCGCCGGACCTTTCGAGGGCTGGCCCAGGCCCGCGCGCAGGGCGGGGGTATGGAAGCCGCCAGTGATCACCGCGATCGGACCGCCGGCGGCTGCCGCCTCCGCCAGGCATGCCGCCATATGGGCCTCACGGGCCAGCGTCCCGTCCTGCTCCATCTCGGCGGCGGCGGTGACATCGCGGATGTGTTCGCAATAGACGCCGACGGCGGCGAAGAACCCCCGCCAGTCCGCCGTCGCGCCCTGGCTCTCGAACAGGGCGTCCCACAGGGCGGCGCCGTTGGCCACGCCCCGTCGGCGGCAGAGCTCGGTGACATAGCTGTTGTGGTCCAGCCGGGCTTCCTCGACCAGCGGCCCCTGGCCCGATCCCTCGAACCGCGCCCGCATCGCCTCATGCCGCGCCGGCAGGTCGATCAGGGCCGTGCGCGCGCCGGCCTGCCGGGCCCAGGCGAGCGCCACCAGTTCCGGCGAATGACTACAGAAGGGGTAGGTGGCGATGTAGTCCTTCTCGGCGCCCTTTTCCGCCAGCGAGACGATGGCCACGGGCGCCCGGGTCCGGGGATCGGTGAGCAGGGATGTCAGGGGTTCGAAGTCGATCGGCGCCTCGACCAGAACCTGGGTCGGCCGGATCTCGGCCAGAGCCCTGGCGAGAGCGAGGGCGCAGGCAGGGCTGTGGTGCCGGATGGGGAAGAAGTGGACCCCACCCATGTCGACCGCGGCTGCGCGCCTGGTCACGAGACGCCTTTATGCGCCTTCAGCGCGGTCATCATGTCGCTCCACGCCTTGCTGCGGCGGGAGCGTTCCTTGACGACATGGTCGACGTAGGCCTTCAGCTTGCGGACGTCCTCGGCGTTGTCCTTCAGGACCACCCCGCCCAGCTGCCGGGCGACATGGGCCCCGGTGACCTTGCCGTCGCCGAAATAGATCGCATCCAGCGAGGCGGCGTGGGCCACATTGACGGCCTCGGCGGTGGACATCACCGCATCGGGACGCGGCACCGGCGCGCCCTCGCGCGTCTTGCCCGATCGCAGGTCCTGGAAGGTCGAGACCAGCAGGTCCAGCACGTCCTCCGGCATCTGCGATCGCACCTCGGATTTCTCCAGCCGTCGATCCAGCTGCCGGGCGATCAGTTCACGCTCGAGCGCGGGATCGTCGATCGGCAGGACGGTCTCGAAGTTGAAGCGGCGTTTCAGGGCGCTCGACATCTCATGGACCCCGCGGTCCTTGAGGTTGGCGGTGGCGATGATGTTGAAGCCGGGCTTGGCGTAAACGGCCTGGTCCTCGCCCAGCTCAGGCACGGCGATGACCTTCTCGGAGAGGATGGAGATCAGGGTGTCCTGGATCTCGGGCGGGCTGCGCGTGATCTCTTCCAGCCGGACGATGCGGCCGGTCCGCATGGCCTCCAGCACCGGCGAGGGGATCAGGGCGCGCTGGCTGGGACCCTCGGCGAGCAGCAGGGCATAGTTCCAGCCGTAGCGGACGTGATCCTCCGTGGTGCCGGCCGAGCCCTGAACCACCAGGTTTGTCCGCCCGGAGATCGCCGCCGCCAGCAGCTCCGACAGCATGGACTTGGCCGTGCCCGGCTCGCCGACCAGCATCAGCCCTTGCTCGCCCATCAGGTCGACGATGGCCCGTTCCACCAGGCCGTCATCGCCATAGAACTTGCGCGTCACCTTCAGGGCGGGATCGCCGATCAGGAACTTGCGCACCGACCGGGGCGACAGAACCCAGCCCCCCGGTCGCGGCCCCTTGTCGGCCGCCTTCAGACGGTCGAGTTCATCGGCGAATGTCTCTTCCGCGGGCGGGCGAAGCGCGGCGGCCTGAACGTCTACCATCCGGCTTTCTTTTCCCATTCAGCGTCAAAGCCGCTTCCGGCCGCGGCCATGGCGTGGAGGTCGTTCCAGGCTTCACTCAGCAGCACCGCGGGTACGTCCTTCATCGGCACGCCGCTGCTCCAGTTGAGGAAGCCTCCGGCCTTCTTCTGCCGCACGAACCGCAGGGCGACCAGCGCCGACGGCCGGTTTTCTTCCGGCAGGCCGTTGCCGGTGAACTCGACCACCGCCACCAGCTTCAGGGCGTCGAACGGCTTTTCGTAGGTCATGAACACGCCGCCATCCTCGGCCGCGCCCCGGTTGTAGCCGAGCCTGGTCGCCGCCCCGCGCAGCTTGAAGGCCTCGATCATCCAGCCCTTGCGGTCGATGATCTCGGTTTCCCGGCTGTCGGTCGCCGTCATCGTGGGCCGCCCCAGCTGGTCGAACAGCGGGGTGACCTCGTAGTCGGCGAGGTGGGTTTTCCACGCCGCGGCCTCTTCGGCGGTGAGCGCGGTGCTGTGGGCCAGCCGCACCCGCGCGAACGACGCCGGGTCGACCGGGCTGTCCGACGCGTCGGTGAGGGTGAGGTCTTCCATGGGCCGGAACACGGCCAGCTTGCCGCCCCGGTCATCCAGGCCGATCCACAACAGCCGCTGAACCAGCCGGCCGACGACGGGGTGCTCCAGAAGGTGTTCGGACCAGTCCTCGCGCGACCAGTCGCGCTCGACGCAGAGGGCCTCGTAGAGCCGCCGGGACTGGAAGTCCCAGACCTGCTTCACTTCCTTGCGGGCGGTGCTCAGCAGCGCCTTGGACTCCTTCAGGGACTCCGCCGCCGGTCCCGCCGCCGAGGCCGGCAGGCCCTGCACTGCCTTGCCGTCGGGATTGAACAGCGACAGCCGGCCTTCGCCGTCCAGCCTGGCCTGATAGCTGCGGTCGCCGACGGGCAGCTCAAGAATGCCGGCTTCGTCGAAGCCGCCTGTCGGAATGGTCCGGTCGGCCAGTTCCTCCGCGGTCCAGCCGCGCTTCTCGGCGATGGCCTCGACGAGCTGGCCGGCCAATTCCTGCACGCCCTTGGTGCGCCAGCGCTTGGCGATCGTCAGGACGTACTGCACCGCCAGCGGCGAGGGGTTGCCGGCCAGGCATTCGATCAGCGCCTTGCACTGGGCCGTGCGGGTGTAGTGATCGCGGAAATAGGCCCGAGTGATGTTGACCGCGTCGGCGGCGGGGGCGCGGACGCACAGGGAGAGGATGCCCTTCTGGTCATTGGCGCTGCCGAAATAGGCCGTCAGCTTCTGCCCCCGCAGCATCGAGAAGACCCGCTCCCGCGTCATCGACGCGTCCCAGCGCTGATACTGGGCCAGCGTGGCGTCGACGTTCGCGGCGGCATAGGCGTTGGCCTCCGCCTCGGACGGCGCCGCGGTGTCATGGGCGACGAAGGCCTGCAGGATGGCCAGGCCCAGCTTCGCCGCATCGGCGGGGGTGAGCTCGTCCAGCAGCAGGTCGAACCAGGGGTTGCCGCCGGGCTGCTTCAGCTTGGTCGCCAGTGTGATCCACCACCGGACGACCTGCGGGTCGAGCGGGGTCCCGTCCTTCTGGTGAACCGCCGGAAGCCCGTCGAAGGGAAACCATTCCAGCCCCTTGCCGGGCGCCTTCTTGAGCCCGGCCTGGGCTTCGCCGAGCAGCGCCTTCGCGGAGACGAACTCGGCGATCTCTCCGCCCAAACTAGAAACTGAACTGAGCATCGACGCCTTGGCGGTCGGCGTCTGCTCTTTCCGCGCTGCTTCGAGAAGCGCCTTGAGCGCTGACTCCTGTTTGAGGTCGCCGAGCCATTCGGCGGCGCCGGCCCGCATCTCCGACTTTGGGTGCTTCAGCAGCGGAAGCAGCAAGGCATGAAGGCCGGGTGTCTTGCTCAACAGCTGCCTGGCGGCAGGCCGCAATGTCTTTCGGTCACCAAGGGCTCGGTCGAGAAGAGCTTTTGCGTACCTGGCTGGCGTAATCGGAAACCGGCCCAGAACCTCCAACGCCATTTGTTCATTAAGATCAGCCCCGCTGTCGCCGGCGACAAGTTTCAAGGCCTGGTCGATCATTCCAAAATGTCGGACCAAATAGGGCCAGAGCATCTCGTGTTCCCAATCGTCGACATCAGGTCGCCAATAGGTCGCCGAGAGCAGGTGCCGCGCAGCGCCATCCGATCGGGACCCGAGCGCGGCTGCAATGTCCATGTGAGTTCTGAGGTCGCGTCCGCCAACGAGGCGGGAGCGAAACGCGCGGCCGACAGAAGTCGCGAAGAACACGGCGTGAGAACGGGTGCCGAAACTCCGCCGGTCTTCAGGGTCGGCGTGCAGGCGCGCCAGATGCCAAAGCGTCAAATCTGGATGGCCAAGAATCTGGTCGCGGACCGACGCTCGACCCTTGCTCAGACCCCAGTCCGAAAAGATCTCCAATCCAGACTCACGGCCCAACAAGGCGCCGCGCTTTCCATTCATCGTGTCCTGGAGTTGGTTCGCGAGCGTCATTGGAGGGACGAATTGGCGATGGAAGGGCTTGCGGTCCTTGTTGGTGTGATTGAATTGCTCGGCTTCTTCACGCCAAAGGCCGACGGCACGGGCGACCAAGTCCTGCAGCGGGGGCGATACGGGCTTGTCCTCCGGAAGCGCCGCCGCGGGCGGAGTCGCAATCCAGCTGCCATCCAGGGCAGTGTAGCCGTCCGAGCTGTCGATGACACCATTCTTGGAGGTGGGGACAAGGACGCCCTCGCCGAGCCGGCGCATGATGTCCGCGCGGACGCTCTCGTTTTTCTCCGCCTCGGCCAGCTTCCGCAGAAGGTCCGCACCGTCCTTTCCGCAAACGGCAAGGATGACAGAGGCAAGCTCGCCTTTTTGTCCCGCCTTCAGCGTAGGCCAGGACTCATCAGTCCGTTGCACAAGGACCTCCGGCCTGGCGGCGCGGAGGAGAAGTGCGGCTCCCTCCCGGACAGACTTGGCGCTATCCGATGCTTGGGAAAACGCGAACTCGAAATAGGGCCCGTCGACCAGCTTCATCTGGGCGAATTTGCGCAAGGCCCCCGAGCGCGCCTTGGCGCCCAGCGGTCGTAGTTCGGCGATCCGGCGATCGGAATCCGACCTGAGGTGGGCCTCGAAACCCGACATCTGTTCGGGCGAGCCCGGCTCGGTGTAGGTCCGGCTGTAGCCCTCGTCGTGGGTGAAGGCGGCGTCCAGGATCGGCGCCAGGTCGTCGCCGAGCAGTTCGATCAGCTGGTCGATGCTCCAGGGTTGCTTCGCCTTCGCGGGGGGCGCGACCTTCCAGGTGGTGTGCTTGTTCAGCGCCGCGGCGCGCGCCTGTCCGTACTCGTAGAGCAGCGCGCGGAACCATCGAGGCGACTTGTCGGAGGCGGGCAGCCGGATCCATGCCGCGCCGACATGGATGAAATCCAGAATTTCGCCATACCTGCGGACAGCTTTTGGTCTCCACTCCGAGGCCGCAACCAGAAAGTCGGCGCGCCCCGACATCCAGGAGCCGTACATGCTCCAGCTGTTCTGGCGCAGAGCCTGGGCCACGGCGGTCTGATGCTGGCCCAACTTCAGCATCACGCTGTCATTGTCGCCCTTGAGCACATACCGGACGGCCTCCTGTCCAAGGCCGGGTTGAACCGCATCCAGTCGACCAAGGTCCTTTCTGATCAGGCTGGCGTCATCCTCCGCCGACCGTGAAGGTCGGTTCGCGACCTCTTCGAATCCGGGAGGGGTGTGGGGCGACTGCCTGTTGCTCAAGCCAATGAGGAGGCGGATCACATAGACCACGGCCACCAGGACAAAAATGTAACTCACAGACCATCACCTCCGAAGCCCCACACGAGTTTGGGCGGGGACCCCGGCATTTGCAATCGGGGCGAGAGAACTGTCTGTCCGCCGACTGCCAACTGTAATTTCCAGCTTAGGCGAAACCACCCGAAACACGGGTGACGGTTTCGAAGGTCGGGGTTCGAGTCTCTCCCGCCATCATTAAATTACTGAGAGAAACCCGTTACTTAGCGTGGCGGCGGGGGCAGTCTTGGGTCGACCGTCCTCCGCCAATTGAGCCTCAAACTAGGCCGCTTCCCAGACCTTGTTGAGAATTTGGGCCGCCAGCGCCGCCTTGTCTTGAGGCAGGAAGCGGCCGTAGTGCTGGGCGACCATCTCGGGCGTGTCCTGGATAGCGTAGCTCGCCTGCTCGTAAGAGCCGGTCTGCTTCAGGATATGCGTGGCCAACACGTCCCGGACATTGTGAGGACCATGGGGCAGCAACCCCTTGATCGCGCCTCTTCCCGTGTACGGGTTGTAGATGCCGTACCGCTGCGTCGTCAGTCGCCAGGCCTCATAGAAGGTGGTCTGGTCATAGGCGGCCGATTTGCTCTTGGTCTTCACCGTCTTCACGAAGAACGTGCCGGGGTCCTTGGCTCCCCGAAGGAGCACCGCGCGGTGCTTGTCCACATAGGCGTCGATGTAGGCATAGAGGTCGGCCAGGTCGGGAAGAACCAGCCGAAACGGCTTGCTCCCGAAGAATGACGACGTCGAGTTCTTGAACGCGATCGAAGGGATGAGGACCTCCCATCCCTGATATCGATCACTCCATCGCAACTCGCCGCAGCGGGCATCTTCGAGCTGGCGTTCGGAGGAGGGGACACCACCCTTCGGGCATACCCGGAGCTGACGAAGGTTCTTCTGACGCAGGCCAGTGTGCAGGCCGAGCCTCAGCATGAGGAACGATCGCACCGCCTCTGCGGCCGCGACCGGGTAGAGCCTGCTGTCCGGCATCAGGCGCAGGATCTCGTCGGTGATCTTTCGATACTCGCCGGCCGGACTGTCTGCTTCCAGGATCGAAAGGATGGGCTCAAATGGGTCGCGGTGAACGCGGGCCACCCGCGCGATCTCCTTGGACCTGGCGAGCGCATGGTCATAGAGACGGTCGCAAGCGGCCTCCCAATCGTCGCGAGCCGCAGCAATCTCCGCCTCGGTAACGAGTCCTTCGATTGCAACGAGGCGGACTGCCAAGGAGGGCGTCTGGCGCATCCAGCCTGTGCCTTTGCGCACCAGCGCGCAGGCGACGTGCAGCATCTCGACTTCCCAGCGGGTGTAGAAGCCGCGGCGGCGTTCACGCCATTGGACGTACCAGTCCCAGACGGACGGGAAGATCAGGAGCGCCATGCTGAGCTGTTCGACTGGAACGGCGAGGCCG
This sequence comes from Caulobacterales bacterium, assembly GCA_016234625.1. Classification (GTDB taxonomy): domain Bacteria; phylum Pseudomonadota; class Alphaproteobacteria; order Caulobacterales; family Caulobacteraceae; genus Caulobacter. The sequence continues at coordinate 3,215 of JACRBD010000314.1, read as the reverse complement.
CGGATCGGGCCGGTCTGCGGCCCGGCCAGCGAGCCGAAGAGCAGGCCGAGGTGCTCGATCTTCTGGGAGGCGGTTTCTGTCCCCCAAACGCCGTTCCGCTGGAACCCGAAGGCCGTCAGCGTCGAGGTCTTGAAGCGGACCAGGGCGGTCATCTCCGCTTCGAGTGAAGCCGGAGCGTCGGCGCCGCCTTGCAGTAGATCCGGGTCGAAGTCCTCTGACTGGAGGTCGGTCATCGGCAGCTTCCGTGCCTGTGAACGCTTGCCGGTCAGGTTCGGGAAGCGAAGGCTGTAGCGGGTCTTGGCCGCCGCGGCCTGATAGCGCCGATAGTCAGTCGCGCCGGAGATGACGACGTTTCTAACCCAGTCGAGGATCTCCTCGCGCTGGGTCGCCGAGCGATCGTCAAAGTCGTCGGGGAGGTGCCAGGCAAGACGCCGGCGCTCGGCCGCAGGAATGCCCGGCAGATGAAATCCCGTCGTCGAACGACAGGGGTGCGGGAGCTTCTGCCTGAAGTATCCGGCGGGGAGGCGATAGCGATGCTCGATCCTCGACAGAATCCCGAGACTCTCCGCTGACTGCGGAGCTTTGCGGCCCCGTCTCCAGGCGCTGAGGGTCGTCCGATCGAACGTCTCGCCCGGCAACACGATCGCCTTGTGCAGGTTCCATCCTGTGTCGCCGTGGCGCTTCATGTGGAAGTTCAGAGCTTCAGCGAAGCCGGAGGGGTTGTCCCACGCTTCGATAGCTGCCGCTGGAAATTCGATGACCGGCCGCGGCTTCACACCCGGCTTCATCCGCTGGACCTGTTCCGGTCCGGCCGAGGCGATCGGGGTGGGCCCATTCCGCGACTTCCGCTGTCGGGTTGGTGGGCGACGGTGGCCCTTCCCAAGTTCCCGCTCCAGCACGATCAGGATTGGCCGAAGATCGTGACGAGCCGCGACGACGTGCTCCTGGTCCACCCCACTGGCGTGAGCAATTTGCGCCCAGGACCAGGTGTCGCCGGCGACAGGTGGAAGTTCTCGCTTCTCGAAGCCTTCCAGCAGGTAGGACCTGATCAGGGAGAGGTCGTGTGGACTCAGGGCGCGGCACAGGCGGACACGACAGTAGTCCGCGAGGATCCCGGGGAAGCCTTGGGCGCTGGGGGAGGGCATTTGAACTCATCGGATACGCAGGCGGGCGACCGCCTAAATGAGAATCAAATCTGTGTGCAACGGCGTTCGCGCTTCCGGTAGGCGTCGGCGGTTCGCCTCCCACAAGAACGGGGAAGTGGATTTCCAGGCGTGCCGTTACGCCTCAGGTCGCCGTTACGCCTCAGGTCAATGACCTGTCAGTCGATGACGAGCGAATAGCTGGTACTGCGCCCGCCGGCGGCGTCCTTGACCAGGATGCCGCGTTTTACGAGATCGTCGATATCGCGAGCAGCGGTGTCCTGGGAGCACTTGGCCAGGGTGGCGTATTTTGATGACGTGAGCTTTCCCTCGAACCCGCCCAGCAGACGGTTGAGGATGGCGCGTTGGCGATCACTGATCGCGGCCTGGGCGTGGGCATTCCAGAAGCGGGCCTTGGCCAGCACCGACGCAAGGGTCACCTCCGCGCCGGCAAATGCCCGATCGAGGCGCCCCAGGAACCACTGGACCCAGGGCGTGATGTCGAGGTCGCCCTTCTGTGTGGATTCAAGGATATCGTAGTAGGCCTTCCGCTCGACGCGGATCTGCGCGGACATGCTGTAGAATCGTCTGGGGCTCTGCTCGGAACGGGCCAGCGCCATGTCGGCGATAGCCCGGGCGATACGCCCGTTGCCATCCTCGAACGGGTGGATGGTCACAAACCACAGGTGGGCGACTGCGGCTCCCAGCACCGGATCAACCGTTTCCCCCGTGTTGAACCAGGCAAGAAAGGCCCGCATCTCGACCTCAAGCATCGCGGCCTGTGGCGCTTCGTAGTGGACGCGTTCGCGTCCGACAGGGCCGGAGACGACCTGCATGGGTCCTGCTTCTGGCCCGCGCCACGCACCAACAGCGATCCTGGTCATCCCGCTACGGCCGGTTGGAAACAGCGCCGCATGCCAGTCAAACAATCGCTCCCGGGTTAGGGGAGCTGCATAATTCTGAGTGGCGTCGAGCATCATCTCGACGACGCCCTCAACATTGCGATCCACCGGCGCCAGGGCGCCGATGTCCATGCCCAGGCGCCGGGCGATCGAAGAGCGCACCTGTTCGCGATCCAGAACCTCGCCCTCGATGTCGCTGGAATTCAGGACTTCCTCGGTCAGCGACTTGAGCACCGCTTCAGCGCGAAGCTGGAAGCCAAGGCTCTCCATCCGGCCGATGAGCCGGCCCTGGCGGTGGCGCACTGCGGCCAGCTGTGTTGCGATGGCTTCGTGACTCCAGCGGAACCTGGGCCAGTCTTTCTGTTCGTGGATGTATTCAGCCATTTTCCGCTCCGATTGCGGAGATAATGGTCCACATTCTCCGCATGGGCAAGCATAATGTCTGCAAATTATGCGGAGAAAGGTCGGCGTAGTCTCCGCATCGGGGGTAACGCCGATGGAGGGCAACCACCTGTCCAGCGTCGCCAGGCGGAGGGAGGGCTGTTAGGGGAACCCGCTCAGAGCCCGCCAGGCCGATCGCCATAAGATCGGCTGAGCGTCGCCCGGCATGGCCGGCGTTGAACTCAGGTGTGCCGGGCTGGCGTTGTCAGCGACGCCCGGCACGATTGAATGAGGCGGTGGCGGTGGCGGTGGCGTGACCCCTGAAACTCCGCCGGCGGCAGCGAAGTTCCGGGTTCACCGGACCTGTCCTGTGGCTTCGGAAATTTTAGCCCGGCAGGCGTTCAATGGAAAAGGTTGAGGCCCGCAACGGAGCCGATCACCGCCCAATAGTCTGAAGGCGCCGGTATGCCGCTTCGCATCTCGATCTCGAGCGCCGGGTTTGGCATCGACAGCCGCGCATGGCGGCCGTCCTCGCAGAATCCGTATGCTCGCGCCCAGGCGTCGATCGCGAGGCCAGTCGTCGTCGCCGAACAGGCGGCGGTGACTTTTTGGCAAAACTCCAATGACCGCACGAAGATGGACGGGTCGTCCCTCCGGGACAAAGCCCGCAAGGCATCGAAATAGTCATTGCGGTACACAGTCGGGATGATGATCCGCGACAGGCCGGCTGCCAGCAGTTCCTTTGTCATCATGATCCGGCTGATGCGGCCGTTGCCGTCGTTGAACGGAT
>JACRBD010000321.1 GCA_016234625.1 Caulobacterales bacterium | reverse complement strand
GCTCTCCGGTAGTCGGCTAGGGCTTCGCTGTACCGGCGCAGGTCGCGCAAGGCGGAAGCTCGGTACAGCAGCGCATCGCGGTCGTCGGGCTTGAGCAACAGGGAGAGCCGGAAGTGCCCCAGCGCCTCCTCGGGGTGATGCAGTTCCAACAGGGCGATGCCGAGGTTGAGGTGGGCGATGGCCGAGCGGGGATTGATCTTGAGGGCGAGGGAAAGAACTGCGACGGCGGCCTGGAAATCGCCGCGCTGGTTGTACAGGACGCCGAGCAGGTGGGCGGCGGTGAAGTGGGCGGGGTCGTCTTCGAGGAGGGCGCGGTAGAGGGCTTCGGCGGTGTCCAGATCGCCGCGCTGGTGGCAGTCGGTGGCCGCCTGCAGCCTGGCCGCGGGATCCTCGCCGCCCCTGGGTTCAGTCATGAGGGACCTCTCCCTGCAGGATCCGGCGGAAGGCGGTCATCGCGCCAGCCATTGGATCCACATGGCGCGGTAGCCTTCCTCCACGGCGCGGGTGTAGGTCTGCGGGTTTCCCGCCGGCGAGGCTTCGATGCGGGCGCGGATGCCTTCGCGGAAGCGGGCCAGGCCGTTGAGATCTGCGGCCCGGCGGACGGCGAGCTCCCGGTAGCCGGCCTCGTCCCCGGCGACCCACTCGCCCAGGCCGAGGGCCTGGAGGATCGACGCCGAGATGCGGCTCGACGGCTTGTTGCCGGGTATCGCCACCACCGGCGCGCCCATCCACAGGGCCTCCCAGGTGGTGATGCCGCCGTTCTGCGGGAACGGGTCGAGCACGATGTCGACCTCGTTGTAGGCGGCGAGATGCGCCTCGTGGTCGCTGAAGCCTCGCAGCAGCACGCGCTCCGGGCCGATCCCGCGGCCACCGAAGTGGTCCCGGAGCTGGGCCTGCAGCGACGGATCCTCCAGCGCCGCGTCCTTCAGCAGCAGTCTGGAGCCGGGTACCTCGGCCAGGATCCCGGCCCACAGGTCGAGCAGCTCCGTGGTGATCTTCACGAACCGGTTGAGGCTGCCGAAGGTCACGAATCCCTGGCGGCGGGCCGGCAGGTCCGCCACGGCGGGGGCGTAGCCCGGCGGCTCGAAGGTGATGTTGCAGGGCAGGTCGTAGGCCTTCTCGGCAAACAGCGGCCGCGCCCAGGCCGGAATGTGCACCGGATCGGTGAACAGGTAGTCGATCATCGGCAAGCCGGTGCCGCCCCCGTGTCCCCAGCCGGTCACCTGGATCGGCGCGGGCTTGCGGGCGAATACCAGCAGCCGGTTGCCTTCGGAATGGGCGGAGAGATCGATCAGGATGTCGATGCCGTCGGCGCGGATGCGGGCGGCCAGTTCGTCGTCGGAAAGTCCGGCGGTGGGCCGCCAGAGGTCGGCGGCCTCGCGGAACCGCTGGGTCCAGTCGTCCTCGGCGACGGTGCCCGAATAGCAGACGACCTTGAACGCGGCGCGGTCGTGGCGGAGCAGCACCGGGCCGAAGCAGGAGGCGGCCGAATGGCGGCGGAAATCGGCGGAGACGTAGCCCAGGACCAGCCGGCGGGACGGGTTGCGATCGTTGCCGTGGATCGGCGGCGGCTGCTCGAAGCGCTTCGCCTGCGCTTCGTAGAACCGCCGCCGCTCGGCCTGGTGCTCCTCGAATCCGAATCCCGGCACGTAGTCCAGCACGAAGACCTTGTTCGAATGCGCCAGGGCGAAGTCCGGCTTGATCGACAGGCACTTGTCGTAGCTGGCCAGGGATTCTTCGTGGCGCCCGAGCCGGTGCAAGGCAATCGCCCGGTTCATGTAGGTGTCGGGGAACTTCGGATTGAGGACGAGGGACAACTGGTAGTGGGTCAAGGCTTCCTGGTAGCGGCCAAGGCCGCCCAGGGCGATCCCCAGATTCAGGTGCGCCATGGCGGAACGGGGATTCAGCCGGAGCGCTTCGCCGATCCGTTCCACCGCCGCCTCGTAATGGAAACGCTGGCTCTCGATCACCCCCAGGCAGTGGGTGGCGGTGAAGTTCAGCGGCTCCAGCGACAGGATCCGCTGGTAGAGGATTTCAGCCTCATCCAGCTTGCCGTCGGCGTGCAGCTGCAGGGCCTGCTCCTGCAGCGCCGCCAGTTCGGACGGAATCATGCGGCAACCGAGGATGTCATTGCCACTCCGTGGACAGCCAGGTTTTCCACATGCACCGGTAGGCGGCCTCGACGGCTCGGGTGTAGCGCTCGGCGTTGCCGGCCGGGCAGCCCTCGATTCGGGCCCGAATGTCGCGGCGGAACCGGGCTAGGTCCTGCAGATCGGCAGCGCGCTCGGCGG
>JACRBD010000320.1 GCA_016234625.1 Caulobacterales bacterium | reverse complement strand
GTGCCCGCTGGACCAGGGTCCTGATCTTTTCTGCAACCAGTTCGGCCCTGGCAACGGCCGGGACCGTGAACGGCTGGAGGCCCCTGTCGGTGACGTCGAAGTGGGCCTCGCGGACGGCCTGGACGAGATCCTCGCGGACGCTGATCTCCAGCTTTGCCCGGCCGCCGTCCGTGTGGGAATCGAAGCGGAAATGGATGACCATCCCACCGGGTGTCTGTTCCGGCTCTCCATCGATCCGCAGGCTGACGCCCCGACCCGCCCGGCGCAGATCGCCGACAACCCCTGACGCATCGATGCGGTGCTGGTAGGCGGTCGTGGCGTCGATGTCCGCCGACGACCGCGGCGATCGCAACTCCCCGGCCATGAGGATGCCGCCTTTGAGCGCGATGCCGTGCAGGAAGCTGGACGGCTCGGCGGCGAGGCGCTCGAGCAGCGCCAGCAGGACGTAGCAAGTCTCCTCGTTCTGGTGCCTGCGCATGGCCAGGTGATCACTCCGGGCGCGGGCCGCCTGGTAGTCCGCGGCGATCGCACTCCGATCCCGGCGCTCAGCCATGGACGCGCCACCGTGTCGAGTACGGTCCTCGAGCCCTTCGCTGCGGCCTGAGGCGCACTGCCCGGACCGGATGCAACGCGGCCAGGGCCTCTGGCAGGCGCCGCCCGGCATCCTCGAGCAGGTATCCCAGCCTCTGCGCAGCGGCCGTCGTCCGCCGGAGCACGATGGTGGCCCACCGCTCGACCTCCTCGTCGGGGACGGCGGCGAGCACCTCGGGCAGGAGGTCGCCATGGATCATCCAGCGTGGCTCGGCCAACCCGTCGACGACTGCCTGCTCGCGACCTGCAACACGAATGCTGAAACCCTCGACTGAGGTCTCGAACGCATCGGCCTGCGTGACCCGGACCTGCTGGAGCGTCACCGGCCGGACCCTGGTCGTGGCATCGATCAGGATCGGCCGACGTACCAGGCACATGACGACCGTGATCAACGGCACCGGTTGGTCGAGCAGACCGTGGTGGACCAGCGCCGCGTCCGTCGTCACGTAATGGGGAACGTCGGCAAAGATCCCGCTGGCGATCGCGATCACCGGCGTCTCCCGCACGGGATCGATGGGCACGTAGAGCCCCCGCTGGAGGCGGCGGACGCGTCCCTTGCTGGCAAGGCGCGACAGGCAGACGGAGGGCGGATAGCCGCGCGGTACGACGGCGGCCGCCGCGCGCCGCCAGGTCGACGACGCCAGGTCGATCACCGCGATCCGCCTCCGGAGGTACCAGTCGGGAAGATCCGCACAACCCATTGAAGATGTCTTCTACTTGCAGAAGATATACATCCTCGTATCGTAACCGTCAAGGGAAGACACCGGCTCCCCGGCCGGCTCAGTTCCACACCCCCACGATCTGCCCGGGAAACCGCTTCGCCTCGAGCTCCTGTACCAGGAAGCGCGCGACCTCGGTGGGGTGCACGTTGAGGTAGCCGCCCGGGAACACCGCCGACGTGCGGTGATATCCCCTGGGCGCCCCGTCGGCGATGTGCGGACAAGCCGCCAGCGTCCACTCGAGGCCACTTTGCTGCACGATGCGGAAGGCCGCGTCGTGGTCCCGCACCGCCGGGCCGACGGGCGTCATCCGCAGGATTGCCGTGGACACGCGGCCCAGCCAGGTCTGTTGTGGCATCTCGGCCGTGCCCGACACCGCCAGGTAGCGCTTGACCCCGGCGGCCTGCATCGCCTGCGTGATCGCCCGCGTCGCGTCCGCCACCACCGTCGACGGCGTCCGCGGCGGCGCGCCGATCGCCATCACCACGGCCTCGCAGCCCTCGCGCAGCAGCGCCTCGACCACCTCGGGCTTCGTCGCGTCGCCCTCGACCACCTTCAGCCGGTCGCCGGATGCCTGCAGCTTCTTCGCGTCGCGCACGAGGGCCACCACCTCGTGGCCCGCCGCCAGCGCCTGCTCGACCACGCTTGCGCCCACCCGTCCGGTGGCGCCGCAGACCAGGATCTTCATGCCAGCCTCCGGTCCGCAGGCTGCCACGTCGCCGTCCCCCTGCCAACCATCCCGCCCCCGGGCCGGCCACCCTTGACAGCAAGCGTCCCGCGGCCGTCCAATCAGGGACATGCAGCCGCCCTACCCGCCTCCGTGGAACCCGCCGCCCTACGGATCGCCCGGCTACCAGCCGCCGCCCGCGTACGGCCAGCCCGGCTTCGGCCTGCCGCCGGCGACCTCCTTCGCCCTCACGCAGTTGGAGCAGCGCACGACCACGTGGGTGGTCATCGTCGGCGTCAGCTGGTTCGTCGGGCTGATGTGGGCCGTGGGCCCTTTCGCCTGGTGGCAGGGCACGCAGATCGAGCGCGAGTACCTGGCGCTGGGCGTGCAGCCCACGAACAACGTCAAGCTGCTGCGCATCCTGGGCATGGTCACCTCGATCCTCGCGATCGTAGGCTTCGTCGTCCTGTGCGCCGCCATCGCGATCGGCATCATCGCCTC
>JACRBD010000319.1 GCA_016234625.1 Caulobacterales bacterium | reverse complement strand
TGGGAAAGGCGGCTGGTGCTGATCCATGCCCTGCGCCGGGGCCTGCCGGCTCTGATGGGCCTGATCACCCTGGGTCTGGTCGGCCTTGTGATCCTGAGCGCGTTGAAGGCCCCCCATCCGGTCAAGAGCGATGATCCGATCATTCGCATGGTCGGCGCCCGCTTCCAGGGTCGGGTCGAGGACGGCCGCAGCTTCCTCATCGGGGCCCGGCAGGCCGCCCGTGACGAACGTCAACCCCACAAGGTCAGCCTGACCGAGCCGATCATGGTCGTCGGAGCCGAGACCGCCACCCCGCGCCGGCTGATGGCCAAGCTGGGCGTGTATGACGAACAGACCCGCCTGCTGCGCCTCACCGGCGAGGTGCGCATCGACGACGGCCTGGGCAACCGCGTGGCCTCCAACGACATCACCATCGACACCCGCACCGGCACGGCTGTGGGGCAGAGGGGCATCGAGGGCGACGGCCCCGTGGGTCAGGTCTCGGCCGACTCCTACACCGTCAAGGACAAGGGCGACCGCATCCAGTTTCGAGGCAGGGTTCGCACGCGCGTCAATCCGGAATAAGAACGGTCATGATCATGTCGGGAGCGCGCATGCAAAGCGCAGCCAGAAAACTTGGGTTCGCGGTCGTCGCTGCGGCGGGGGTGCTGTTGATGGCGGGCGGCGCGTCCGCCCAGCTGGATCCACGCGCGCCGATCGACATCACGGCGGACGCCTCGGAGGTCATCCAGAGCCAGTGCCTGTCGACCTGGACCGGGGCGGTTGAAGCCCTGCAGAGTGGCACGCGCCTGCGCGCCGAGACGGTCAGGATGTACAGCGCCAAAAAGGGCGATACCTGCGGCTCGCCCGACCGTATGGAAGCCGATGGGCAGGTCTTCTTTGTCACCCCCGAACGCACCGTGCGTGCTGACAACGCCGTCTACAGCTTCGGCGGCGAGACCATCACCCTGACCGGCGCCGTCATTGTGGTGCAGGGCAAGAGCGTGGTGCGCGGCGACCGGCTGGTGATCAACACCCGCACCGGCCAGGCGCAGATGTCGTCCAACGTCACGGGCCGCAACAAGGCCGGCCGCGTTCGCGGCGTCTTCTATCCCAACCAGGGGACCACCAACTAGGTGGCCGCAGACCTCGACCAGAGCGGCGAAGGCCTCGTCATCGACCGACTCGTCAAGTCGTTCGGCGAGCGACAGGTGGTGCGCGGCGTCAGCCTGCGGCTGCGGCGCGGCGAGGTCGCCGGCCTGCTCGGCCCCAACGGCGCGGGCAAGACTACCTGCTTCTACATGGTCACCGGCCTGATCCCGGTGGACGAGGGGACCATCCACCTCGACGGCCGCGACATCACCGCCCTGCCGATGTACCAGCGCGCCCGCATGGGCGTCGGCTACCTGCCGCAGGAAGCCTCGATCTTCCGCGGCATGACGGTGGAGGAAAACGTCCTGGCCGTGGTCGAAATGCGCGAGAAGGAGCCGGGCAAGGCGCGGGAAACCACCCATGCCCTGCTGGAAGAGCTGCGCATCAGCCATCTGAAGGCCTCGCCGGCGGTGTCCCTGTCCGGCGGCGAGCGGCGGCGGGTGGAAATCGCCCGGGCCCTGGCCAGCGAGCCCAGCTTCATGCTGCTGGACGAGCCTTTCGCCGGCATCGACCCCCTGGCCATCGCCGACATCCGCGACGTGATCGGCTACCTCAAGGGCCGCGGCATCGGCATCCTGATCACCGACCACAATGTCCGCGAGACCCTGGACATCATCGACCGGGCCTCGATCATCCATGCCGGCGAGGTGCTGTTCGAGGGCGCGCCGCAGGAGATCGTCGACAATCCCGAAGTGCGCCGCGTCTATCTCGGCGACCGGTTTACCTAGAGCCGGACGACGAGAACGCGGGGACAGCTACCGGCTGCGCCGGAAGCAGTCCCCAGCTCGAACTCCACCCCGCCGTCCCGGCGCTGTGCAAGAACCACGCCGCTTAAGGGCTGCGTTAACCGTCCGGCGTCCAAGCTGCCCCCAGTGAGTTTCAACGGGTGGGGGAAGCGCGTGGCGCTCGGTCCAAGACTTGAGCTGAGACAGGGCCAGAGCCTCGTCATCACGCCGCAGCTGCAGCAGGCGATCAAGCTGCTGCAACTGACCAACCTTGAGCTCGAGGCCTATGTGGAGGGCGAGCTGGAGCGCAATCCGCTGCTGGCCCGCGACGACCGCGACAACGAGCCCGAGGCCGAACCCGTCCGCGCCGAGACGCCGGAGTATTCCTCCGACCAGGTTCCCGACGGGGCGGCCCAGGCCGACATGGACGCCGGCCCCACCGACCTCAGTCCAGGCGAGCGCGACGCGGGCGACGGCGACACCCGCGAACCGGGCCAGGCCGGCGGCGACATCGACTGGTCCCGCGCCGGGCGCGGCGCGACCTTCGAAGGCGAGGACAGCCTCGAGGGCCGTCTGACCCGCGACAAGACCCTGGGCGAACACCTGCACGACCAGCTGGCCGTGGCCCGGCTGAGCGAGCCGCAGCGAGTGGTCGCCGCCGTGCTGATCGACGCGGTCGACGAAGGCGGCTACATGCGCGCCGACCTGATCGACATGGCCGAGCGCCTGGGCTGCGAGCTGGCCTTCGTCGAGGAGGTGCTGGCCGTCCTGCAGGGCTTCGAGCCCGTTGGCGTGATGGCCCGCGACGTGCGCGAATGCCTCTCCATCCAGCTGAAGGACCGCAACCGGCTCGATCCGGCCATGGCCGCCCTGCTGGACAACCTCGAGCTGCTCGCCAAGCGCGACATGAACGCCCTCAAGCGCGCCTGTGGCGTCGACGACGAGGACATCCGCGAGATGATCGGCGAGCTCAGGGCGCTGACGCCCCGTCCGGGCGCGGCCTTCGGCGGCGAGCCATCACAGCCCGTCGTTCCCGACGTCTTCGTGCGCGAGGGCTCGGGCGGCCTGTGGCTGGTGGAGCTGAACACCGACACCCTGCCCAAGGTGCTGGTCGATCGCCGGTATCACGCCAAGGTCTCCGGCGGGGCGCGGACCGACCAGGAGAAGACCTTCGTCCAGGACTGCCTGGCCAGCGCCAACTGGCTGGTCAAGAGCCTCGACCAGCGGGCCCGCACCATCCTCAAGGTGTCCAGCGAGATCGTCCGCCAGCAGGACGGTTTTCTGGCCTATGGCGTGGAACACCTGCGCCCGCTGAACCTCAAGACCGTCGCCGACGCCATCGGCATGCACGAAAGCACGGTCAGCCGGGTCACCTCGAACAAATACATCGCCACCCCGCGCGGGGTGTTCGAGCTGAAGTTCTTCTTCACCTCCTCGATCGCCTCCTCGTCGGGCGGCGAGGCCCACTCGGCCGAGTCGGTGCGGCACAAGATTCGCCAGTTGATCGACGCCGAGGCCGCCGAGACCGATGTTCATTCGGATGACGCCATCGTTGATATCCTCAAGGAGGCGGGCGTCGACATCGCCCGCCGCACCGTGGCCAAGTATCGTGAAGCCATGCGCATCCCATCCTCCGTCGAGCGTCGGCGGATGCTGCGCGCGGCGGTCTGAGACCACGAGACTGGACGCCCGGCCGCGCGTTATGATCGGGCCGGAGGAGCGTGTGCATGGATCCTGTTGAACGCCGACGACCGCTGTCCGAGCTGCTGGCGGACATCGGCGACGATCCCGACCCCCAGGTGACGGTCGGCGAGATCGTGCACCGCCTGGGCCGCCGCTCCTTCGGCGCCCTGCTGTTCGTTTTCTCCGCGCCCAACTGGCTGCCGTTGCCGCCCGGGTCATCGACCTTTCTGGCCTTGCCCCTGCTGTTGCTGGCGCCGCAGATCGCCCTGGGCATTCGAGGGCCCTGGCTGCCGGGCTTCGTGGATCGGCGGACGTTGAAGCGGGCCGACCTCGCCAACGGCCTGAACAAGCTGATCCCGACGCTGCGGAAGATCGAGAAGGTGTCGCGCCCCAGGCTGACCTTTCTGTTCGGCCCGCTGGGCGACCGGTTGATCGGCCTGACCGTCACCCTGCTGTCCCTGGTGCTGCTGTTGCCGATCTTTCTGGGCAACATGGCCCCGGCGGCCGCCATCGCCGCGTTCGGCCTGGCCCTGGTTCAGCGGGACGGGATTCTGGCCCTGATCGGCTACGCCATCGCCGGGGTCAGTGTCGGGCTGCTGGTCGTCGGATGGCAGGTCGCGGCGGCCTTTATCGGGCACATCCTGCGGGTCGCCGGCCTCAGCTGACGTCGCTCCGCTCACAAACTTGGGAGCAGCCCCGGGTTTGCTTGACACCTCTGGCTCACAGGCGCGTTGTTATGCCCATGCAAGTGCAAGTCTCCGGCAAGCACGTCGACGTCGGGGAGGCCCTGCGTACGCGGGTCTCGGACGACATCACCTCCACCATCGGCAAGTATTTTGACCGCGGCGGCACTGCCGACGTCGTGGTCGCCAAGGATGGTTTCAACTTCAAGGTCGATTGCACCATCCGGCTCGATTCCGGCCAGATGCTGCAGAGCCATGGCCAGGGCGCGGACGCCCACACGGCCTTCGGCCTGGCCCTGGACAAGATCGAGACCCGGGTCAGACGCTACAAGCGGCGGCTGAAGAGTCACTCGGTCCAGGCCGGCGCCCGCCGGGAGGAGACCGCGGCCCTCTATGTGCTGCGCTCGCCCGAGGACGACGAGGATGTCGAGGACTGGGGCGGCCCCGACAGCCAGGGCGCGCCCACGGGCATGATCATCGCCGAGTCCGAGGAGGCGCTCAGAACGATGACCGTTTCCATGGCGGTCATGGAACTGGACTTGACTGAATCTCGCACAATCGTGTTTAGGAACGCCGCCCACGGCGGTTTGTCCGTGGTTTATCGGCGGCCGGACGGAAATATCGGCTGGATCGACCCTGAACGCACTCAGTCACAGAACGGCAACGGGAAGCGGGTAGTCGCCTGACGCGGCGGACACCGCTCCCCGGGAAACCGGTCTGATTCTCGCGAGCTCTAGGCGTATGAATATTGGTGAACTGCTCGATGCCCGCGCCATCGCTCCGCGCGCGGGAGGCGGCAGCAAAAAACAGGTTCTGTCGGCCGTGGCCGACATCGCCGCGCGCAGCTTTGGTCTGGAAGCCAGCCAGGTGCTGGACGCCCTGCTGGAGCGCGAGGCGGCCGGCTCGACCGGCGTGGGTCACGGCGTGGCCGTGCCGCATGCCCGTCTGCCGGGACTGGCCCGCATGCGGGCGGTGTTCATGCGTCTGGAACAGCCGACCCCCTTCGAGTCAGTGGACGATCAGCCGGTGGATCTGGTGTTCGCCCTGTTGGCGCCGGCCGAGGCCGACACCGAGCATCTGCGCACCCTGGCCAGGGTGTCGCGCCTGTTACGGCAGGGCGATCTGCGCCAGCAGATCCGCCAGGCCCGCACCGCCGAATCGATCCACGCCCTCCTGGCGCGCGAACCGAAGCAATCAACGGCGGCTTAGGGAATTCGGTGACAGTTTACGAATTCGCGATGCGATTGTCGGGCCGGCGCCGGGTCTGGTGAATTCGTAAACTGTCACCGAATTCCTAGTGGACGGACACCGGCGCCAGTTCGTGCGCCAGGGCGGCGGCCACGGCCGAGTCGCGATCACCGAGCACGGCCAGGCGTTCACCGTCGGCGCGGTGCACCGCGTACAGGGTCTGTTCGGGGCTCAGGTCGTGGTCGCGCACCACGGCGGCGGGCATGTCAGCGATAATCTCGGCCGCCGTAACAGGCCGCACATAGACCAGGTCGGGACCGCCGAGGGCGGCGAAAGCTTCTTTGGTCAGCAATTGGGGCGTCATAAGACCACCTCCTTGGTAAAGTGAACGCGGCGGACGGCCGCCAGTTCAGCCGGCCTCGCTCGCTTGTGGGAATGAACCTCGATCAGTCGGCCGTGCGGATCGGGATCCGCTGGATCAGCCGTTCCGGTTCGGGTCGGGACAGATCCACATGCAACAGGCCGTGTTCGAGCAGCGCGCCGCTGACCACCATCCCGTCGGCCAGCACGAAGGTCCGGATGAATCCGCGCGCCGCGATGCCGCGGTGCAGATAGGCCTTGTCGGCGTTGTCGGCTCCGTCGCCCCGCCGTCCGGCGACGGTCAGCTGGTTGCCCTCGACCTGGATCTCCAGCTGCTCCGGCGAGAAGCCGGCCACCGCCAGGGTGATCCGCACCTCCCCGTCGTCGCGGGCTTCCACATTGTAGGGCGGATAGCCCTCGGCGGCGGCCTTGGCCGCGCGCTCGATCAGCGCGCGGGTCTGGTCGAAGCCCAGAAGGAAGGGGCTGTCGAAGAGCAGGGGTCGTGTCGTCATCGTCAGAGTCCTCGCAAGGCGCTCCCGCCCGGACGGCCCTGTCAGGCGCCGCCCGAACGGCGTGACCCATAGGTGGCGATGGTCGGGTCCCGCCGCAAGGCGGGAGCAAGTGTGACACTCCGGCCAAATCTCGCCCGGCCGGCCTAGGCGCCATGACCGAAACACGATTATCTGCCGAAAGTGCAACTGGGGCGGGGAATCCGAAATGAAGCCTATTCTTGCGTTGGCCGCGGCTTGCCTGATGCTCGCCGCCTGTACCACGACCAACGTCAAGTCCGCGGCCGGCTTGCCGACGGCGCCGCCCCAGAATGCCCAGGTTCTGGTCGCCCAGCCCGACATCGAGCTGAAACTGCTGACGGCTTCGGGCCTTCTGGAGCCGCGCGCCGACTGGACCGCCTCGGCCAAGGGCAATATGCAGGCCGCCGTCGAGGCGGCCCTCAAGGGCAAGTCGCAAAAATTCACGGTGCTTGACCCGGCCACGGCCATGGAAGGTCGCGAGGGTCAGGTCCTGCGCCTGAACGGCGCGGTCGGCAATTCGATCCTCACCTATGGCATGTACGGCGCGGGCCTGCCGTCCAAGACCGGATTTGACTGGACCCTGGGTGACGGCGCCCAGCTGCTGGCGGTCAAGTACGGCAGCGACTACGCCCTGTTCGTCTATGGCCGAGGCTCCTATTCGAGCGGCGGCCGCGTGGCGATGATGATCGGCGCCGCGGCGCTGGGCGTGAGCATTCCGATGGGCGGCCAGCAGGCCTTCGCCTCGCTCGTCGAGTTGAAGACCGGCAAGGTGGTCTGGTTCAATCAGGCCATCGCCAGTCCGGCCGCCGACATGCGTTCGCCCGAGGGCGCGACGCTGCTGACCGAAGCGCTGCTGAAAGGCTTGCCGCTTTGAGGCCACAACCGACCCTCCGGGCGGCGGTCACCTCGGTCCTGGCGGCGTCCATCGCCCTGTCGGCCGTGTCGCCCGCTTTCGCCCAGCGCGCGGTCGGCCAGCGTCCGGACATCGCCACCGACGAGGGCGGCCTGTGGGCCCAGTCCGACAAGGCGGAGCTGGAGGCAAAGACCAAGGCCGAACTCAACAAGGACCCGGACCTTACGGCCTATGTGCGGGACGTCGCCTGCAAGGTGGCGGCCGGGTATTGCGGTGACATCCGCGTCTATGTGATGGACCGGCCCTACTTCAACGCCTCCATGGCTCCGAACGGTTACATGGAAGTCTGGTCGGGCCTCTTGCTGCGCGTCCGCAGCGAGTCGGAGCTGGCGTTCGTGCTCGGGCATGAAGTCAGCCACTTCGCCCACGGCCACTCCCTCGCGACCTGGCGGACGCTGAAGTCCCGCTCCAATGTCGGGATGGTGCTGATGCTGGCCGGGGGCGGGATCGTCGGCAGCCTGCTTTATCTGGGCGTCATGTCCACGGTGTTCTCCTTTTCCCGGGAGCAGGAGACAGAGGCTGACCGGCTCGGCTTCGAGAGCGCGGTCACGGCCGGGTACGACCCCGTCGCGGCCGCCGCGATCTGGCGATCCCTGCGGGAGGAGACCGCCGCATCGGACTTCCCCAAGACGCGCACGCAGGACACTCGCGCCAGCATCTTCAACACCCATCCGATCACCCCGGACCGAATCGCGGCGCTTGAGGCGCTGGCGGCGGGCCGCACCGCGCCGTCCGAAGGTGAGCGCGCCCGCTACCGCGCCCATATCCGCAAATTCCTGCCCGCCTGGCTCACCGATGACCTGCGCCGTCGGGACTACGGCCAGACCCTGCACCTGATCGACCAGCTGACGGCTGATGGCGAGGATCTGGGCGTGCTCGAGTTCTACAAGGGCGAGGCCTATCGTCGGCGGCGCCTGGACGGCGACCAGAACAAGGCGCTGGCGGCCTATGTCTCGGCGTCCGGCCGTCCCGATGCGCCGGTCGCGGTTTGGCGTGAGCTGGGCGACATGCTGGGCAAGGTCGGCAAGACCGCCGAAGCCAGGACAGCCTGGGAAACCTATCTCGCCAAGGCCGTCGACGCCGAGGACCGCTGGCTCGTCGAGGCCAGCCTGAAGAAACTCAATGAAGGTGCCGAATCATGATCGCCAAAACCCTGCGCGCCGCAGTCGCCCTGGCCGCTCTCGTCTCACTGTCGGCCTGCGCGGGGCTCAAGGCGGTTCCGGCGGGCCCCTACGCGTCCGGCGGAAACCAGATCTCGGTCGGCCGCACCTGGACGGACATGGGGCGGCTGTACGACGCCTCCAAGGGCGTGCGGATGCTGTCCATTGACGGCCCGCAGCTGAACCGTCTGTTCGTGATCGACGGACTCAAGCCCGGCGAGTTCATCATTCGGCCGGCCAGCAAGGAAACGCCGACCCCGACCTGGAAGGCGGGCCTGACGCCGACTGAACAGGTGGAGTTCCTGGCCGACAGCCTGGTGGCCATGCAGTACTACCGGGTCGAGACCGAAAACCTTCGCCCCGTGAAGGTCGATGACCGCAGCGGCGTGCGCTTCGACATCACCGCCCAGACGGTCGATGGACTGAACATCTCCGGGATCGCCCAACTGGTCGAGGCGGGAGACCGTCTCTACATCCTGCTCTATCTCGCCCCGACCGAGCACTACTTCGGCGCCACAAAGGCGGAAGTCGAAGGCATCATGGCGTCCGCGCGGGTCGGTGCCTGAAATAGCGGTTTTTCCAGAAAATCCCCATTTGATTGAATTTCGGCGCGAAGAAGAGCACCTTTCAGGAGAAATCGGCCCGCCAGCCGCCGGCTGACGTCGATTTCGCGACAAAAACCGCTTTTTCGGAAACTGACGCGCCCGGACGTCGGACCGAGTCTGAAGGGAAACGCACCATGGCTCTGGCTATGCTTCCACTGGACGACCGATCCGTCGGTCGTGAGAAACTGTCCCGCGCGCTCTCCGTGGCGAGCGCCCTGTTCGTCCTGATGGCCCTGATCACCGCCGGCATCGCGGCCCTGGGCCTGTTCGGCCTGGCCGGCGTCGCCGTCGATCCTGGCGCGGCCGAACCCGCCCATCTGCTGGGTCTGCCCTGGAGTCTGGGAATCAACGCCACGACGGCCCCGACGCCGACGCTTGCCCTGGCGCTCACCTGCGGCGCCCTGGCGATCAATGCCGTGCTGCTGACCGTGGCCGGCCGCATGGCGCGGGCCCGCTAACCGGGCCACCAGCACCAGGGCCTGAAAAGGCGAAAGCCCGCCGGGGTTACCGGCGGGCTTTCATTGGTGGAGCTAAGCGGAGTCGAACCGCTGACCTCTTGAATGCCATTCAAGCGCTCTACCAGCTGAGCTATAGCCCCGAGGTCTCGGGTTTCCCGCATCCGGCGGGCCGGCGGCGAGGGCGCGGTTCTAGGCCGTCATCCCTCGCCGATCAAGAGCCGTAATCGGTTTTTCCGATTAGCGGTCCTCGGTGTCGTCTTCACCCGGCAAACCGTCGATTTCGTCGTCCGGGAAGTCGTCCTCATCCTCGTCTTCGAGGAAGGGCACGCCGTCGGCTTCCTCGTCGGCGAGTTCTTCATCCTCGGCGAAGTCGACGCCCAGGTCGTCGGCCGGCGCCGGGGCCACGACGGGATCGTCGGACTCCTCGTCGGTCTCGATCGGCTCGGCCGCGGCCTCGTCGTCGATCTCCGGCGTCTGATCGGGTTCTTCCTCGAAGCCGTCGGCATCCGGATCGACCGCCTTGACCGGCTTTTCCTCGGCGTCCTCATAGTCCGGCACGGCGGAACGGGCGCGGACCCTACGGTTGCGGACGGCCTCTTCGGGGTCGAACGTCTCGCCGCACTTGGGGCAAGCAGCCGGTCGGCGGCCCAGATCGTAGAATTTGGACTGACAGTTGGGGCAAATCTGTTTTGCGCCCAGTTCAGGATTGGCCAAGGGGCGATCCTCTAAGGTCTTGGTGCGGAAGCGGCGCGTCCCTTGCCACGGGCCGGGGGCGCTGTCAAAAGCAATCCCCGCCCTTCCCCAAGCCTGTCAGGAGCTTGCGCCCGGCATGACCGCCGCTGTGCTTTCGGCCCACCCCGGCGCACCCCTGTCCGGGACCGTCAAAGTCCCCGGCGACAAGTCCATTTCGCACCGGGCCCTGATCCTCGGCGCGATGGCTTCTGGCCGAACCATGATCACCGGCTTGCTCGAGGGCGAGGACGTTCTGGCCACCGCCAGGGCCATGCAGGCCTTCGGCGCGACGGTCACCCGCACCGGCGAGGGCGCCTGGACCGTGGAGGGTCAGGGCGGCCTCAGGGAGCCCGGCGACGTGATCGACTGCGGCAACGCCGGCACCGGCGTGCGGCTGATCATGGGCGCGGCGGCGGGCTACGCCCTGACCGCCACCTTCACCGGCGACGCTTCGCTGAAAAAACGGCCGATGGGCCGGGTGCTCGAACCCCTGGGGCTGATGGGGGCGACCTGGCTGTCGCGGGACGGCGGACGGCTGCCGCTCACCCTGCGCGGCGGCGGGCTCAAGGGCGTCGACTACACCCTGCCGATGGCCTCGGCTCAGGTGAAGTCCGCGGTCCTGCTGGCGGGGCTGAAGGCCGCCGGTCCGGTCACCGTCACCGAACCCGAGCCGACGCGGGACCACACCGAGCGCATGCTCCGGGCCTTCGGGGCCTCGCTCAGCGTCAGCGACCACAACGACCGGCGGGTGATCACCCTGCAGCCCGGCGCCCGCCTGACGGGCAGCGCCGTGGCGGTGCCGGGCGACCCCTCGTCCGCCGCCTTCCCGATCGTGGCGGCCCTGATCACCCCGGGATCCGAGGTGACGGTCGGGGGGGTGATGCTCAATCCCCTGCGCAACGGCCTGTTCGACACCCTGCGCGAGATGGGCGCCGACCTGACGATCACCAACCGCCGCGACGCCAGCGGCGAGGCGGTCGGCGACATCACCGCGCGCCATTCCGCGCTCAGGGGCGTGATCGTGCCGCCGGGCCGCGCGCCCAGCATGATCGACGAGTATCCGATCCTCGCCGTGGCCGCCGCCTTCGCGACCGGCGAGACGGTGATGCGCGGCGTCGGCGAGATGCGGGTCAAGGAAAGCGACCGCATCGCTCTAATGGCGGCGGGCCTGGAAGCCTGCGGCGTAGATGTGGAGGAGGAGCCGGAGGGCTTCATCGTCCGCGGGACCGGCGAAGCGCCGCGCGGCGGCGGCATGGTCGAGACCCACGGCGACCATCGCATCGCCATGAGTCACCTGATCCTGGGTCTGGCCGCCCGCGAACCGGTGCGGGTCGACGAGCCGGGCATGATCGCCACCAGCTTCCCCGACTTCGCTCCCATGATGCGCCGCCTGGGCGGCCGGATCGAAGAGGGCTGAGGCATGGGCTTCACCATCGCCGTCGACGGCCCCGCGGCCTCGGGCAAGGGCACCATCGCGGTTCGGCTGGGCGCTCTATACGGCTATCCGGTGCTGGACTCCGGCCTGCTCTACCGCGCCGTCGGCATGCGGGTCCTGGCTGAGGGCGGAGACCTGGGCGACGAAGCCGCCGCCACCGCCGCCGCCCGGTCGCTGGATCCGGCCGAGCTGGAGAGCCCCACCGTGCGCACCCGCGCCGCCGGCGAGGCCGCCAGCCGGGTGGCCATTTACACTCCCGTCCGCCAGGTTCTGCGCGACTTTCAGCGGGCCTTCGCGGCCCAGGAGCCCGGCGCGGTGATCGACGGTCGCGACATCGGCACGGTGATCGCCCCTGGCGCGCCGGCCAAACTGTACGTCACCGCCACTGCCGAGGCCCGGGCCAAACGCCGCTGGAAGCAGCTGGTCAGCCAGGGCGAGACCGTCACCTTCGAGGAAATCCTCGCCGATATCCACACGCGGGACGCCCGCGACGCCGCCCGGGCCGACTCGCCGATGGTCGCCGCGCCCGACGCGGTCTTGCTCGACACCACCGAAATGACTATAGACGCGGCCTTCGATGCGGCCCGCCGTATCGTCGAGGCGGCGCGCGGCCGGTGGGAAACCACCAAAGGCTAATCCAAGCGCGCTCCACTCGAACGGCCGCGGGCGCTCAAATCCACCTGAAACCCATGGACCGCCCGGACTCCGCCGGCATCCCGCCGCCTGTCCGCGATCCGCAACCAAGAGACTGTTCCTAAATATGGCCGACGATCTCAGCCTGAACCCCAGCCGCGATGACTTCGCGGCCCTGCTCGACGAATCCATGGGCGGCGCCGGCGGCGACTTCGCCGAAGGCACCGTCATCAACGGTATCGTTGTTGGCATCGAAAAGGACTTCGCCATCATCGACGTCGGTCTGAAGACCGAAGGTCGCATCCTGATCAAGGAATTCGGCGTCGATGACGCCGGCAAGCCCACCCTGAAGATCGGCGACACCGTCGAAGTGTTCCTCGAGCGCCTCGAGAACGCCCTGGGCGAAGCGGTCATCAGCCGTGAAAAGGCCAAGCGCGAAGAAGCCTGGACCCGCCTCGAAGGCGTGTTCGCCGAACAGCAGCCGGTGATGGGCTCCATCGTCGGTCGCGTGAAGGGCGGCTTCACCGTCGACCTGGGCGGCGCCAGCGCCTTCCTGCCGGGCTCGCAGGTCGACATCCGTCCGGTCCGCGACGTCGGTCCGCTGATGGGCAAGGAACAGCCCTTCGCCATTCTCAAGATGGACCGTCCGCGCGGCAACATCGTCGTCTCGCGTCGCGCCATCCTCGAGGAAGCCCGCGCCGAACAGCGCACCGAGCTGGTCAGCCAGCTGCTGGAAGGCGAAGTCCGCGAAGGCGTGGTCAAGAACATCACCGACTACGGCGCGTTCGTGGACCTGGGCGGCATCGACGGCCTGCTGCACGTCACCGACATGAGCTGGAAGCGCGTCTCGCACCCCAGCCAGGTCCTGGCGGTCGGCGACACCGTCAAGGTGCAGATCATCAAGATCAACCCGGACACCCAGCGCATCAGCCTCGGCATGAAGCAGCTGCAGTCCGACCCCTGGGACGGCGTTGAAGCCAAGTACCCGGTCGGCGCCAAGTACACCGGTCGTATCACCAACATCACCGACTACGGCGCGTTCGTTGAGCTGGAAGCCGGCGTTGAAGGCCTGGTGCACGTCTCGGAAATGTCCTGGACCAAGAAGAACGTCCACCCGGGCAAGATCGTCTCCACCTCGCAGGAAGTGGACGTCATCGTGCTCGACGTCGACAGCTCCAAGCGCCGCGTGTCGCTGGGCCTCAAGCAGGCCATGGACAACCCCTGGGATGCCTTCCTGTCGGCGCATCCGATCGGCTCGACCGTCGAGGGCGAAGTCAAAAACGCCACCGAGTTCGGTCTGTTCGTCGGTCTCGACGGCGACATCGACGGCATGGTCCACCTGTCCGACCTGGACTGGAACGCGTCTGGCGAAGAAGCCATGGCCAAGTTCAAGAAGGGCGACATGATCAAGGCCAAGGTGCTGGACGTTGACGTCGAGAAGGAACGCATCAGCCTGGGCGTCAAGCAGCTGGCCGGCGATCCGATGACCGGCGACACCTTCCGCAAGGGTCAGACGGTGACCGTCACGGTGACCGAGATCACCACCGGCGGCATCGAAGTGAAGTTCGGCGAAGACGACGCGCCGATGACCGCCTTCATCCGCAAGTCGGACCTGTCGCGCGACCGCCAGGAGCAGCGCCCCGAGCGCTATGCCGTCGGCGACCGCGTCGACGCCCAGGTGACCAACATCGACAAGGCCGCCCGCCGGGTGTCCGTTTCGATCAAGTCGCTGGAAATGGCCGAAGAGAAGGAAGCCATCGAGCAGTTCGGGTCCTCGGACTCCGGCGCCTCGCTGGGCGACATCCTCGGCGCGGCCCTGCGCGAGAAGGCCCAGAAGGACTAATCTTCAGGTCCTTCGGTCCAACGAAGTCAGGCGGCGGTCGGGGTTTCCCCGGCCGCCGTTTTCGTATGGGCGGCGAGGCCGGCGGACTCCGCCGCGCCGGGGACGATGTCCAGGCTGGCCCAGCTGGCGCCGGCGGCGCGCACCGCCGTCAGGCCGGCGACCGAGCGGACGGCGTGCACCAGCACCCCTGGCCCGATCTTCTGCAACGCCAGCACGGTGCGCAGCATGGCCGGCCCGTCCTCGATGTCGCCCAGGGCGGCCGCCTCGACGGTCGCGCCGGTGAAGCCGCAGTCGGTCAAATCCCTGATCACCCGGCGGTTGGGCGTGGCCCTGGCCAGCACGCCCCGAAAGATTGGCTGAAGCTGGCCGGCCGCCTCGCGCAGGGCGGCCTGCGGCGTGCCCGACTCAATACCGGTGATCTCGCAGACCGGCAGGTTGCGCAGCCTGACCTGCCCCTCGGCGGCCGCCCGCAACAGCTTGCGACGAATCCGGCTGTTGCGCACTGACGACCAGGACAGCGGCAGGACCAGCAGCGGCGGCCGCCCGCCCGGGGCCATCGGCTCGGCGACGGCGAAGGCCCTTTCGATCACCGCCAGATCGAGCCGCTCCTGATCGATCGCGTTCAGGGCGGAGGGGACGATGGGGGCCAGACGGCCGTCCGGCTGTTGTTCGGTGACAACGTAGGTCCCCGCTCGCCCGCGCAGGGCGCCTTCGCTCAGGGCGATGACAGGGCGGAGGAAACCCGCCGCCTGCAGGGGGCGGCCCGACGCTCCGGCCAGGGCGATGGCGATCTTCGGTCCGCGAAGTCGCTCCAGGGCCGGATCCCCGGCGGCGGGCTTGGCATTGTCGCGGTCCATACTGACGCAGACCCTGGTCACGCGGCCCGATTCTGGACCCAAAACGAGCCTCTCATGACGGCATTGCGTCCAGCTTAATGCGTCGACGACCGACAACCCCTTGAAGACTCAGGAATGATTGGGCAAAGGTCGGGCGGCTAACGACGGGGCCAGGGGAGCGTAATGATCAAGTCCGAGCTGATCGCCATGCTCGCCACGGAGAATCCGCATCTGACCCAGCGCGACATCGAGCGCGTGGTCGGGGTGATCCTGGAAAAGATGACCGTGGCCCTGGAACAGGGCGGCCGGGTCGAGCTGCGCGGCTTTGGGGCCTTTTCCGTTCGCTCGCGTCCCGCGCGGGCCGGCCGCAATCCTCGCACTGGCGAGCCGGTGTCGGTCAAGGGCAAGCATGTGCCCTTCTTCAAGAGCGGCAAGGAACTGCGCGAGCGGCTCAACGCCGACTGACGCCGTCATGGCCGGGACCAAGATCTGCGGCCTGTCGACGCCCGAAACCGTGCAGGCCGCGCTGGACGGCGGCGCGGCGTTCCTGGGTTTCAACGTCTTCCCGCCCAGCCCGCGCTTCATCGCGCCCGAGGCCGCCGCCCGACTGGCCCCGCCGATTCGCGGCAAGGCGACGATCGTGGCGGTGACCGTCGATCCCGACGATGACCTGATCGACCGGCTGATGGCGACGCTCAAACCCGACCTGATCCAGCTGCACGGCAAGGAGACGCCGTCCCGGGCCCGGGAGATCGCCGCGCGCGCCGGAGCCGGCGTGATCAAGGTCCTGCCGGTCGCCGAGGCGCCGGACATCGACGCGGCCCGGGCCTTCGAATCGGTCGTCGAGCATCTGATGTTCGACACCAAACCGCCGCCGGACGCCGCCATGCCGGGCGGCCATGGCAAGGCGTTCGACTGGACCCTGCTCTCCGGACGCCGGTTCGCGCGGCCTTACCTGCTCGCCGGGGGCCTCGATCCGTGGAACGTCGGCGAGGCCCTGCGCCAGTCCGGCGCGCCGTTCGCGGACGTTTCCTCTGGCGTGGAGCGCGGCCCGGGGATAAAGGACCCCGGCCTGATTTCGGCCTTTCTGGAGGCGGTCCGCCGCGCCTGAGTTGTCTGACGCCGTGAACGCCCCTTCCAAGCCCAACGACTGGTCCGCCTTCCCGGACGCCCAGGGACGCTTCGGCGACTACGGCGGACGTTATGTGGCCGAGACCCTGATGCCGCTCGTGCTTGAGCTTGACCGCGCCTACGAGGCCGCCAAGGCCGATCCGGCGTTCCAGGGCGAGCTGAACGGCTTCCTCAAACACTATGTCGGCCGGCCCAACCCGCTGTATTTCGCCGAGCGCCTGACCGCCCACATCGGCGGGGCGAAGATCTACTTCAAGCGCGAGGAGCTGAATCACACCGGCGCGCACAAGATCAACAACTGCATGGGCCAGATTCTGCTGGCCATGCGGATGGGCAAGACCCGCATCATCGCCGAGACCGGCGCCGGCCAGCACGGCGTGGCCAGCGCCACCGTCTGCGCCCGCTTCGGCCTGCCCTGCGTCGTCTACATGGGCGCGGTGGACGTGGAGCGGCAGAAGCCCAACGTCTTCCGCATGAACCTCTTGGGCGCGGAGGTGCGACCGGTGACGTCCGGGGCCGGGACGCTCAAGGACGCCATGAACGAGGCCATGCGCGACTGGGTGACCAACGTCGAGGACACCTACTACATGATCGGCACCGCCGCCGGTCCGCACCCCTATCCGGCCATGGTCCGCGACTTCCAGTCGGTGATCGGCCTGGAGATTCGGCAACAGATCCTGGAAGCCGAGGGCCGCCTGCCCGACGCCCTGGTCGCCTGTGTCGGCGGCGGGTCCAACGCCATCGGCACCTTCCACCCCTTCCTCGCCGACGAGGGCGTGAAGATCTTCGGCGTCGAGGCCTCGGGCCACGGGCTGGAGACCGACAAGCACGCCGCCTCCCTGACCGGCGGCAAGCCCGGCGTCCTGCACGGCAACAAGACCTATCTGCTGCAGGACGACGACGGCCAGATCCTCGACGCCCATTCGATCAGCGCCGGCCTCGACTATCCGGGCATCGGTCCCGAGCACAGCTGGCTGCACGATGTCGGCCGGGCGAAATACCTGACCTGCACCGACGCCGAGGCGCTGGAAGCCTTCACCCTCTGCGCGAAGCTGGAGGGCATCATTCCGGCCCTCGAAAGCGCGCACGCCATCGCCAAGCTGCCGGAAGTCGCCAAAGAGGTCGGCAAGGACGGGATCATCGTCATGACCCTGTCGGGCCGGGGCGACAAGGACGTGGGCACGGTCGCCGACGCCCTGGGGATGTCGATTTGACCCGCAACCGTCTGACCGAGCGCTTCGCGGCCCTGGCCGCCGAGGATCGCGCCGCGTTCGTCGCCTACATCATGGCCGGCGATCCGGACATCGGGGTCTCGTCCGAGATCCTGGCGAAGCTGCCGGCGGCGGGCGCCGACATCATCGAGCTGGGTATGCCCTTCTCCGATCCGATGGCCGAGGGCCCGACGATCCAGCGCGCGGCCCAGCGGTCGCTAGCGGCGAAGACCAGGATGGCCGACGTGCTGGCCATGGTCGCCGCCTTCCGCAAACAGGACGACGCCACCCCGATCGTGCTGATGGGCTATCTGAATCCGGTGCTGTTCCACGGCTTCGAGGCCTTCGCGGCCAAGGCCGCCGCGGCCGGCGTGGACGGCCTGATCATCGTCGACTGCCCGCCTGAGGAGGCCGATCCCCTCGCCGATGCGCTGGACGCCGTCGGCGTTTCGCTGATCCGCCTGGCCGCCCCGACCACCGACGATGCCCGCCTGCCGGCGGTGGTTCGGCGCACCTCAGGGTTCGTCTACTACGTCTCCGTCGCCGGGGTGACCGGGGTGAAGGAAGCTGTCTCCGCCAACGTGGCCCAACCTGTGCAGAGACTGCGCGCGGCGTCCGGCCTGCCGGTCGCGGTGGGATTCGGCATCCGCACGCCCGAAAAGGCGGCGGAAGTCGCCCGTCTCGCCGACGGCGTGGTGGTCGGATCGGCCCTGGTCGATGAAATCGAAGGCGCCCTGAACAGCGGGTCGAACGAAAACGTGACTGAAAGAGTTCTTTCCAAGGCGGCAGAGCTGGCTAAGGCTGTGCGCTTGGCGCGAGTCAGGGATGCTTGAAGCAATGGCGATGGCTGACCCGAAGAACGACAAACCGACCCGGGGCAATGCGCGCGAGCGTCAGGGCTGGCTTGCCCGGATCGCGCCCGGCGTCCGCGGCGCCTTCGTAAAGCGCGAGACCCCCGAGAACCTGTGGGTCAAATGCCCCGACACCGGGGAGATGATCTACCGCCCCGATCTGGAAGCCGCCTGGTGGGTGACCCCGGCCGGCCGGCACATGCGCATCGGGCCGGAGCTGCGCTTCAAATACACCTTCGATGACGGCGCCTTCGAGACCTTCGACACGCCCAAGGTCCCCGAGGACCCGCTGCATTTCACCGACGGCCGGCCCTACAAGGACCGCCTGACCGCGGCCCGCAAGGCGACCGGCGAGCCTGACGCCATGGCCATCGCCGCCGGCCCGGTCGGCGGAACCGAGACCGTGGTCCTGGTGCAGGACTTCGCCTTCATGGGCGGTTCGCTGGGCATGGCCGCCGGCGAGGCCTTCATCTCCGCCGCCCACATCGCCATCGCGAAACAGGCGCCGCTGGTGGTCTACACCGCCGCCGGCGGGGCGCGGATGCAGGAAGGGACCCTGTCCCTGATGCAGATGGCCCGCTCGACCCTGGCGATCCAGGAGCTCAAGCGCGCCCGCCTGCCCTACATCGTGGTGCTGACAGACCCGACCACCGGCGGGGTCACCGCCAGCTACGCCATGCTGGGCGACATCCATATCGCCGAACCCGGCGCCCTGATCGGATTCGCCGGCCAGCGGGTGATCGAGCAGACCATCCGCGAGACCCTGCCGCCGGGCTTCCAGCGCGCCGAGTATCTGGTTGAAAAGGGCATGGTCGACCGCGTTGTGCCGCGCCACGAACTGCCGGTGGTGCTGGGCTCGATCCTCAAGACCCTGATGATGGGTCGCAACGGTTCGAAGGCTGCCTGACTTCAGCCGGGGACTGCTTTTGGTGTCCCTTGGGACCCCATTGGCTGTCCCCCCTTCCGCTGACTCAGTTGCGGGGACAGGAAATCATGTCCCAAGGGACACGAAATCCAGTCCCCAAGCCGTGTCGAAGGACGCACGATGAGCGACCACCTCCGCGCCCACGACGCCGCCCTCGAGCGGCTCCGTCTATTGCATCCCAAGCTGATCGACCTGTCGCTGGGCCGGATGCACAGGCTGTGCGCGGCGCTCGACAATCCCCAGCGCCGGCTGCCGCCGGTGGTTCATGTGGCCGGCACCAACGGCAAGGGCTCCACCGTCGCCTTCCTGCGGGCCATCGCCGAGGCGGCGGGCCTGCGAGTGCACGTGTTCACCTCGCCCCATCTGGTGCGGTTCGCCGAGCGGGTGCGGCTGGCCGGGACGCTGATCACCGAAGAGCACTTGGCGGATGTGCTGGAGCGGGTCGAGCGGGCCAACGGCGGCGAGGCGATCACCTTCTTCGAGATCACTGCGGCCGCGGCCTTCCAGGCGTTTTCGGAGGCCGAGGCCGACCTCTGCCTGCTGGAGGTCGGCCTGGGCGGCAGCCTCGACGCCACCAATGTGCTCGAACGACCGGCGGTCAGCGTCATCGCACCGGTCGACCACGACCACCGCGAGTTCCTCGGCGACAGCATCGCCGGCATCGCCGGGGAGAAGGCGGGCATCATCAAGCGCGGCGCGCCGGTGGTGGTCGGCCGCCAGTCGGACGAGGCCTTCGCCGTCATCGAGGCGCGGGCCCAAGCGCTCGGCGCGCCGATGCAGGCCATGGGGGTCGAGTTCGACGCCTGGAACGAGCGCGGTCGCATGGTCATCCAGCTCGAGGACCGGCTGCTCGACCTGCCCCTGCCGTCGCTGGCCGGCCCGCACCAGATCGATAACGCCGCCCTGGCCGCCGTCGCCGCCCTGCAGCTGCGCGAGGCGCGGATCGACGAGCCGGCCATCGCGGCCGGCATCGCCACCGCCGTCTGGCCGGCGCGGATGCAACGACTGACCCGGGGGCCGTTCGGCGAGCGGGCCCGGGCGGCCGGGGCCGACCTGTGGCTGGATGGCGGGCACAATCCACACGCGGCCGCCGCCCTGGCGCGGACGGTCGGCGACATGGCGGCGCGGGATGGCCGGCCCGTGGCCCTGATCTGCGGCCTGCTGGCCAACAAGGACGTGGACGGCTTCTTCGCCGCCTTTACGGGCCTTCAGCCGCGCATCCTCGCCGTGCCGTTCGAGGCGGACGCAGCCAGCCCGCCCGGGCGCCTCGTCGAGGCGGCGACGCGGGCGGGGCTTCGGGCCGAGGTGGGTGAAGGCGCCCGGCAGGCGCTGGAGACCGTGCTGGCGGGGGACGGACCCCCGCCGCACATTGTCATCTGTGGGTCGCTCTATCTGGCGGGCGAGGTGCTCGCGATGTCGGAGAGCACCTGGCCGACGTAGCCGCAGATGATCAACCGGTTGTCCTTGAGGCGGACCGCGCCCTGATGTCTTGACGGCCAGTATTGCTCCGGCCGGGGACCCTGCTCAAGGTTCGCCTCCGGCGGCCGCGAAGCGGCGGCCCTGCAAGGGCGTCCTTGACCAGGCCACCGCCGGAGCTCCAATTCCATCAAGGTCTTAAGGGCTCTCCGTCATCCGGGCCGTTTCGAACCGGAAACTGTGAGCGCGCGTTTAAGCCGCCGTCGCCTGGACGCCGGCTTCGCTGAGCCATTCGAGGATCTTCTGCTTGGGCATGGCGCCGACCTTCATCGAGGCCATCTGCCCGCCGCGGAACAGCATCATGGTCGGAATGCCGCGCACGCCGTAGCGCGAGGGGGTGGTCGGGCTTTCCTCGATGTTGACCTTGGCGATCACCACGTGATCGGCCAGCTCCTCGGAAATCTGGTCGAGCGCCGGCGCGATCTGCTTGCAGGGCCCGCACCACTCCGCCCAGAAGTCCACCAGGACCGGCTTGTCGGACTGGAGCACATCGCGCTCGAAGGATTCGTCGGTCACCTTGACGGTGCTCATCGGTATTCTCCCGTTCGTCGCGCCGCCTGGCGCGCGTCGATCAAGCCAACGATGTAGGCTGGCCCCCGTTCCCTATCAATGACCTGACGCAAGCTGGTCGAGGGTTCGCGCGATCATGTTTTCTGGAACCGGCATCAGCCGGGGTCCATCGGTCCAGACCAGCGCCGCCTCGATCCGCCGCCCCGGAAAGACCTCGCCGAGCACGGCGGCATAGATGGCCATCTGGGCCCGGTAGGCGAAATCGGCGTCCTCGATCCGGGCCGGCGCCGGCCGGTTGGTCTTGTAGTCGACCACCAGCACCCGGTCGGGCGTCACCAGCAGCCGGTCGACCCGGCCCGAGACGCCCAGGCCCGCCGGCAGCCGTGATGAGGTTCCGGCGATCGCCGCCTCGGCCCGGCTGCCCGGCCCGAAGACGTCGGCGAACACCGGATCCTCCAGCACGCCGAAGGCGGCCGTGGTCATTTCCGCGCGCTGGCCGGGAGTCAGATCGGGTTCGCGGTCGAGAATGCGAGCGGCGGCGGCGCGGCGCTCCGGCTCGACCACGTCCGGCAGCAGCTGCAGCAGCCGGTGGATCAGGTCGCCCCGGCGGAACCGACCCAGCCCCTGCAGCGCGTCCAGGGGCGAGGGAGCCGGGCCCTGCTCCCGCTCGGCGACCTGCGACGGCGAGGCGTAGCGCAGGGCCGGCGACTCGACCGGCGCGGGCCGGCGAACCCAGTCGGGCAGGGCCGACGGCGGCGCGGCTGGCGCGGCCGGGCCCGGCCGCGGTTCGGGATCGGGGCCGAAGCGCTGGATCTCCATCTCGCCGGTCCGCGCCGGCCGGACCTGGTCGGCGATGGCGGGGTGGGCGAAGGCGTCGCGCATGGCCGCGTACCAGCCGCCGACCTTCTCGTCCTTCGTCCGGGCGTCGATCCGGCCGCACAGCACCAGCCGGTCGCGGGCGCGGGTCAGGGCCACGTAGAGCAGGCGCCAGGCTTCCTGTTCCTCCTTCTCGCCACGCAGGGTCCGCGCGGCGGCGCTGGCGGCGCAGTCGTCATCGATGCGGGCCGACCAGAGGAAGCCGCCCTCCGCCGTCTCCAGCAGGGGCGAGCCGCGCGCGGTGCGGGTCAGGGTGGTCTCTGGCAGGAAGACGATCGGCGCCTCCAGCCCCTTGGCCCCGTGGGTGGTCATCACCCGCACCTGGCCGGCGGCGGGATCCATCTCCCGCTTGACCGAGATGTTCAGCCCGACGAAGGCGGCGGCCAGGGACTCCAGGTCGCGCACGCCCCGGCCCTCGGCGGCCAGGGTGCGGGCGAGGAACTCGTCCAGCACATCACCCGCCTCGTCCCCCAACCGGGTCAGCATGGCCGCCCGCATGGACCGTCCGCTCGGCCCGGTCAGGTTCAGAACCCGGGCGTAGAAGTCGAACGGCGCATGCCGACGGGCGAGGTCTCGCGCCGTCCGCAGGAAGGCCAGCGCCGCCGTCCAGGCGGGTCGCTCATCCGCCCGCTGTTGCAGGACCGTCCACAGACTGTCGGGCTTACGGTCTTTCGCCAGGGCGTAGATGTCGTCGTCGGCCAGACCGCAGAAGGGCGTCTTGAGCAGGCCGGCGAGGGTCAGGTCGTCGTCGGGGTGCTGGACGAACCGGGCCAGGGCCATCAGGTCGTCGAAGGCGATGTGGCCCGACAGCGTCAGCCGGTCGGCCCCGGCCACCGGAACCATGGCCTTCTTCAGCTCGCGGATGATTTCCTCGAACAGCACCCTGCGGCGGCGGACCAGGATCAGCACGTCGCCGAACCGGGCCGGCCGCCATTGGCGGGCGTCCTTGTCGAACACGGCGTCGCCCCGGGCCACCAGGGCCTTGATCTCGGCGGCGATCCGGCGGGCCAGCCGGCGGTTGGCCGAGGCCTCCGCCTCCTCGTCCAGCGGCGCGTCCCAGGCCTCACGGTCCTCGCCCGGCTCCTCCCGCTCCAGTGGCCAGAGATCGACACAGCCGGCGTGATCGGCGCGGAAGGCCTGGTGGCTGACAACATCCTCGCCGCGCGGCGGCGGCACGCCCTCGCGGGTCTGTGGCGCGATGAACAGGGTATCGACGAAGGCCAGCACCTGCGGCGTCGACCGGTAGGACACCAGCAGCGGCACCCCCTCGGCCGGCCGACCGGCCTCGATGATGTCGCCGATGTAGCGCTGGGTCTCATCGAGCAGTCGCCGGGGATCGGCGCCCTGAAAGCTGTAGATCGACTGCTTCTCGTCCCCGACCACGAACAGGGTCCGCGCCTCGGCGCCCAGGGTGCGCAGCCCCGCCCCCGACCAGAACTCGCCCGTCAGCTGGCGGACGATCTCCCACTGCTCGGGGGCGGTATCCTGGGCCTCGTCGACCAGGATGTGGTCGATGCCGCTGTCGAGCTTGTAGAGCACCCAGGCCGCGTCGGGCCGCTCGGCGACCAGTTCCTTGGCCCGCAGGATCAGGTCGGTGAAGTCCAGCGCCCCGCGATCCTGCTTGGCCCGGCGGTAGGCTTCGCCGTAGGCGCTGGCCAGCGCCAGCACCTGAATGGTCATCTCGGCGACCTTCGCCGCCCGCAGCTGGTCGCGAGCCTGGCCGAGCCGCTCCTGCTCGGTGAGCAGGGCCATGCGCAGGTCTTCGTGCGACTTCAGGCCGGAGGTCCTGGCCACCCAGGCCTGTGGCGTGCCCTCGCCCTTCGCCGTGAAGAACACCGCCAGGACGCTGGCCAGGTCGGTGACGGACCGCAGCCCCTGGGCGCATTTGACGTCGGTCTTCGTGCCGAGCGCCAACACCTCGGCGGCCTCGCGATAGAGGCGGGGATTGATCGCCGCCAGCGCGGCGTCCTCGACGGCCTCGGCGCTGGTCGGTTCGTCGGCGCCGGTGCAGACCCTCCAGACGTCGGCCTGGACCCCGCCGAACCCGCCGCAGCGAGCGATGTATCCGCCGATGGCGTCGCGCTTCTGCTCGAACGCGGCGAACATCTGCTGGAAGCTGTCGTGGTCCAGCGACACCGACAGGCGGGCATAGGCGTCGGCCACCGCGCCCTCGACCTCATAGGCGTGGCGGGCGACGGCGGCGCGGGCCTCGGTGGCGATCCAGGCCGCCGCCGCGTCGTCCATGACGGTGAAGCCGGGCGAGACCCGGGCCTCCAGCGGGAACCGCCGCAAGAGCTTCTCGCAGAAGGCATGGATGGTCTGGATCTTCAGCCCGCCGGGGGTCTCCAGCGCCTTGGCGAACAGGGTGCGGGCGCGGGACAGGGCCAGGGCGTCGCGCGGCCCGCCGGTTTCGCCCTCAAGGTCGACCAGCTTTCGTTGCAGCTCTTCGTCCGGCATCACCGACCAGCCGCCGAGCACCTCGAACAGGCGGCGCTGCATCTCGGCGGCGGCGGCCTTGGTGTAGGTGACGCAGAGGATCGCCGCCGGCGGGACCTCGCGCAGCAGCAGCCGGGCCACCCGGTCGATCCGGGTCTTGGTCTTGCCCGAGCCGGCGTTGGCGGTGACGAAGGCGTTGAGCGCCGGATCGGCGGCCCGGCGCTGGTGTAGGTAATGGTCATGGAGGCCGGGCGCGCTCATTCGCCGGCCTCGCCGTCGCCGCCGGTGGACCATTCGAACACCCGGGCCAGGTGGTCGTAGTCGCCGGCCCAGGTCTTCACGAACTGCGGCGCGGTGCGCGAGAGGTAGCCGCGGTCAGGGTCCTGGTAGGCTTCGAGCAGGCGAATCGCCCCTTCGTAGGCGTTTGCCGCCGCTTGGTTGCTCTCCTCGCCCGCCGTCTTGCAGACGATCACCTCACCCGGCGGCGTGCGGCCCGTGACCCGCAGGTAGGTGAGCTCGCCGGCGTACGGCTTGAGCCCTTTGAACCCTCCGGCCGTCAGAATTGCCATGGTCAGGGTCAGCTGCGGCGAGAAGCCGGACTTGACCTGTTTGTCCGATGGCGGCGCCCCGGTTTTGAAGTCGAGCACATGCCCCAGACCCTCCGGGGTGATCTCGATCCGGTCGGCCTTGGCGGTGAGCTTGATCTTCTGGTCGCCGACGGGGAGCCACAGCTCGCCCGACTGTTCCACGTGGATCGCGCGGCCGTCCGCCCGGCGGTCCCGCTCCAAATCGGCGGCCCAGCGGGCGGCCTCCCGGGCCAGAGCGCGCTCGCGGGCCATCATGGCGGGGGGCAGGCCCTGGGCGACCAGGGCTTCCAGATAGAGACGCTCGAACAGGCCCGTGGCGTCCTCGGGCTCGCCGTTCGCCCAGGCGGCGGCGAAAGCCTCGAAGGCCGCGTGGATCGCCGTGCCCCGGGCCCTGGACTCCACCGGCTCGTCGGGCCGGTCGAGCGGGAACAGCTTGAGGATATCGCGCGCCCATATCGAATAGGGATCGCGGGTCAGGGCCTCGATGCGGGTGACGGCGAACTGCGTCGGCCGGTCTTCGAGCGGCGGTCTGGGCGCAGGGCGTTTGACCGGGCTGTAGCGGCCGGGCGCGTCCAGGGCACGAGCCCAGTCGAGCACCTCCGGCCGCGACGGCAGGTCGATGCCCGCGCCCCGGGTCAGGGTCCGCAGCCGCCAGAGCCAGCGGGATTCAACCGCCAGCGCGCCCTCGCGGCGCTGGCTGTGGACCATCATCACCTCGGGCGAGCAGGCGGCCTGGGCGAAGTCGTGGGCGGTCAGGCCCAGCCGGCGCTCTGGCGAGGGCAGGCCCATCCGCACGCGCATCGGTCGCGACAGGAAGGGGTCGATCGGCGCCCCGCGCGGCCAGGTCCCGTCCTCCAGCCCCGCCAGCACCAGCCGGTCGGCCCGCAGCAGCCGCGCCTCCAGCGCCCCGAGGATTTTCAGGCGGGGATGCGGCGCGCCGGCGGACCGAACGGTTTCGCCGTCCAGCAGCGCCCCGACCAGATCGGCGAAGGCGCGGGGGCCGACGGGCGGCAGCGCCTCGCCATTGGCGATCAGGCCCGACAGCAGCGACGCCGCCGCCTCCCCGGCCGGACCGGACCAGACGGCCGGGCCGCCGAGGGCTTCCAGCGCCTCGGCGAGGCCCCGGGCGGCGGCCTGCACAGGGGCGGGTTCGTCACCGAAAAGGTTGAACAGCCGGTCCAGGGCGGCCAGCAGGTCCGTCACAAGGGCGGTCGCTTCCGGCAAATCCGCCAGGCGCGCCAGCAGGGCGGGCCGGTCGGCGGCTCGGGGACCACGGAACCGGCCGTTGGTATTGTCCTTCGGCGTCTCCAGAAGCCGGATCGACCCGGCGAGGTCATCCGGCTCGCGGCCGAGCCCGACCAGCGGGTGCTTGAGGATCGCCAGCAACAGGACCGGCGACAGCGGATCGACCGCCCAGTCGGCGATCAGCCGGGCGAGGATGCCGATCGGGAATCCCGCCATGGGCTCGCCGGCCGAGGCGTCGGCGGTCACCCCGAACTGGGCCAGCCGGGCGCTGACCCGGCGCGCCAAGGCCAGGTCCGGCGTCACCAGGGCGGCGGTGCGGCCCGGCGTCTCCAGGGTCTCACGCAGCAACAGGGCGCAGACGTCGGCGGCTTCTTCCTCTTGCCGCGCGGCGATGACCGAGAGGCCCTTGAGGCCTTCCACGAGGGGATCGACCCCGACCGCTTCGCCCTCGACCCGCAGGTCGGTCAGGACATCGCGCCAGTCGGCGGTGGCCTCGGCGGGGCGCAGGGCCTCGTTGATCAGGCGGCGCCGCCAGCGGCCGGCGGAATCGGCGTCCGGCCGCCAGGTCGTCACCGCGTCGCGGGTCACCCCCGACCGTTCGAGCAGGCGCTTCATGGCGCCCTGGGGATGCTGGTCATCGACCCTGGCCCAGGCCTTGTCGGCCAGCCCTTCGTCGAGGCCGGGCAGAATCACCGCCCCGCGCGGACAGCCGGCGATGACCTTCAGCAGGTCGGCCGTCGCGGGGGCCGTGCCGGTGGAGCCGGCGGCGATCAGCGGATGCGCCGGCGGATGCTCGGTCCACTGGGCCGCCAGGGCCTTGAGCAGCTGAACCCGACGCCAGGTGACGTCGACCAGACCCATCTGCGCCAGCCGCGCCGGCCAGGCCTGTAGGGCCACGCGCAGCACGTCCGCCGACCGCTGCCAGTGCGCCGCCATCTCGATATCGACCAGACGGTCGAGCCGGTCGGCGCCGTCCTCGACCTCCTCGATCTGGACGCTGTCGAGGAACCCGCCCAGGGCGTCGGCCAGCTCGAGGGCGCCGGCGGCGTCCAGGTGCCGGCCGAGGTCCTTGCGCTCGGCCACCAGCCGGGCCAGTTCGAAGCGGCGGCGCAGGGGGTCGATGGCCGGGGGAATGTCCAGTGACAGGTCGCCCGGTTCGAACGGCGGCTCGCCCTCGTCCAGGTCGCCGATGGCGCGGATCTGCGGCAGCAGCACCGCCCGCCCGCCCGCCGCGCCGACAAAGGCCTCGGCCAGGGCCCGGGCGCCGCGCCGCGTCGGGGTGAACACCACCGCGGCCGCCAGGGCTTCCGGTTCGGGCAGTGCCGCCAGTAGCCCGGCGGCGAGATCGTCGAGAAACGGCCGATGCGCCGGGATCGAGAACCAGCGGGGCGCCGGATGCTCGAACAGCCGGCTCATTCGCTCAGCCGGGCTTCGGCCAGATCGCGGGCGACAGGGTCGCCGACGTGCATCCAGTCGCCATCCATGACCGCCCCGTGCAGACGGCCCGCGGCGCTCCAGTCGCCCCACAGGCCGGCGCCGCCGGGAAACAGGCCGAAGGCGGTCTGGTCATGGGCGTAGATTGGCCGCGGATCGACGATATGGACGCCCATGTAATTGAGCGGCGCGGCCGGGGCGCCGCGCGACCGGCGTCCCTCCAATCGACCGTCATCGGCGAGGAAGAAGTCGCCCGGGCCATCGAATCCCGAAGTCCGCTCCATGTGCGCGAGCATCAGCCGGGCGGTCATCCGTTCCGGTTCGAAGCCCCGGCAGAGGTCGGCGATGGCCCGCGCGGGCGGCTCGCCGTCCTCGATCCAGACGCTGTCGATATTGGCCACCAGGATCGGCGCGTCGCCCACGAGCTGGCGGGCGAATTTGATGCCGCCGCCGGTCTCAAGCGGCTCGGGATGAGCGCGTTCGTCCGAGATCGCGACCGTCGGTCCGCCCCCCCGTCGCGCCAGATGGCTGATCAGCGCGTCGGCGAAGGCATGGACGTTGACGACCGCCCGCTCGACTCCGGCCTCGGCCAGCCGGTCGAGCATGTGATCAATCAGGGCCTTGCCGCCGACCTCGACCAGGGCCTTGGGCCGGTCGTTGGTCAAGGGGCGCATGCGGGTGCCCAGCCCCGCGGCCAGGACAATGGCGGACTTCGGAACG
Organism: Caulobacterales bacterium; assembly: GCA_016234625.1. Lineage (GTDB taxonomy): Bacteria > Pseudomonadota > Alphaproteobacteria > Caulobacterales > Caulobacteraceae > Caulobacter. The sequence goes on along the minus strand of JACRBD010000319.1, from coordinate 9,536 downwards.
GTCACGCCCGCGCCTCCACCGGTACATGCCGGTCAAACCAGACCTTCATGCCGACCATGGAAGGGTCGGCCAGGCAACTGTCGAGATAGCGCCATAGACGGGGCAGGAAGCCTTCGTACTTCGGCTTGCCGTCGCGCACGACTAGCCGGGCGAAGATGCCGATGATCCGGGCCACGTTCAGGGCCCCCAGCGCGTGATAGTCGGCCAGCAGCTGCTCGCGATCGAGCCCCGGATGGGCGGCGAAATAGCGCTCCAGCGCCGCCGCCTCCCGCTCGGGCGAGACATCGCGCCGGGCGTCGTGCAGCAGCATGGAGAGGTCCCACATGCGGTTGGCCCGCACCGCGTCCTGGAAGTCGATCAGCCCCACCCGGGCGGGCCCCTCGCGATCCGGCAGCCAGATCAGGTTCTCGGCGTGATAGTCGCGGTGGCAGAACACTTCGGCGCTGGTCTCGGCCCGGGCGCGGATTGGCTTCCACAACGCTTCCCATTCGGCCAGGGTCGCGGCGTCGGGCGCAAAGGCCGGCCGCAGTTTCGGCAGCCACTGGGTGAACAGGTCAGCGGCGCTGACCAGGGCCAGGTCGTCATAGCTGAGCAGCGGCCAGCTGACGCCCTCGAAGTTCAGCACCTCCGGCGGCCGGGCCGCGTGCAGCACGGTCAGGGCGTCGATGGCCGCGTCATAGAGCTCGGCCTCATCGCCCCGGCTGGCGATGTGCTCGGCATAGAGATCGTCACCGAGGTCTTCCAGCACCGCCAGGCCCTGGCCGGCGTCGAAGGCCTCGACCTCCGGCGCCGAGAGACCCAGCGACTTGAGATAGCGGGCGCAGGCGACGAAGGCGTCGACTCGTCCGGACGCCAGGCGATAGGCGGCGTTGAACCCCAGCGCGATCCGCTCCTCCCGCGTCGCGTCCGGCGGGCAGGGCGGCGTCTCGGCCCTGGGCGGCTGGTCCATGAAGATGCGGCTGGTCCCGTCGGCCAGATGCAGCCGCTCATAGATTCGCGTGGAGGCGTCGCCGCTCATCAGCTGGCGGCGGGCTTCGCCGTAGCCGTTGGCCGTCAGAAAAGCGGCCTTGGCGGCCTCCCGCTCAGAACTCAAGCGTCCGTCCCTTCCATGCGCCGTGAGGGGTCAGCCGCGCCTGGCGCGTCTGGCCCCCGTCCTCGAGACTGATCTCTATATCGAGTCGGTCGGGGGGCAGTCGCCCCTCCAGGCGCTGCGGCCATTCGATCAGCACCGCCCCCTCGTCCAGCGCCTCGTCCAGGCCGATCTCGAAGGCCTCGTCGGAGCTGGTCAGGCGGTAGAGATCGAAATGGGCCAGCGGGAAGGCCGGGCCCTCGTAGAACTGCACGAGGGTGAAGGTCGGGCTGGGCACCTCCTCGTCCGGCGTGGTCAGCGCCCGCACCAGCGCCCGGGCCAGCGTCGACTTGCCTGCGCCGAGGGGGCCCGACAGGCAGATGGCCTCGCCGTCCCGCAGCACCCCGGCCAGGGCCGCGCCCAGCCGCGACGTGGCGGCCTCGTCCGGCAGGGCGATCTCGATGGGGGGCGTCATGCGAAGGCTTGATCGGGGCGGTGGGGCAGCACCCACTCCACATAGGCCTTGATCGCCGCGCTGGCGACGGCGGCGTCGGGATCGAGCGCGTCCGGCGCGATTGGACGGCCGATCGTGACGTGGAAACGGCTGCCGGTCTTGTTGAGCAGCTCATGGAACAGGGTGATGTCGCGCAGCTCCGGCGAGAAACGGTCGAAGAAATGGAACAGGGTCGCCCAGGGACCGGCCACGTGCACCGGGACCACGGGGGCCTCGTACTTCGCCGCCACCGACAGGGCCGTGGGCATCCAGACCGGGTCGGTCAGCACCCCATCGGGGCTGCGCCGGGCCAGTTTACCGGCCGGGAAGACCATCAGGGCGCGCTCGGCTTCCATCACCTCGCGGGTCATGGTCAGGGTCAGGCGGGTGCGCTCGCGGGTGCGTTTCGCGGCGACCCACTCCACCGGGATCAGGGACTCGTCGAACCGGGCGCAGACCCGGTGGGCGTCTGAATTGGCGTAGAAGATGATGTCCGGCCGCGCCGCCTTCAGGGCGTCATAGGCCGCCACCCCGTCGGCGATCCCGGTGGGATGGTTGCCGACGATGATCAGCCGCCCCTGCCCTGGCAGATGCTCCAGGCCGCTGACCCGCACATCGATCGACAGCAGGTCGGAGACGAAGTCCATCGCCGCCTTGCCGCCCATGGGGGCGATGGCGTCGGCCATGGCCCGGGCCTTGCCGTAGCCCAGCAGCCGGTAAAGCAGCGGCCGGACCAGCGGCCAGGCGGCGGACCGCGAGAGTTTGGGCGCCCGCTCTTCGATCAGCACATCGACGATGTGTCCGCCTCGAGTGGCAGCGGTCTGGGCGGGGAGGATGGTCGCGTCATCGGCCATGAGCGCGAGTCTATCGGCACAGGCTCAATGCGCAATCCGGCCTGGCGGCGAGCTCTCAAGGGGCCCGTATCCGACCAGATGACAAATTGCCCCTTGGCCTTGATGGAATGATGCGCTCCGGACGGTCGTCCTGGTCAAGGACGACCCCTTCGGGGTCGCCGCTGCGCGGCCGCGAAGCGGTCCTTGAGCAGGCCGTCCGCCGGAGCAACACTGGCAATCAAGACATCAGGGCGGGTCCGCCGTGAGGATGGCCGACGCGGCGCATTCACGGGCCGCCACCGGCGCTTCCCTCTCCACGATGCTCCGCATGGCCCGCTTCTCCCTCGCGGGAGAGGAATGAACACTCTGTCGAGGCCCCCCATCTAGCCCCGACCTCCCGGAAGGCATAGAACGCCCGCCTTACTGCACGTCCGGGAGAACGCCATGCGGGAGATCCGCCATTTCGTGAACGGCTCGGCCTTTGAGGGGGCGTCCGGACGGTACGGGGAGGTATTCAATCCCAACACCGGCGAGGTGCAGGCGCGGGTTCAGCTGGCCACGACCGGCGAGCTCGTTATGGCGGTGCGGGCGGCGCAGGCGGCGTTCCCGGCCTGGTCGGCGACCAACCCCCAGCGCCGGGCGCGGGTGATGTTCGAGTTCAAGCGGCTGGTCGAGGCCAACATGCAGGACCTGGCCGAGATGCTGTCGGCCGAGCACGGCAAGGTCATCGCCGACAGCAAGGGCGACATCCAGCGCGGGCTGGAGGTGATCGAGTTCGCCTGCGGCATCCCCCATGTGCTGAAGGGCGAGTACACCGAGGGCGCGGGCCCCGGCATCGACGTCTATTCCATGCGCCAGGCCCTGGGCGTGGTGGCGGGGATCACCCCGTTCAACTTCCCGGCCATGATCCCGATGTGGATGTTCGGGGTGGCCATCGCGGTGGGCAACACCTTCATCCTCAAGCCGTCGGAAAAGGACCCCTCGGTCCCCGTGCGGCTGGCCGAGCTGATGATGGAGGCCGGCGCCCCGGCCGGGGTGCTGAACGTGGTGCATGGCGACAAGGTCGCCGTCGACGCCATCCTGCAACACCCGGACATCAAGGCCGTCAGCTTCGTCGGCAGCAGCGACATCGCCCACTACGTCTACAGTCAGGGCACGCTGCACAACAAGCGCGTCCAGGCCATGGGCGGGGCCAAGAACCACGGCATCGTCCTGCCCGACGCGGACCTGGACCAGGTGGTCAAGGACCTGTCGGGCGCGGCCTTCGGCTCGGCCGGCGAGCGCTGCATGGCGCTGCCGGTGGTGGTGCCGGTGGGTAAGAAGATCGCCGACGAACTGCGCGAGCGGATGGTCGCCGAGATCGAGACCCTCAAGGTCGGGGTCAGCAATGACGCCGAGGCCCAGTACGGCCCGGTGGTCAGCGCCGCCCACCGCCAGAAGATCGCCGACTACATCCAGATCGGGAAGGACGAGGGCGCCGAGCTGGTGGTCGACGGCCGCGACTTCAGGCTGCAGGGCTACGAGAGCGGCTTCTTCATCGGCCCGAGCTTCTTCGACGGGGTCAGGCCCGGGATGAAGACCTACCACGAGGAGATCTTTGGACCGGTCCTGCAGATGGTCCGCGCCGAGACCTTCGAGGAGGCCGTCGACCTGCCCTCAAAGCACCAGTACGGCAACGGCGTGGCCATCTTCACCCGCAACGGCCGGGCGGCCCGCGAGTTCGCATCCCGCGTGCAGGTGGGCATGGTCGGCATCAATGTGCCGATTCCGGTGCCGGTCGCCTACCACACCTTCGGCGGCTGGAAGCGCAGCGCCTTTGGCGACACCAACCAGCACGGCATGGAGGGCGTGAAGTTCTGGACCAGGGTCAAGACCGTCACCGCCCGCTGGCCCGAAGGCGATGTCGGCGACTCAAGCTTTGTGATTCCGACGATGGGGTAAGACCAGCGACGACCTCTCTGCTGTCATCCCGGACGACCCGCAGGGTCGATCCGGGACCCAGATTGAATCTCGGCCACCGGACCTGAAGCCGAATCTGGGTCCCGGCTCTCCGCTCCGCTGCGGCCGGGATGACAGTGAAGTCGTTGCCTGGCGCTAGCTGGCGCCGACGATCAGCGCCCGCGTCACGCCATCCAGAACGAACCGACCCGCCGGCGTGGCGCGCAGCCGTTGCGGGTCTTCCGCCAGAAGCCCCTGCTCGACCAGGCCGGCCACCGCCGGATGACTAGCCGTCAGCCCCAGCGCCGCCAGCTCTTCAATGCCCACCCCCTCATAAGTCCGCAGCCCCATCAGCAGCCGCTCCTCGGCCGCCTCGACCGGCGACAACGCCTCCGGATCGCGGAAGCCCAGGCCCGTTTCCCGCACCTGACCGATGTAGTCGCCGACCTTGCGCGCCGCCTCCGTCGCCGTGCGGACGCCATGCAGGGCCAGCCGCCCGTGGGCCCCCGGGCCGACGCCGACATAGTCCTGGCCGCGCCAGTAGACGAGGTTGTGCCGCGAGCGGGCCGCCGCGCCCCGGGCGTGGTTGGAGACCTCGTAGGCCTCGAACCCGGCGGCTTCGAGCACCGACTGGGTAGCCGCGTAAAGGGCCGCGCCGGTCTCATCGTCGGCCGATTTGAACTGTCCGCGACCCACCGCGCGGTCGAAGGCCGTGCCCGCCTCGATGGTCAGCTGGTAGGGCGAGACATGCTCGGCGCCGAGGGCGATGGCCGCCCGCAGCTGGTCGGTCCAGGCGGCGACGGTCTGGCCGGGCAGGGCGTAGATCATGTCCACCGACAGGCGCGGGAAGGTCCGCGCCGCGAGGGTCGCCGCCCGGCGGGCCTCGGCCGCGTCATGGTTGCGGCCGAGGAATTTCAGGGCCTCGTCGTCGAAGGATTGCAGGCCCAGCGACAGGCGGGTGACGCCGGCGGCCCTGAAGGCCCCGAACCGTCCGGCTTCCGCATCGGTGGGGTTGGCCTCCAGACTGACCTCGAGATCGGGCGTGGCTTCCCAAAGCCGGCGCGCCGTGGCGACGATGTCGGCGGCCCTCTGTGGGTCCATCAGCGAGGGCGTGCCGCCGCCGAGGAACACCGACACGAGCCGCCGGGGCCCCGTCAGGGTCCGCTGGGCTTCCAGGTCGGCGAGGATGGCGTCGGCCAGGTCGGCCTGCTCGGCCTGCCTGCGGTCGCGCACCACGTTGAAGTCGCAGTAAGGGCAGATCTTTGCGCAGTAGGGCCAGTGGACGTAGACGCCCAGCGCCTGCGGATCGGTCAAAACAGGGCGGCCTTCAGCTTCTCGAACGCCCGGGCGCGGTGGCTGATGGCGTCCTTCCCGGCAGGGTCCATCTCGCCGAAAGTCAGGCTGTAGCCTTCGGGGACGAAAATCGGGTCGTAGCCGAAGCCGCGGTCGCCCCGACCAGGGAAGACCAGCTGGCCATCGACCCGGCCCTCGACCACCACGGCGGGACCGTCGGGCCAGGCCACGGCGAGGGCGCTGGTGAACCAGGCCGAACGGTCCTGCGACCCGGTCTCGATGATCCGTTCCTCGACCTTGTTCATGGCCGCGGCGAAGTCCTTCGACGGTCCGGCCCAGCGGGCGGAGAAGATGCCGGGCGAGCCTTCCAGCGCCGCCACCGACAGGCCGGAGTCGTCGGCGATGGCGATCTGGCCGCTCTGCCGCGCCGCGTGCCGGGCCTTGAGCAGGGCGTTGCCGGTGAAGGTCGACTCGGTCTCGTCCGGCTCGGGCAGGCCGAGACTTCCGGCCGCGAGAATCTCGAACCGGCCGTCGAGCAGGGCGACCAGTTCCTTCGCCTTGCCGGGATTGTGGGTGGCGGCGACCAGGGTGGTTCCGGCCTTGAGGATCAGCGGCATGGGAGTGTCCTTTCGCTGGGGTCTTCCTCGCCCCGATGTCGCCCCGGCGCAAGCGCGCGAATTCCATGCTGCACTGCATTACGGTCGCGTAATGATGTTACGCAAGTTTAATATCGTTTATCGATAACTTCCTTGATCGAAGAACGGCAAATACCTAGTTTGAGGTTGTGGACGGAACAACAAACCCGCCCGCCGGACGTGGAAGGGTCCAGGTTCGTTTCGCACTGCAACATAATGGAGGGACTCATGTCCGCGCAAAAAATGACCAACCTCATCGACAAGATCGCGATGACCTTCGTGAACGGCGCCCTGATGGCGGCCCTGCCCCTGGCGGCGGTGCTGTTTGTCGCTCACTCGTTCTGATCGGCGCCCTTTTATGAGGGCCCCGATCAGGGCATCCTCGCCGGCCGCTCCGCGGCTTCTCTCCCCCAACCGGCGCCTCGCGCACCGGTTCGGCGAGGGAAGCCCGGGTTGAAAGCGGCCGGCGGGATCCGGGTGATATGGACCGGAAAGTTATTACGGGGGATTCGCCATGCGCGCTTTGGGACCGGGCTCGGTTTCGAGCTTCCTGAAGATCATTCTGGACGTGGCGTATTTCATCATCATCGCCGCGTTGGGCGGCGGCGCGTTGCTGACGGTGGTCGCGCTGCTGGCCTACGGGTTCGTGCCTGAGGCGTTCCAGCAGGCCGCGACCAAGCTGCGCCTCGAGGGCGACGTCTCCTTCGGCCGGCTCGCCGCCCTGGCCGCGACGCTGGGCCTCTACGGCATCTTCTACCTGGGATCGTTGCTGGCCATTCTGAGCCGGCTGCGGATGGTGTTCGCCACCCTGACGGCCGGCGACCCCTTCCATCCCGAGAACATCCGGCGGCTGAGGCTGATCGGCTTCGTCCTGGCGGCCATGGAGCTTGGCCGTTATCTGCTCAACGCCATGCTGCTGGCCATCGCGCCGGACCTCAGCTGGAACCTGGACGGGTTCAACATCACCGCCTGGTTCTCCGTGCTGGTGGTGCTGGTCCTGGCCGAGGTGTTTCGTGAAGGCGCCCGCCTGCGCAACGAAGCCGAACTGACGATCTAGGGCGGGAGCGCAAACATGGCCATTCGTTGCACGCTCGACCGCATGCTGCAGGAGCGACGGATGTCGCTGACCGAGCTGGCCGATCGCGTCGGCGTAACCATCGCCAACCTGTCGATCCTCAAGACCGGCAAGGCCCGCGCCCTGCGCTTCTCGACCCTCGACGCCCTCTGCCGCGAGCTGCAGTGCCAGCCCGGCGACATCGTCATCTTCGAACCGGGCCCCGGCATGGAGCTGGAGGATGACGAGGATGCTTACGGCGGGGCTTAGCGGGGACATGTATCCGGCGCAGCCGGTACGTGTCCCCCAATCGGGGGCTCGGATAGGGGACACGTACCGAAGGCGGTACATGTCCCCGGCGCCTACCCCACCGCCGCCCGCTGCAACGCGAACAGCTCGCCGATGCCCTTTTCGGCCAGGCCGAACAGGGCCTCGAACTCCGCGCGGGTGAAGCCGCGCTTCTCGCCGGTGGCCTGGATCTCGACGATGTCGCCATTGCCGGTCAGGACGAAGTTGGAGTCGGCCTCGGCCGAGGAATCCTCCTCGTAGTCGAGGTCGAGCACGGCCAGATTCTGATGCACGCCGCAGGACACGGCCGCCACCTGGTCGAGGATCGGGTCGGTCTTGATGACCCCCTCTTCCAGCAGGTAGCGGGTGGCCAGACGCAGGGCGACCCAGGCGCCGGTGATCGCCGCGGTGCGGGTGCCGCCGTCGGCCTGGACCACGTCGCAGTCGATCTGGATCTGCCGCTCGCCCAGCGCCCTCATGTCGACCACGGCCCGCAGGGAGCGGCCGATCAGCCGCTGGATCTCCTGGGTGCGACCCGACTGCTTGCCTTGGGCGGCCTCGCGGCGGCCGCGGGTGTGGGTGGCGCGGGGCAGCATGCCGTACTCGGCCGTGACCCAGCCGGCGCCCTTGCCGCGCATCCAGCCCGGGACGCCGTCCTCGACGCTGGCGGTGACCAGCACCCTGGTGTGGCCGAAGGTCACCAGGCAGGAGCCTTCCGCATAGCGATTGACCCCGGTCTCGAGAGTCACGGTGCGCATCTGGTCGGGCGCGCGCTCGGAAGGTCGCATGGTCGAAGTCTCTTTGAACGGCGCACGGGTTGCGCGCGGGCAGGCGCCGCTTATCCTGTCGCCGACAGGTCGTCCACGGCCTTGAGCCACAGCGTATGACACCCATCCTCACCGGCGGCCCCAGCCGCACCCCGAGTCTGACCGATCTGGATGACCGCGCGCGGGACATCTTCAGGCGGATCGTGGAGAGCTACCTGGAGACCGGCGAGCCGGTCGGCTCGCGCACCCTGTCCCGCGGCGGGGTGCAGCTGTCGCCGGCCTCGATCCGCAACACCATGCAGGACCTGGCCGTGCTGGGCCTGCTCGACTCCCCCCACACCAGCGCCGGCCGGCTGCCGACCCACGCGGGCCTGCGCCTGTTCGTCGACGGCCTGCTGGAGGTCGGCGATGTCGGCGAAGCCGAGCGGCGCGAGATCGACGCCCGCCTGTCGCCGCACGGCCGCAACTTCGACGACGCGCTGAACGAGGCCAGCGCCATCCTGTCGGGCCTGGCCGGCGGGGCGGGCATGGTCGTCAGCCCGGTGCGCGAGGCCGGGGTCAAGCATGTGGAGTTCGTCGCCCTCGGCCCCGACCAGGCCCTGGCGGTGATGGTCTTCGAGGACGGACAGGTCGAGAACCGCCTGATGCGGCTGACGCCGGGCCTGACCCCCTCGGCCCTGCAGGAGGCGTCCAACTTCCTCGCCAGCCGGCTGCGCGGGCGAACCCTGGCCCAGGCCCAGCTGGAAATCCGCGCCGAACTGGACCGGGCCCGCACCGAGCTGGACCAGACCGCCGCCCGGCTGGTGGAGGACGGCATGGCCGCCTGGGGCGGCGGCGAGGGCAATGACCGGGCCCTGATCGTGCGCGGCCGGGCCAACCTGCTCAACGACCCGGCCGCCGCCGGAGACCTGGCCAAGGTGCAGCGCCTGTTCGACGACCTGGAACAGAAGGAGCAGCTGATCGGTTTGCTCGACGGCGTGCGCGACGCCCAGGGCGTACGCATCTTCATCGGCGCGGAAACGCGTCTTTTCTCGCTTTCGGGTTCCGCCGTGATCGCGGCGCCCTATATGACGGGCCGACAGAAGGTGCTGGGCGCGATCGGCGTGATCGGGCCGGCCCGCCTCAACTATGCCCGGGTCATCCCGCTGGTGGACTATACCGCCAGG